>JBBDWT010000212.1:0-12330 GCA_040902705.1 Acidimicrobiia bacterium | reverse complement strand
GTCGATCCGTGGGTTCCAGGAGATCCAGGAGTCGGACATGCTCCTGATCCCCGACGCCAACACCGCGGTGATCGACCCGTTCCGCGAGCACCCGACGATCAACGTCAACTGCTTCGTACGCGACCCCGTCACGGGCGAGTCGTACACCCGCGACCCGCGCTTCGTGCTGAAGAAGGCGCAGGAGTACCTGAAGGGCACGGGGATCGCCGACACCGCGTACTTCGGGCCGGAGGCCGAGTTCTACATCTTCGACCAGGTCCGCTTCGACCAGACGCAGTACTCGGGGTACTACTTCCTCGACTCGTCCGAGGGCGTGTGGAACTCGGGCAGCGAGTTCAACCTCGACGGCTCGCCGAACCGTGGCTACAAGCCGCGCTACAAGGAGGGCTACTTCCCCGTCCCGCCGATGGACAGCTACCAGGATCTCCGGTCGGAGATGGTGAAGCAGCTGGAAGCCGTCGGGATCGAGATCGAGGTGCAGCACCACGAGGTCGGCACCGCCGGCCAGGCCGAGATCGACATGCGCTTCGACGAGATGACGACGATGGCCGACAAGCTCATGCTCTACAAGTACGTGGTCAAGAACGTCGCGTGGGAGCGCGGCAAGTCGGTCACCTTCATGCCGAAGCCGATCTTCCAGGACAACGGCTCCGGGATGCACGTGCACATGTCGCTGTGGAAGGGCGGCGAGCCGCTCTTCTTCGACGAGAAGGGCTACGGCGGGTTCTCCGACCTGGGCCGCTGGTACATCGGCGGTCTGTTGAAGCACGCGCCCGCGGTGATCGCGTTCACGAACCCGACGACGAACTCATACAAGCGGCTCGTGCCGGGTTACGAGGCGCCCGTCAACCTCGTGTACTCCGCCCGGAACCGCTCGGCGTCGGTGCGCATCCCGCTCTTCTCGAAGAGCCCGAAGGCGAAGCGGCTCGAGTTCCGCTGCCCCGACCCGTCGTGCAACCCGTACCTCGCGTTCGGTGCGATGCTCATGGCCGGGCTCGACGGCATCGCGAACAAGATCGAGCCGCCCGACCCGGTCGACCGCGACCTCTACGACCTGCCGGCCGAGGAGCTGGCCAAGGTGCCGCAGGTGCCGGGCTCGCTCGACGAGGCGCTCGAGGCCCTGGAGGCCGACCACGACTTCCTGACCACGGGAGGCGTGTTCACCCAGGACGTCATCGACACCTGGATCTCGTACAAGCGGGAGACGGAGATCGACGCGATGCGGCTCCGCCCGCACCCCTACGAGTTCTACATGTACTACGACATCTGATCTCCCCCGATCGGACGTCGACGCGGTGGCCCCCCCCCCCCGGCCTCGTGCCGGGGCACCGTCGCGCTAGGGCAGCGAGCCCATGAGCGGTGCCACGAAACGCGGGCCGTACGACTGGATGCTCAGAGGGATGCTCCCGCTGTCGAACGGTGAATCGTTCGTGCTGAACACGACGATCGGGCTCGTCGTGCCCGGCAACGACATGTGCGTCGCGGCGCCGTACGTGGAGAGGCCCGGGAAGACGGTGTCCGCGACCTTGGCCCTGTACGTCCACGGGCCGTTGGGAGTCGGCGCGGTGAAGACCGAGACGTCGGCCGAGAGCGCGTCGAGCAGCTTCGCGGTGCCGAGGTAGCTGTAGCCGACTGCGCCCGCCGGGGCCGGTGACACGTTGAGCGGGGCTGCCGGCCCGTCGATCGGATATGTGCTCGGCGGGAATGCGAAGGGAGGGGTGCTCGCGAAGGTCATCGGGGTCGCCGCCGCGCTGCTCGCGCTCCAGCCGATCCCGTCCCAGTACGTCCATGTGTCCGGGAACGTGAACGCGTTGAGTGGGGCGCGGGCGACGAAGTTGCGCTGCTCGGGCTCGTCCACTCCGTTCGAGGGGCCGAGGCTGTTGGCGCCATAGAGGTAGAGGTACCCACTCGTCGCGTCACCGAACGCCGCCGCTCCGTACGGTCGGTCGGGGCTCGCCGGGATCGGCGCCGGGCCGATGCTCTGGAGCGTCAGGTTCGGCAACGAGAACACGGCCATGCGCATGTCGAGCACGTGGAACCCGAGCGCTCCCCCATCATTCTCGATGCGCCACATGAAGACGAAGAGGGCGTTGCCGCTGACGACCCCGGAGGCCGGCCAGTACCACTGGTTCGGCGCGGGATCGGGGATCAGGTCGGTGCGGGCGCGCTGGGCACCGCCCATGAGGGGCGTGAAGCAGCGGCCCGACTGCACGACGAAGCTGTTGTTGACGAGGTGGTCGTTGGGGAGGATCGAGCCGTCGGCGTAGACCGTGCCGATGTAGGTGTCGCCGAACAGCCAGACCACGCGGCCGTCGGGCAGCGGCACCGGCACCGCGCCGTCGGCCGAGGCCCACTCGGTCCCGGCGTTGCGCAGGTTGTCGAAGGCCGACTGGTACGCGCTCGCGGACTCCGGCGTCGCGGGCGCGCAGGCCTGCGTCGGCAGCGGCAGCGGCGGAGGCGGAGGCGGAGGCGGCGCCGGTGTGACCGGGACGCAGGCCGCGGCCGCGACGACGCCGAGGACGACGGCGGCGAGCGCGAAACGTCGGCTCGTGCGGCGAGGGGAGAAGAGGTGTGGCAGAAGTGACCAATGGTACGTGACGGCGAGCGAAGGGCAACCGCACGCCCGCCGTGCCGGGTCAGACGATGTTGCTCAGGCGTTGCCGTAGAAGAGGCGCTCCATCACCTTGCGCGCCCGGCGGGTGAGCCGGCGGTAGTCGTCGCGGAGCTCGGCCTCCGATCGGTGCACGTCGCCGAGGAGGCGCGCGAGCCGTCGACCGTCGGCCCCTCCCGGGAGGGCGTCACCGGCCCTGCCCGTCACGAGGAAGCGCGCGTTGCGAGCGCGCTCGCAGAACACGTAGGCGGCGCGCAGGATCTCGGCGTCGTCGCCGTCGAGCAGCCCCGCGGTCGCAAGGCGTGCGATCGCGTTCGTCGTCGCCGGCTCGCGGATCTCGGGATGCCGCGCACCGTGCTCGAGCTGGAGGAGCTGCACCGTGAACTCGATGTCGGTCAGCCCGCCCTTGCCGAGCTTGAGGTGGAACTCCGGATCCTCGCCCGCCGGAATACGCTCCCGCTCGACGCGCGCCTTGATGCGGCGGATCTCGCGCGCGTCGTCTTCGGGGAACGGCTCGCGGAACACGAACGACTCGATCATCGCCATGAACGCGGCTCCGACCGCGGGATCACCGGCGACAGGGCGCGCCCGCAGGAGCGATTGGAGCTCCCATGGGTGGACCCAACGCTCGTAGTACTGGCGGTAGCCGTCGAGTGAGCGCGCGAGCGGTCCGTTCTTCCCCTCGGGGCGGAGTCGCGCGTCGATCTCGAACGTCTGGCCCTCCGCCGTCGTGGCGCCGATCTCCCGGAGCAGTGCGGTCGCCGTGTGCTCGGCCTGCTCGAACTCCGACGCGGTCTCGCCGTCGTAGACGAAGAGCACGTCGACGTCGGAGGCGTACGACAGCTCGTGCCCGCCGAGGCGGCCCATGCCGATCACGCTGAACGGCACCGACGGGCCCGCGCGGTCGAGCGTCTGCAACGCAGCCTCGATCGATGCGTCGGCAAGGTCCGCGAGCTCGCGCTCGGTCACCTCGACCGGCGCGAGCCCGAGCACGTCACGCGCCCCGATGCGGAGCAGCTCCCGGCGTTTGAACCGACGGAGACCGGCCCGGCGCCCGGCGCGATCGGCGCGCCACTGGAGGGTCTCGAGCGCGGCCTCGCGGAGCTCTTGGGCCGACCGCTCGCGCACGAGCCACTCGTCGTCGCCCAGGAGCTCCACGACCTCGGGCTGCCGGAGCAGCGCATCGCCCACGACCCGGCTCGAAGCGAGCACTCGACACACGCGCTCCGCTGCCCCGGGCATGTCGCGGAACGTGGTCGCGAGCGCGGCCGTGCGTGTCGGGCCCTCGGCCAGCTTGCGGAGCTGGAGCAGCCCGAGGTCGGGGTCGGGGGAGGCGGTGAGCCAATCGAGGATCAGCGGGAGCAGCTGCTTCATGATGCGGGAGCTCCGGGAGAGCCCGTGCATCAGCTCGAGGAGTGCCGCGCGCGTCTGCTCGGTGTCGACGAAGCCGAACGCCGCGAGCCGTTCGCGAGCGGCCTCCTCGGGGAGGGGGCCCGCTCCCGCCAGCGTGTCGAGGATCGGGGCGAAGAAGAGCCGCTCGTGGATCGAGCGCACCGCGGCCTGGTGGCCGCGCTGAGCGGCTTCGAACTGCTCCAGCGCGGTCGCGTCGGCGCTGTCGCGGTAGCCGACCACGCGGGCGAGACGCACCAGCGCGTCGCGATCCGCGGGGAGCGTGTGCGTTTGCTGCTCGTCCCAGAGCTGGAGCCGGTGCTCCACCGTGCGGAGAAACCGGTAGGCGTCCGCGAGTCGATCGGCGTCGGCGCGCTCGACGTAGCCTCCCGACGCGAGCTCATCGAGCGCGTCGAGCGTGGTGCGAGACCGGACGGTGTCGTCGTGCCGCCCGTGCACGAGCTGGAGGAGCTGCACCGCGAACTCCACGTCGCGGATGCCGCCGCGGCCCCGCTTGAGCTCCCGGTCGGTCAGTCCCTTCTTCTGGAGCTCGGCCTCGGCGCGCGCCTTCATCGTGCGTACCTCGCGGATCGCTTCCGGGTCGAGGCGGTCGGGCCAGACGAACGGTCGCGTCAGCGCGAGGAACTGGTCGCCGAGCGATTCGTCGCCGGCGACCGGCCGCGCCTTGATCAGTGCCTGGAACTCCCACTGGCGTGCCCAACGCTCGTACCAGGTGCGATACGAGTCGAGGTTGCGTGTCAGCGCGCCCGCGCGACCTTCAGGTCGCAGATCGGGATCGGTGCGGAACACGATTCCGTCGGGGGTCGGGGTCGTCATCGTCGAGAGCAACCCGCGAGCGACGCGGTCGGCTTCGTTGCTGTCGCCGCCGTGCACGAAGATCACGTCGACGTCGCTCGCGTAGTTCAGCTCGTTGCCACCGAGCTTCCCCATGCCGATGATCGCGAACGCCGTCTGCGGGGCGGTGATGTCGAGCGCCGTCTCCAGGCAGGCCTGGGCGAGTGCCGCGAGCTCTCGTCCGACCGCGGGAAGGTCGGCCAGCCCCAACAGGTCGCGGACCGCGATGCGCAGGTACTCGAGACGCTTCGCGCGTCGCAGGGCGCGGGGCGGATCGTCGTCCGCGGCGACGCGCTTCGCCATCGCCTCCCGGTCGTCGTCGAGGGTGTGCTCGACCACGAGATCGCCGCCGTTCCGGAAGACCTCGAGCAGCGTGCGGTCGTTGACGATGGCGCTCGTCAGCGAGCGCGACGCGCATGCCACCGCGATGATCCCGGAGCGCATGGTCGGGTCGTCGCGCACGGACGTCGCGATCTCCGGGTGCACCTCGATGATGCGCTCCAGTCCGGCACGAGCGAGCGCCGCGTCCGCCGAAGCGTCGATGGCGTCCGCAACGACCGGGTCGTCGAGCACGGCCAAGGCATCCACGGTCACGGAGTGTCGCGCCAAACGAGCCCACCGGGTCGGTGACCGTGGTCGGGTCGTATCCTGAAGAGATGCCCCGTGTCCGCCTCGCCGCGGCCCAGTTGAACCTCGTCGTCGGCGACCTCGACGGCAACGCGGCGCGCATCCTCGAGACCTACGAACGCGCCGAAGACGCCGGGGCCGACCTGGTGGCCTTCCCGGAGCTGGCGATCACGGGGTATCCGCCCGAGGACCTCCTCCTGCGCCCGGCGTTCGTCGCGCAGGCGGTCGAGACCCTCGACAAGATCGCCGCTCGTACCGGGCGTGCCGCCGCGATGATCGGATACCCCGAACCCGACGGCGACCTCTACAACGCGGTTGCCGTGTGTGGGCAGGGGCGGGTGCTCGGGACCTACCGCAAGCACCTGCTGCCGAACTACGCGGTGTTCGACGAAGAGCGCTACTTCGAGCCGTGGAAGGCCGACGGTCCGCTGTTCGTGATCGGTGGCGTCAAGGTCGCGCTCACGATCTGTGAGGACATCTGGAGCTCGACCGGCCCCATGCTCACGCAGGCGGCGGGGGGCGCCGAGCTCGTCGTCAACATCAGCGGTTCGCCCTACTACGCGGGCCGCGTCCACGAGCGCGAGACGATGCTCGCGACCCGTGCCGCCGATGCGAGCGTCCCCATGCTCTACGTCAACCTCGTCGGCGGTCAGGACGAGCTCGTCTTCGACGGCGCGTCGATGCTCTTCGACGAGGGCGGGCACCTGGTGGCGCGGGCACCGCAGTTCACCGAGGACCTGATGCTCGTCGACGTCGAGGTCCGGCCGGCGTTCCGTCGTCGAGCGCTCGACCCGCGTGGACGAGTGCGCAGCATGGCGCTTCCCGAGGTCGAGGTCACCCGGCCCGAGCCGGTCGCACCGCTGGCGTCCGTCCCGCTCACGCCGCTCCTCACACCGGTCCACGAGGTGTACGAGGCACTCGTGCTCGGCACGCGCGACTACGTCACGAAGAACGGGTTCACCGACGTCGTGATCGGGCTCTCGGGCGGCGTCGACTCGTCGCTGGTCGCGGCCGTCGCGGTCGACGCGCTCGGTCCCGAACACGTCACCGGGGTGATGATGCCGTCGCGCTACTCGAGCGACGGCAGCGTGAGCGACAGCGAGGCGCTCGCCGCGAACCTGGGGATCCGCGCCTTCACCGTGCCGATCGAGCCGGCACATCACGCGTACCTCGAGATGCTGGCGGAGCCGTTCGCCGGGACCGAGCCCGGGCTCGCCGAGGAGAACCTCCAGGCGCGCATCCGCGGCACGATCCTCATGACGCTGTCCAACAAGTTCGGCTGGATCGTCCTGACGACCGGCAACAAGAGCGAGATGGCGGTGGGGTACGCCACGCTGTACGGCGACATGGCCGGTGGCTTCGCGGTGCTCAAGGACGTGCCGAAGACGCTCGTCTACGAGCTGTGCGTCGACCGCAACGCGCGCGCGGGCCGTGAGCTCGTCCCCTCGGCGGTGATCGAGAAGCCTCCCAGCGCGGAGCTTCGCCCCGATCAGCTCGACACCGACTCGTTGCCACCGTACGAGGTCCTCGACCCGATCATCGAGGGCTACGTCGAGGACGACAAGTCGGCCGCAGAGCTCGAGGCCGACGGCCACGACGGCGAGATCGTGCGGCGCGTGGTGCGCATGATCGACCGGAACGAGTACAAGCGTCGCCAGGCAGCGCCCGGAGTGCGGGTGTCGCCGAAGGCGTTCGGCAAGGACCGACGACTGCCGATCACGAACCGCTGGCCCGGCTGAGGGGCACCAGGTGAAGGGGTTCACCTCGCGGTACGCCGCGGAGGGCTCGCTGGTGCTCGCGGCCCTGCTGTTCGGTGTCACGTTCCCCCTGGTCGCGAACGCACTCGACGACATCACGCCGTTCGCGTACCTGCTGCTGCGCTTCGTGATCGCGGTCGTCGCGCTCGGACCGTTCGCGTTCGCGATCGCCCGCTCGAAGGGGGAGGACCGGCGGCTCCTCGCGCGGGTCGGCTCGATCGCCGGCATCCTGTTGTTCGGCGGGTATGCGACGCAGACCATCGGTCTCCAGTACACGTCGCCGTCGACGTCGGCATTCATCACGGGCCTCTACGTGTGCTTCACGCCGTTCGTGGAGGCGGCCGTGCGCCGACGCTGGCCGTCACCGTGGGTGATGGCCGGGATCGTCGTCGCCACCGTCGGGCTGTTCCTCCTCACGGGGGCCGATCTCGGGTTCGGGCAGGGCGAGCTCTGGACGCTCGCGTGCGCCGCGCTGTTCGCGGTCTGGATCGTGTACCAGGGCGCGTACGCCAACCGGCTCCACACGATCCCGTTCACCACCGCGCAGATGGCGGTCGTCGCGCTGCTCTGCCTGCCGCCCACCGCGGTGCAGGGCACGGGTGAGCTCACCGCGCTCGCGCTGTTCGCGGCTGCGTTCACCGGTATCGCGTGCTCGTCGGTCGCGCTGTCGCTCCAGCTCTGGGGCCAGCGCCGGATCGCGCCGAGCCGCGCCGCGCTGATCCTGCTCTCGGAGCCGGTGTTCGCCGCGATCGCCGGGTACGTCAACGGCGAGCGTCTCGGCCTGATCGAGCTGGTGGGCGCCGTCGTCATCCTCGGCGGCATCGTGCTCACCGAGGTCGGTCCCGGCCGCGCGCGTGCCGACGCCGACGACGCGGCGGCCGAGGCCCAGCTCGAAGCCCACCTCCGCTGACCCCCGCTCCTGTTCTGGCGCGCGTGGGTACGCACCGCTCGCCCCTGCACTCTCCAGAACGGGCCATAGGCTGCGCGGATGGCCGGCATGACCATCGACGAGAGCGCCGCGTGCATCGGCGCGCTCGTCTGGACCGAGCGACGACTGTTCGAGCTGCTCGGCGGGTGGGTGCCGACGACGCCCGAACCCGAGGTGAAGGTCGTGCTCTCGCGACGGAGCCGACACCACGGTGAGCACGCGCTGGCGCTCGTCGCGCTCCTGCCCGACACCCGCGACCACGAGCCCGACGCGCTGATCCTGCCGCGGGGCGACGCGCCCCGCGCGCTCGAGGCCGCGGCGGGGAGCTCGGCGACCAAGGAGCGTCTCGCGGCGGCCGGTGACATCGCGGCCGGCCACCTCGACGCGCTCGAGGCGTACCTGGCCGCGGCCTCGCCGGTTCGGGACGCCCCCGGGATCCGGGCCGTCACCGCGGTGCTCGCCGAGGACCGGTTCGGGCTCGAGGACGTCCAGGGGCTGCTGGCCCGGTAGGCTGATCGGCCCCCACCACCCCGACGAACCCGGATCGCGATGCCGTCGGGCGCCCACAGGCCTGTGGAGAGCGCGACTTGACGGGTCCTTTATGGTACGGGGGCAGCGGCGGCGAAATGCGCCCCTGACCTGGAACAACACGGGTGAGAGCCTGGTTGTCCACAAGAGCGCAATCAGGGCGATCACCGGGCGTTCACCCGAAGGTCACCCGACCACCACATCCGCCACACCTGGAAAGGCCCCCCGTTGGCGAAGGAGCGTGTCGAGCGGGACGAGGAAGATCTCGTCCGTCTCTACCTCACCGACATCGGGCAGTACCCACTGCTCACCAAGGACGACGAGGTCTTCCTCGCGCAAGAGATCGAGAAGGGCAACCAGGCCCGCGAGGACATCGAGCGCCTGCCGGCAAAGAAGCTCACGCCGGCGAAGCGGCGCGAGCTGCGGCGCTGGGTTCGTGACGGCGACAACGCCCAGCGAAGGTTCGTGCAGTCGAACCTGCGCCTGGTGGTTTCCATCGCCAAGAAGTACCAGGCTTCGGGCCTGCCCCTTCTCGACCTGATCCAGGAGGGCAACCTCGGTCTCATGCACGCCGTCGAGAAGTTCGACTGGCGCAAGGGCTTCAAGTTCTCGACGTACGCCACCTGGTGGATCCGTCAGGCCATCACCCGCGGCATCGCCAACACGGGCCGCACGATCCGCCTCCCGGTCCACGCCGGCGACACGCTCGCCCGCCTGCAGAAGGCCCGGTCCCGCCTGGAGCTCAAGCTCGGCCGCCCGGCCACGCTCGCCGAGCTGGCGATCGAGGTCGAGATGCCCGAGGACAAGGTGACCGAAGCGCTGCGCTTCGCCGCCGAGCCCCTCTCGCTGTCCGAGCCGCTCCGCGAGGACGGCGACGCCGAGCTGGGTGACATCGTCGAGGACCGCTCCGCCGAGTCGCCCTTCGAGGTGGCCGCGACGGCGTTGCTCCCCGACGAGATCGAGAAGCTGCTCGCACCGCTCGACGAGCGCGAGCGCCAGATCCTGGCGCTCCGGTTCGGCCTCGACCGAGGCGAGCCGCGCACGCTCGAAGAGGTCGGCGAGTACTTCAACCTGACCCGGGAGCGGATCCGACAGATCGAGGCGCGAGCGATGAGCAAGCTCCGCCACCCGTCCGCCGACACCGGCGCCCGCGACCTGCTGGCGGTGTAGTCCGTCACGGTCCGGGAAGGTCGACCAGGAGCCCCGCCCGACCCCGAGAGGGAAGGAGCGGGGCTTCGTCGCGTCCGGGGCGGTCGGGTCGTGGGTGGTTCTGGCGCCGTCGCGTCAACCGAACGACCATGACGCGCGTCTGATCCGTCGTATGGACGTCGTCGAAGGGGGAGGCCCCGGTGGAGCCACCGAGGCCGCAGGCACCTGCTGATGCCGATCACGTGCTCGCGGCGGCGTACCGGGACCACGCCGTTCGGTTGGTCGGGTTGGCGCGCTACCTGCTCGACGACACGACGCAGGCGGAGGAAGTCGTGCAGGAAGCGTTCGCCCGCACCTACGCGGGGTGGTCACGCCTGCGGGACCCGCAGCACCCCCTGCCGTACGTGCAGCGTGCGGTCGTCAACCTGTCGCGCGGCGGTCTCCGCCGTCGTCGGGTCGCGCGGGCTGCGGTGCTCGAGGTGCCGCCCGATGTCCCGTCGGCCGAGCACGCTGCCGCCGAGAGCGCGCGCCGTGACGAGATCGCAGCAGCCGTCCGCGCGCTGCCGCGCCGTCAGCGTGAGTGCATCGCGCTCCGGTACTACCTGGACTGCTCCGTCTCCGACATCGCGACCGCGCTGCGCATCTCGGGCGGCTCGGTCAAGCAGCACCTTCACCGTGCCCACGCCACGCTCGCCGGTCGACTCGGCGAGCAGGAGGACGACGACTGATGGCCATCGACGATCTGCTCCGAGAGTCGCTTCGAGGCGAGCCGACGGCGCTTGCCGATCCGGACGGATGGGACGACGTGCGAGCGCGCGGCGCGAGCATCCGTCGGCGCCGCAGCATCGGCCGCGGCGCCACCGCAGTCGTGACCGCGGCCGCGCTGGTCGTCGGCGTGCTCCTCGTCGTCGATCGGGACGACACGCGCCGCGAGGTGGCGACTGCGCCCTCGAGCAGCGACATCGTCGCGGCACTGGACGACGGGCGAGTCGTCGTGCTCGACAGCGACGACGGGCGCGTCCTGCGGACGCTCTTCACGTCGAGCGGGGGCGAGGGGTGGGCGAACGGTCTGAGCGCCGCGCCGGACGGCTCGATCTACCTCGGGCTGCACACCCCCCCGCAGCCGCCGACGTGCGCGTCGGCCGACCCACCCCAGATCGTCCACATCGACGGATCCGGCAACTGGCTTGGCGAGGGGATCGTAGGGATGCAACCGCTGGTGAGCCCGGACGGTCGTTACGTCGCGTACGCAGGGTCGGATGCTCCTGCCGACGCGTGTGGACCGTTCACGAACCTCGTCGTGCGTGACGTGAAGACCGGTACTGAGCATCGGATCGAAGGCGACGGGAAAGCCTCGTTCATCGCGCCGCGCGCGTGGTCGTCCGACTCGCGAAAGCTCGCCTACTACACCGAAGCGCTGCCCGACATCACCCTCCGAGAGGTCGATGTCTCTGCCGGCGGGCTCAACGCGCCGGACCGGACCACGGAGGTGTTGGGGAACGGCTTCTCCTATCTCCCCGACGGCTCGCTCATCAGCGCGTACCCAGGCGCCGGCTCGCACATCGCAGTGGTCGATCGGGAGACGGGGCAGGCGGGTCGTGTGGTCACCGACACCGAAGCTCCGTCCGCGTTCTTGAACGCGACGGACCCGACCGGGACGCGCTTCCTGCTGACGGGCCCGCTCGGCGACTTCCCGGACGGATGGAACCTCTACGAAGCGCACGCGGGCGACCCGCACCTGAACAAGCTGGCCGAGCACGTCCGCTGGGCGACGTGGCTGCCGGCACAGCGCGCCACGCCGACGCCGACCCCGGGAGCGTCGACCGAGGTCGTCGCGGTCGTCGGGCACAACACCGAAGGCGACCGGCTCGTCGTGCTGTCGGCCGAGGACGGCCACGAGATCCGTACCCTCGCCGAGGGCATCGGCATCACGCTCGGCGGCATCGCCGCGACTCCCGACGGGAACACGGCGTACTTCGCCCGCTTGAGGCAAGGGCTGCCGTGCAGCGTGATCGAGATCGCGCGTGTCCCGCTCGCCGGCGGCGCGGTGGAGACCGTCGTCTCGCCGGGATCGCACCCCGTCGTGAGCCCGGACGGGCGCACGCTTGCGTACGCTCGGTCGTCGCCGCCTGACGCGTGCGCTTCGGGCGGCACCATCGCGCTCCGGGACCTCGCGAGTGGTCAGGAGCGGGAGATCAATCTCGGCCCGATTGTGCAGCCTTGGTCGTGGTCGCCGGATGGGACCCAGATCGCCGTCGGCACGCGCGAGGGCGAGCAGTTCTCCGCCGTGACGACCTTCGGGATCGCAGATCTGCGACCGACGGCGTTCCTCGACCTGCCGTCGGCCGCGGCCGCCGCGACGTACCTCCCGGATGGCCGGTTGGTCGTCGCCTTCCTCGACGACGCGACGGGTGGTCACCGGCTGCTGACGTACGACGCCGCGGGCGCGGTCACCGGCACGCTGTTCGAGACGAGCACGTCCGGGA
>JBBDWT010000211.1:9812-12485 GCA_040902705.1 Acidimicrobiia bacterium | reverse complement strand
GCTTTCGCAGCTGGAAGGAATCGCTGCGCGACGACGCCTGACGGCCCCGCTGCGGAGGGGGCCGGTCACGCCTCGCGGGTGACGTCGGTGGGGGCCTTGTCGGTGCGGAGGCCGACGAAGACCGGGTGGCGCAGCACGCCGTCGTCGGTCCACTCGGTGAACTCGACCTCGGCGACGACGTCGGGCTCGACCCACACCGGTGACGCGAGCCGCGGGGTCGACCCGAACGGGCTCGACGAACGCGCCACGAGCTGGGCCGCGAGCGCGTCGCGCCCGGCGTCATTGATGCCCGACCCGACCCGTCCCGCGTAGGTGAGCGCGCCCGCGCCGGGGCGCTCGTAGTACCCGACGAGCAGCGAGCCGACAGTGCCACTGAGCCTTCCCTCACCCGGGAGCCAGCCGCCGACGACGAGCTCCTGGCGGTTGCGCAGCTTCTTCTTCTGCCACGCGGTGGTGCGACGCCCCGGGACGTACGGCGCGTCGATGCGCTTCGCGACGATGCCTTCCAGGCCGAGCTCGCGCGCGGTCTCGAGCGCGGCGTCGGCGTCGGCCTCGACCACGGGAGGCGTCTGCCAGGTCCCGCCGCGCAGGCCGAGGTGCTCGAGGAGCGCACGTCGCTCGTGCCACGGGAGCGCGGTGGTGTCGCGGCCGTCGATGCGCAGCACGTCGAAGACCATGAACGTCGCCGCGTGCCGGTGCTGTTGGAGTGCCTCGAAGCTCGGACGGCCGCCGTCGTCGAGCACGACGAGCTCGCCGTCGAGGACGAGGTCGTCGACGGGCACGGCGCCGGCGAGCGGCGCCAGCTCGCTGTAGGTGTCGGTGAGGTCGAGGCCGCGGCGGGACGCGATCCGGACCCGGCCGTCGTGGACCTCGACGATCGCCCGGTAGCCGTCCCATTTCATCTCGTAGGCCCACTCGAGGCCCTGGGGGAGGTCCTGGGCGGCGGTGGCGAGCATCGGGCGGGGCAGCGGCTCGGGCGGCACGCGGCCACCGTAGGAGGCACGCGATTGGGATCGCCGCCGGGCCCCCGCGTACCGTAGGAGTGATCACTCCCACGATCGAGTCCTCGGCGTGGGCCCACGAGCGAGCAGGTCGGACAACCATGGCGAGCGACGCCCCGCGTGACATCCGGCCCGGTGCCGCCTGGTTGCCCGGAGACGTCGGGTTCACCGACGTGCGCTACGAGACCGCGACCGTCGACGGTGCGCAGGTCGCGAAGATCACCATCGCCCGGCCCGAGGTGCGCAACGCCTTCAGACCCCGCACGCTCTTCGAGCTCCGCGACGCGTTCGAGCTCGCGCGCGACGACCCGTCGGTTGGCGTCGTCATCCTCACGGGCGAGGGACCCGAGGCGTTCTGCTCCGGTGGAGACCAGCGGATCCGAGGCGACGACGGCTACGTCGGCGACGACGGGATCGGGCGCCTCAACGTGCTCGACCTCCAGGTCCAGATCCGTCGGCTGCCCAAGCCGGTGGTCGCGATGGTCGCCGGATACGCGATCGGCGGTGGTCACGTGCTCCACGTCGTGTGCGATCTCACGGTCGCGGCCGACAACGCACGGTTCGGTCAGACGGGCCCGAAGGTCGGTTCGTTCGACGGCGGCTACGGATCGGGCCTGCTCGCGCGCATGGTCGGGCAGAAGAAGGCCCGTGAGATCTGGTACCTCTGCGACCAGTACGACGCGGAGGAGGCCGAGCGCATGGGGCTCGTGAACACGGTCGTGCCGCTCGAGGAGCTCGAGGAGCGCACGATCGAGTGGTGCCGCCGGATGCTGCACCACAGCCCGCTGGCGCTGCGCATGTTGAAGGCGTCGATGAACGCCGCCGACGACGGGCTCGCCGGGATCCAGCAGCTCGCCGGCGACGCGACGCTCCTCTACTACATGACCGAGGAAGCCCAGGAGGGCAAGCGCGCGTACCTCGAGAAGCGCGCGCCCGACTTCGACCAGTTCCCGAAGCGACCATAGGCGCCATGGCCGGGCCGACCGTCGCGCCGTCCGGCTGGCGCCTCTGGCTCGCGGGCGCGCGACCCCGCACGCTCGGAGCCGCGATCGCGCCGGTCCTCGTGGGGACGGCCGCCGCGCGCGGCGATGGCGTCAGCCTCTCGTGGGTGCGCGCGGTGCTGGCGCTCGTGGTCGCGGTCGCGCTCCAGGTCGGGGTCAACTACGCCAACGACTACAGCGATGGTGTGCGCGGCACCGACGCCGAGCGTCGCGGTCCCGTCCGACTCACCGCGTCCGGGCTCGCGAGCCCCGCCGCCGTGCGAGCAGCCGCCGCCATCGCCCTGGCCGTCGGGGCGCTCGCAGGGCTCGTGCTCGCGATCCTCGTCTCGCCCTGGCTGCTCCTGGTCGGCGCCGCCGCCATCGCTGCGGCCGTCCTCTACACGGGCGGCCCGCGGCCGTACGGGTACGCCGGGCTCGGTGAGGTGATGGTGCTCGTGTTCTTCGGCATCGTCGCCACGGCCGGCTCGGCCTTCGTCCAGGCCGAGCGGGTCCCGGCAACGGCATGGTGGGGCTCGCTCGTCGTCGGGCTCCTCGCCTGCGCGATCCTCCTCGCCAACAACGTGCGCGACGTCGCCACCGACGCCTCGACGGGCAAGCGCACGCTCGCCGTGCTCGTCGGGGAGCGGCGAGCACGACTCCTCTACGTCGCCTGCGTCGCCGTCGCGTTAGCC
>JBBDWT010000211.1:0-9802 GCA_040902705.1 Acidimicrobiia bacterium | reverse complement strand
GATCGTGCCGATCGCGGTCGACGCGCCTTGGGCGTTGCTCGCCTTCGCTACGACGCCGCTCGCCGTCATCGCGGCGCGCACCGTGGTCGTCGCGCGCACGCCGCTCGAGCTCGTGGGGGTGCTCATCGCCACCGCACGTCTCGAGCTGCTGACCGCGGTGCTGCTCTCCGCGGGCCTCTGGATCGGCTGATGACGGGCCCACGACCGGCCGACCTGCGTGCGTACCACCTGCGGCTCGACGGACGCGCCGTCACGCTGCTCGAGGGCCCGGGGGGTTGGGGCGAATGCTCACCACTTCCCGGCTACCCGTGCGACCCCGCGATCGCGCTCCAGGCCGCGGAGGAGACGGCACGCTCGGGCTTCCCGGCGCCGGGCCGCGACGAAGTCAGGGTGAACGCCCTCGTCGACGGTCCCGACTTCGATCCGGCCCTGCTCGCGGGCTTCGACGCCGTGAAGGTGAAGCTGCGTGCTCCGAACGACGTCGATCTCGTCGCGCGTGTCCGTGACGCGGTGGGCCCGCGGGTCGCGCTGCGCGTCGATGCGAACGGCGCGTTCGACCTCGACACCGCGCTCACCGTCATCGCGAGGCTTGCCGGGCTCGACATCGAGCTCGTCGAGCAACCCGTCGCGAGCCTGGATGACCTGGCCGCGGTCCGGCGGCGGTCGCCGGTCGCGATCGCCGCCGACGAGTGCGTGCGCACGATCGACGACGCCCGCCGCCTCCGCTCGCTCGGTGCTGCCGACGCGGTCGTGCTCAAGGTCCAGCCGCTCGGTGGTGTGCGGGCCGCGCTCGCGATCGCCGAGGAGGCGGGCGTGCCGGCCATCGCGACGTCGATGATGGAGACGTCGGTCGGGCTCGCGGCCGGGCTCGCGCTCGCGTGTGCGCTCCCCGAGCTCCCGTACGCGTGCGGGCTGGGCACGGCGTCGTTGCTCGTGGACGACGTGACGGCCGAGCCGCTGGTCGCGCACGGCGGTCGCTTGGTGCGGCGCGCGGTCGTGCCCGACCCGGCGCTGCTCGCGCGCTACGCCGTGTCGCCCCCGAGCCAGGTCTCGACCTCGTGAGCGACCTCGCGCGGCCGCTCGAGGTTCAGCGCGTGGCCGGCTTTCGGGATGATCACGCGCTGGGCGTTGGCGCCGATCGCCGCGGCCATCCGAGTGCCCAGGTCGCTGTAGGTGCGGTCCCACTGCCCGCAGAGGATGAGCACCGGCATCTCGAGCGACCCGAGGCGGTCCCACAGTGGCTCCTGCGCGCCCTGGCCGAGTGTGCGCAGCTGATGGGTGAGCCGGCCGACGGTGTAGCCGCGTCGGCGGATCTCGAGCTGCGCGGCGTCGCGCGGCAGCGTCTCGAACAGTCGCTGGTCGAGCCAGCGGTCGAGGAACTGCTCGACGCCGTCGCGCTCGGCCGAGCGAGCGAGCTGCTCGTCCGACTCGAGCCGAGCCCGGCGCGGCGCGGGCGAATCGATGCCGGCGGTGCCGCTGACCAGGATGAGCCGCTCGACGACCGCCGGTCGGTCCATGGCGAGCTGCAAGCAGAGCCGCGCACCCATCGAGTAACCGACCCAGGTGCCTTCCGCGCCGCGATGCCCGAGCGCGTCGGCGGTCGCGACGAAGTCGAGCCCGTCGGGGACGTCGAGTGCCTGCACGTCCCAGTCGAGCGGCAGGAGCTTCTCCACGGGCTCCCACGACCGGGAGGTCTGGCTGAAGCCGTGCACCAGTCGGAGCCGCACCCCGGCATCCTGGCACGTCACCATCGCCGCGCCCGTGCCGGGGTCCAGACCGGGATCGGGCGATGAGGCGCGACGCCACGACCGCCTTCGCCCGCACGCTCGTCGACGAGTGGGCGCGTGCCGGGGTCACCGACGCCGCCCTTGCCCCGGGGTCGCGCTCGACACCGTTGGCGCTTGCCCTGGCGCGCGACGAGCGCTGCCGCGTGCACGTCCACATCGACGAGCGTTCGGCGGGAGGCTTCGCCCTCGGTCTCGCGCGGGCGTCGGGGCGTCCGCCGATCCTGCTCTGCACCTCGGGTACCGCCGCCGCGCTGCTCCACGCGGCCGTGCTGGAGGCGCACCACGGGCGGGTGCCGCTCATCGTGTGCACGGCCGACCGCCCGCCCGAGCTGCACGACGTCGGCGCGGGCCAGACCGTGCAGCAGCAGGGCCTCTACGGCGACGCGGTCCGGTGGGCGCACGACCCGGGGCCGCCCGAGGACCGGCCGGGAGTCGGCGCGGAGTGGCGCCACGTCGGCGCGCGCAGCGTCGCCGAGGCGGCCGGTCCGCCCGCGGGGCCGGTGCACCTGAACCTTCCGTTCCGCGAGCCCCTCGTCCCGACGGGGGCGCCGCTGGTCGACGCCCCGGGGCGTCCCGGTGACGCGCCGTGGGTGCGGACCCACGTGCCCGCGCGACCTCCGGACGCGGCGGCGATCGCGGGGCTCGTACGCGCCGTGCGCACGCACCCGCGCGGCATCGTCGTTGCGGGGTGGGGCGCCGGAGTGTCGCCGAGCACTGCGGTCCGGTTCGCGGCACTGACAGGATGGCCACTGCTCGCTGACCCGCTCTCCGGGCTCCGCACCGGGCCGGATGCCGTGTCGACGTACGAAGCGATCCTGCGCGTGCCCGCGTTCGCCGCCGGTCACCTTCCCGAGATCGTGCTGCGACTCGGCGCGCCGGCCACCGGCAAGTCCCTCGCCGGATGGCTCGACGCCGAGGTCCCGACGCTGTTGGTCGATCCCGACGACGGGTGGCTCGAACCCGGCCGGACGGCGTCGACGCGGCTCGTGTGCGATCCGGAAGCGCTCCTCGCGATCACGATCGACGCGATCGGCGACCACCACGGTGCCGACCACGGGTGGCGTTCCGCGTGGCGCACCGCCGAGCGGAGGGCGCGGAGCGTGATCGATGCCGGCTGCGACGCGGAGACCGAGCCGTTCGAGGGCCGGATCGCGCGCGATGTGGTCGCGTGCCTGCCGGACGGCGCGACGCTGGTCGTGGCGTCGAGCATGCCCGTGCGCGACGTCGAGTCGTTCGCGGCGCCCCGTGCCAACGTGCGCTTCCTCGCGAATCGTGGGACCAACGGTATCGACGGCTTTGTCTCGACCGTGCTCGGAGTCGCGGCGGCGAGCCCCGACGCGCCGGTCGTCGCACTGCTCGGCGACCTGTGCCTGCTGCACGATGTCAACGGCCTGGTGGGTGCCGTGCGCCGGGGTGTCGATGCGGTGCTCGTGGTGATCGACAACGACGGCGGCGGGATCTTCTCCTTCCTCCCGCAAGCGAGCCCCGACGCGGTCGCACTCGACGACTTCGAGATGCTGTTCGGCACGCCCCACGGCGTGGACCTCACGCGTGTCGCGGCCATCCACGACGTCCCGTGCGCCGTCGTGGGGTGGGCCGACGACCTCGCACCAACGGTTGCCGCGGCGATCGACGCGGGCGGGGTCCGGATGGTGCTCGTCCGCACCGACCGTGCCACGAACGTCGCGAAGCACCGAGCCCTGTGGGGCGCGGTCGCGGAAGCGCTCGGATCGCCAGGCGCCTAGGTGCGCGTGAGCGCGCGCATCATCGGTTCGAGCTTGGCGTCCGTCTCGCGCCACTCGTCGTCGGGGACCGAGCCGGCGACGATCCCGGCTCCGGCGTGGAGCGTCGCCCGCGTGCCGTCGATCGCTGCACCGCGCAGCGCGACCGCCCACTCGCCGTCGCCGCGAGCGTCGATCCAGCCGACCGGGCCCGCGTAGCGCTCGCGGGCGGTCGGCTCGAGCGCGTCGATCGCGTCGAGGGCCGCGGCGCGCGGCATCCCACCGACGGCGGGCGTGGGGTGGAGCGTCCGCGCGATGGCGAGGGCGTCCGGGGCGGGGTCGTGCAACGTGCCGCGGATCGGCGTCGCGAGGTGGGCGACCGAGGCGAGGCGCGCGACCTCGGGCTCCGCGCCGACGAGGAGCCGCTCGCAGAGCGGGCCGAGGCTCTCGACGATCGCGTCGACCACGACCCGATGCTCCCGGGCGTCCTTGGCGGAAGCCCGGAGGCGTTGGAGCGCGGCTTCGTCGGTCGCCATCACGGTGCCGGCCATCGGCCGGCACTCGATGCGCAGGGTGCGGCGCCGGACGAGCAGCTCCGGGCTCGCGCCGACCATCCCGTCGACGGCGTACACGAAGCACCCGGGCTGCTCGACGAGCAGTCGTTCGAGGATCGTGGGCACGTCGAACGGGTGGTCGGCTTCGACCTCGACCGCGCGAGCGAGCACGACCTTCTCGAGATCACCGCGTGCGATCGCGTCGAGGGCCGCGGTCACGGCCGCGCACCACTGGTCGTGCGACATGAGCTCGCGCACGGTGAACGCGGTCGGGGCGAGGAGCGCTTCCGGCGGCAGCGACGAGGCGGCGCCGAGCTCGGTGACCCAGCCGCGTCCGTGGGCGTCGCGCCCGACGATGCGTCGGGGGACGATGAGCTCGCGAGACGCTCGTGGGTCGAACGGGAGGGCGCCGACGGCGAGGGGTCCGGTCCCCGGCCGTCCGGCCGCGTCGTCGTGCTCGATCTCGGCGAGCACACCGGCTGCCGCCGCGGGCTCGACCCGTGCGGCCACGCCCGAGGTCACGAAGCCGCCGCCGTCGTGGAGCCAGGCCACACCGTCGGGCCCGAGCTGATCGAGCAGGTTGGCCGGCGCGACGAGCTCTCGCGTGACCGCGCGCAGCGAGGTGAGGGGGACGGGCGCGGCCGTCATGCTCGCGTTCCCGTCAGGAGCTGGACCGAGCCGCCGGTCATCGTGGCGCGCGCGGTGTCGGTGAACCCGGCCCGGCCGAGGGCGGCGACCAGTGCGGCCGGTTCGGGGAGGTACTCGGTGGAGCGCGGCAGGTACCGGTAGGCCTCGGCATCACGCGACATGAGTCGACCCACCAGTGGGACGGCGCCACGGAACCAGACCGCGTTGCCGGCGCGCAGCAGTCGGCTCGCCGGGACCGCCGCGTCGAGCGCAGCGAACCGGCCACCGGGCCGCAGGACTCGCGCGACCTCGGCGAACACCACCCCGAGGTCGACGAAGTTGCGCAGCGCGAACCCGCAGACGAGCCCGTCGATCGCGCCGTCCGGGAAGGGGAGGACCGCGGCATCGCCCCGCACGAGCGGCACGTCGGTGTGCGCGGCGCGGAGCATCCCGGTCGAGAGATCGATGCCGACGGCCGTCTGACCGGCACGCTCGAGGTCGCGCGCGAGGTCGCCCGTGCCGCAGGCGAGGTCGACGACCCGCGAGCCCGGTGCGAGCCCGAGCGCGTCGATCGTGCGCGCCCGCCAGCGCCGGTCGAGGCCGAACGAGATGACGCGGTTGATGCGCTCGTAGTCGGGTGCGACACGGTCGAACATCGCCTCGACCGCCCGACGCTTCGCGTCGCCGCGGGGGAGCGAGCCGTCGGCGTCGAGCACCGGCACGGTCACTGCGCCGCCTGCCGGCCCCAACCGGACTCGGTCGACGCGGCCGCGAGCTCGACGTCGTCACCGACCGCCTCGAGGTGCTCCTGGGCCACCTCGAGCAGCACGCTGCGGAAGTGGTGAGCGACCAGGGTGGTGACGGTCGGCAGCATCGTGCGGAACGCGTCGACGAGCCGAGCGGCGCGCTCCTCGTCGGTCATGTCGGTGTCGCGCAACGGCGCGCGCACGTAGCCGTCGAACATCGCCACGGCCTCCTCGGCGATCGCGCGTGTCATGTCGTGTTGGCGACGCGCGAGCGCGAGGAGCTCGGGGAGGGGGAGGCCGGCTTCGAGGAGCCGAAGGCCCGTGCGCACGATCTCGGCGTCGCTCGCGGCGTAGTGGTCGACGCCGTCGCGTTGCTGCGGCACGAGCAGGCCCTCGCGGACCACGGAGTCGAGCAGTGCCTCGGGAACCTCGGCGCGTGCGGCGAGCTCGGCGAGCGTGAGCAGCTCGTCGGCGGTCTCGTCGGCGACCGCAGTGGCGAGGCGCGCGTCGGTCGTGTCGAGCTCGCCGTCGAGGAGCCGGCGGATCAGCGCGAGCGACAGCCCCCGCTGCTGGAGCTCGCGGATGCGCGCCAGGCGCTCGACGTGCTCGGCGCCGTACCAGGCGATCCGCCCCTCGCGGCGCGGCGCGGGGAGCACACGACGCTTCTGGTAGAAGCGGATGGTGTCGACCGACACGCCGCAGACGCGGGCGAGGTCCTCGACGCGCTGCTCCCCGGCCTGGTTCCCGGCCATTGCGGTCGCGACCGGTGGGTGCTTGTCGTCGGGGTGCCGGGGGGGAGCGACCTGAGCCACCCCCTGATCTTAGGAGCGATCACTCCCACGATCGCACCCGGGGCCGGCAGCCCTCAGACGTCGTCGTTCCACACGGGTGGGCGCTTCTCGGCGAAGGCGGTGGAGCCCTCGATCGCGTCGCCGCTGGCCATCGCGTCCCCGGCGAGCCGGTAGGTCAGCTCCCAGGCCGCGGCCTCGTCGAGGCGCAGCGACTCCCTCACGAGACGCCGCGCCAGGCGCACCGCCGTCGGGGAGTTCTCGAGGATCCGCTCCGCGAGGGTGATCGCCTCGTCGAGGACCCCGGCGGCGGGCACGACCCGGTTCACGAGGCCGAGCTCGTGCGCCCGCTCCGCGGTGATCGGGTCGCCGGTCATGACGATCTCGAGTGCGGTCGCGAGCGGGACCCGCTGCGCGAGGCGGAACGGTCCACCGGCCGCGGCGAGGAGGCCCCGCTTGGCCTCCGGGAGCCCGAACGTGGCGTGGTCGGCGGCGATCACGAGATCACACGCGAGCACCAGCTCGAATCCGCCGGCGAGCGCGGGGCCGTTCACGGCCGCGATCAGGGGCTTGACGAGCTCTCGCCGGGTGATCCCCCCGAACCCGCCCTTCTTCGTCTCGATGTCCATGCCGCCGCCGGACGCGACGACCTTGAGGTCGGCACCGGCACAGAAGACCGGTCCGGCGCCCGTCAGCACCACGGCGCGGATGTCGCGGTCGGCCTCCGTCTCGTCGAGCGCGGCCTCGATCGCCCTCGAGAGGACGGGGTTCATGGCGTTCCGGGCCTCGGGGCGGTTCATCGTCAGGATCTCGACGCGGCCGTGTCTCGCACGTTCCAGCACCATGCGCGCACGCTACCAACGGCGTCGTCGGGCAGACTGGTGGGCCAGCCCGAACAGCACTCGGACCACGACCGCAACCATGTGTGGAGGCCCACCATGCCCGACGTGACCGAAGCGATCGAAGTGCCGCCCGCGACGGGCGACGCCGCGCCACCGACGACCCCACGGGCGCACGCACCAACGCACCCGCGGCTGACCGACCGCATCACGCGCGAGGTGGGCATCGCACTGGGCCTCGCGTGGTTCCTCGGCTACACGATCATCAGTGCGTTGGAGCCCGAGACGTCGCACGAGATGCCGGTGATCGGCCTCGTGCTCGGCGTGGCGCTGCTCGCCGGGATCCTCGTCACCGCCGTCGGGCTCGTCGCGCGGCGGCGCTGGGGCCTCACCGCGTCACTCGCCAGCTCGGGGCTGTTCGCGGCGGGGGTCATCGCCTGTCCCACGACCGGGCACCACGACTTCGGCCTCTGGTGGTACGGCCAGATGATCGTCGTCACGGCGCTCGTCGTCGCCAGCGTGCTCGCGCTGCGCGGCGTCGGCGACCGAGGCGTCGGCGATCGGCTCGGCTGAGGTCACCTCGTCCGAGATCGCCGCGTCGGAGAGCGGCGGGTCGGAGAGCGCCTCGGGGTGCACGACCCCGAGGGGCGGATCGCGCAGCTCCGCGTCGAATCCGGGGCGGAACGAGCGGATCGCGAGGAAGGCGAGCGCGAGCAGCACCGCGGCAACGGCGGTGGTCGCGCGGAGGCCGATCTCGTCGGCGATCCAACCCTGGACGACGCTGCCGATCGGGTACAGCACGCCGAGCAGCACCATCAGCGCGCTCATCACGCGGCCGCGCATCTCGTTGGGGGCGCGGAGCTGCGCGATCGTCGTGAAGCTCGAGAGGCAGCAGAGGTATGCGGCGCCGACGAAGAAGATCGCGAGGACCGCGAGCTCGAGCGTCGGGGAGAGCGCGTAGGCGACGAGCGCGGGTGGGAGCGCGACCAGCGCGACCAGCAGCACCCGCCGATGCCCGTACCGGTGCGCCAGTCCCCCGAGCGACAACGCCATGATCACCGCCCCGATGCCCTGCGCGGTGACGAGCATCGCGGTGCCAGTGTCCTCGTTGTCGAAGACCGTGAGTGCCATCGCGGGCACGAGCGCGATGAACGGCGCGGCGAAGAGCGAGTTGAGCGAAAGGTATGCCATCACCGCGCGGATCCCCGGCTCGCGACGCGCGAAGCGAGCGCCATCGCGGATCGAGGCGACGATCGACTCCCCGTGCTTCGGGCGCGGCGGCGGGAGTCGCAAGGGTGCGATCGCGGCGATCACTGCGAGGAAGCTCAGCGTGTTGATCGCGAACGCCCACTCGAACCCCCCGACGTCGATCACGATCCCGGCCAGCGCCGGCCCGATGACGCGTCCGAGGTTCCACTGGGCCGACCCGAGCGCAACCGCGCCCGCGAGCTCGTCGCGTGGGACCAGGTCGGGCATCAACGACTGATAGGCCGGGAACCCGATCGCGCCGGCGCAGCCCGAGAGCAGCACGATGACCGTGACGTTCCAGGGCTGCGCGGTGTCGGTGGCCGCGAGGATCGTGAGGACCGCGGCGAGCGCCGTCTGGATCGTGACCGACCCGAGGAGGAGCCGACGCCGGGGGATCCGGTCGGCGAGCGCGCCGCCGAGGGGCCCGAGGAGCGCGTTGGGCACGAACGCCGCAGCCGCGACCAGGCCCGCCCAACCGGCCTGCCCGGTCTGGGTGGTGACGAGCACGCCGACGGCAATCGTCTCCATCCACGTGCCGATGTTCGACGCGAACGCTCCGGCCCAGAACGCCGCATAGCGGCGGTGGCGCAGCGGGGCGAGTGACCGGGGCAGCGGCATCGGGCCGCGGTGCTACTCGACGATGTCGCGGGTCGCGGGGCTGAAGAGCTCGTTGGTGAAGACGAGCTCGTCGAGCGGGGTGTCGCCGTCCCAGGCGAAGGCCAGCACCTGTGCGCTGCTCCGCCGCCCGGTGATCGCACGCAGGAACTCGAAGCGCGACGCTCGGAGCGTCTGGGTCGGAGTCCCGGGTCCGAAGTCGAACTCGCCCGTCTCGCACACGAGTCGGAAGGCCTCCGTCGGGCCCGCGTCGGGGCCGGCTCCGACGAACTGCTGTGCCGTCGCGACCCACCACCCGAAGGCGACATCGACCGCGGCGGACTCGCGATCGCACGGCACGCCGAGCGCCGTCCTCGCGTCCTGCTCGTGGGTCCACGCGTCGAAGACGAGCTGGCCCATGGGCTGGCCGATGTCGTTCATCATCGACTCGACGACCGCGGCGTGCTCCGACCAGTCGGTGAGGACCTGCTCGAACGGCCAGTCGCGTCGCTTGTCGACCTGGGCCCGAGTCCACGCGTCGGTCGCGACGCCGTCCATGTTGCCGTGTGCGATGTCGTCGCAGACACCACCGAGGTGGGCAGGCAGGTCGCGCACCCGCCACTCGGGGCAGGTGGGGGTGACCTGCTCGAGCTCGTCGTCGGGGCGCTCGTGCAGCAGATCCGTGAGCCGAAGGCGAAGCTCGCGGTAGGCGGCCTCGTAGTCGGTGACCGAGTGGGTCATGGAGTGCTCGGCCTACGACGCGTCCGCGTCGGCAGACGCGACGCCGACCGGGCAGCTCACGCCGGTCCCCCCGAGCCCGCAGTACCCGTTCGGGTTCTTCGTGAGGTACTGCTGGTGGTAGTCCTCGGCGTAGAAGAAGGGCCCGGCCGGCGCGATC
>JBBDWT010000210.1:1892-12496 GCA_040902705.1 Acidimicrobiia bacterium | reverse complement strand
CGGAACGTGTGGTTCTGCGCCGGGTCGAGCACCTCGAGCAGCGCGCTCGACGGGTCGCCCCGCCAGTCGGCGCCGAGCTTGTCGACCTCGTCGAGCAGCACGACGGGGTTCATCGTGCCGGCTTCGGTCAGCGCGCGGACGACGCGGCCGGGTCGGGCCCCGACGTACGTGCGCCGGTGACCCCGCAGCTCCGCCTCGTCGCGGACACCACCCAACGAGATGCGGGCGAACTGCCGACCGAGGGCGCGCGCGACGGACTCGCCGAGGGACGTCTTGCCGACCCCCGGAGGGCCGACCAGCGCCAGAATCGCGCCCGAGCCGCGTTCGCGCGGTTGCTTCGCGGGTCGAACACCCTCGCCGGCAGCATCGCTCGCCTCGGGCTCCGGCTCATTCGTCTTCCCGAAGCCTCGGTCCGCGCGCAGCTTGCGGACGGCGAGGAACTCGACAATGCGGTCCTTCACGTCGTCGAGCCCTGCGTGGTCGGCATCGAGCACCGTGCGCGCCGCGCGCACGTCGATGTCCTCGTCGGACTTCGTGCCCCACGGCAGGTCGAGGATCGTGTCGAGCCACGTGCGGATCCAGCCCTGCTCGGGGTTCTGCTCACCGGTGCGCTCGAGCTTGTCGAGCTCGCGGACGACCGCGTCGCGAACGGCCTCGGGCAGCTCGCGCTCGTCGACGCGCCGCCGGTACTCGGCGAGCATGTCGTCGTCGGACTCCCCCAGCTCCTTGCGGATGGCGTCCATCTGGCGACGCAGCAGGAACTCGCGCTGCTGCTTGTCCATGCCGTCGGACACCTCGGAGCGGATCTTCTCGGTCAGCTCGATCTCGCCCAGCGCGTCACGCGCCCAGGTGACGGCGAGCTCGATGCGCTGCTCGACGTCGAGCGTCTCGAGCAGCTCGACCTTGCGTTCGATCGAGAGGTCGGGCCACCAGCCGGCTGTGTCGGCGAGCGCGCCGGGATCGGTTACGCCGGCGAGCGCCTCCTGCAGCCGCGCGCCGTGCAGGCGCTCGGTGATCGCTCCGACCACCGCGCGGTACTCGCGCGCGAGCTCGCGCGCGTGCTCGGTGGACTCCGCGGGGTCGCGCTGCTCGTCGACCTCGACCCAGTGCCCGTTGCCCGTGCCCGGCACGCCCGTGCCGACGACGGCCCGGTGCAGCCCGCGCAGGACCAGGGCTTGCAGCCCGTTGGGCAGGTCACCGCTGCTCTCGACCCGAGCCACGGTGCCGACGCGCGCGTAGCGCCCGTCGACCTTGGGCACGAGGAGCAGGAGCCCGTCGGCGGTGGTGGCGGCCTCGGCCGCGCCCTTGGCCTCGTCGGACTCGAGCGCCAGGGTGACGACCATCTGCGGCAGCACGACTCCCGTGGACAGGGGGAGCAGCGGGAGGATCAGGCGGTCGTCCTCGGACGGACTCGACGGAGTCGGGGCGTCGGGAGGGGTGGTGGTCTCGGACATGGAGTCCTCGCCTCGGGTCTGGATACGGGGGTCTGGGACAGGCTCGCGATTACACGATTACGTGCCACCTGAAACCCCGACTCCCCCGGTCGGCATTCCCGCTCCAGCCCTTCCCCGTTCAGGCCTTTGGCGTCTTCTGGCGGGGGCCCCGCCTCATCTCGCGGAACGCTCGGTCACGACACTCTCCGGCGGCGAGCAGACGCGAGTCGCGCTCGCACGCGTCCACGCGCAGCACGCCCGGCTGCTGCTGCTCGACGAGCCGACCACCGCACTCGATCTCCGTCATCAGCACGACGTGCTCGCGCTGTGCCGTCGGCTCGCCGACGAGGGAGCAGCCGTGCGCGCAGTGCTGCACGACCTCTCGCTCGCGGCAGCGTGGGCCGACCGGGTCGGCGCGATGCGCAACGGGCGGCTGCGTGCGATCGGCACACCCCGCGAGGTGCTCACCCCGGAGGTCGTGCAGGACGTGTTCGAGCACCCGGTGGTCGTCGTCGACCACCCCACCGAAGGGTGGCCGGTCGTGCTCGCATCGGCCGGCACGTTCGGCAAGCACACTGATCCAGCAGGCACACGAGAGAGGACAGCGAGATGAGCGTCGTCAAGATCAATGCGATCGAGGTTCCCGAGGGCATGGGCTCCATGCTCGAGGAGCGCTTCGCGAAGCGCGCGGGCGAGGTCGAGCAGATGCCCGGCTTCGAGAGCTTCGAGCTGCTCCGCCCCACCAACGGCGAGTCGCGGTACTTCGTGTACACGCGCTGGGAGAGCGAGGAGGCCTTCCAGGCATGGGTGCACAGCGAGGCGTTCGTGCGCGGGCACGCGGAGGCGGCCGCGAAGGCCGGCGAGAAGCCGGTCGCCCACGGATCGAGCCTGCTCGAGTTCGAGGTCGTGCTGCGCGCGAGCGCCGCCGGCGGCTGACGATCGGCCTCTTGGCGTCGGAGACGTTGAGCTCTTCAGCGTTTCCGACGCCAGAGCACTTCTCGGAGAGCAGATGCGGCCTAGTGGGGGCGGGTCATGTGCTCGGGGCGGACGAGCTCGTCGAACCTCTCCGCCGTGAGGTGACCGAGCTCGACCGCCGACTCCTTGAGCGTCTTCCCGTGCTTGTGGGCGTGCTTGGCGATCGCGGCCGCGTTGTCGTACCCGATGTGGGGGTTGAGGGCCGTCACCAGCATGAGCGAGTTGCGGACGTTCTCCTCGATCTGCTCCAGGTTCGCCTCGAGGCCCTCGATCGCGAACTCCCGGAAGTTGCGGGACGCGTCGGTGAGCAGGTCGACCGAGTGCAGCAGGTTGAAGATCATCACCGGTTTGAAGACGTTGAGCTCGAAGTTGCCCTGCGAGCCGGCGAACCCGACCGCGGCGTCGTTGCCGAGCACCTGCACACAGACCATCGTCATGGCCTCGCTCTGGGTCGGGTTCACCTTGCCCGGCATGATCGACGACCCCGGCTCGTTCTCGGGGAGGACGAGCTCGCCGAGCCCGGCGCGCGGGCCGGACGCGAGCCAGCGGATGTCGTTGGCGATCTTCATCAGGGACACCGCGAGCGTCTTGATGGCGCCGCTGGCGAACACGATCGCGTCGTGCGCGGCAAGCGCGGCGAACTTGTTCGGCGCGGTGATGAAGGGCAGCCCGGTGAGCTCGGCGATCTTGGCCGCCACCGCCTCGGCGAACCCCGGGTGCGTGTTGATCCCGGTGCCGACGGCCGTGCCGCCGATCGCGAGCTCGTAGAGACCGGGCAACGTCATCTCGACGCGCTCGAGATCGGCATCGAGCTGCTCGACGTAGCCCGAGAACTCCTGACCGAGCGTGAGCGGCACCGCGTCCTGGAGGTGCGTGCGGCCGACCTTCACGATCTCGTCGAACTCGGCGGACTTCGCCGCGAGTGCGTCGCGCAGCGCGCGGACCGACGGGACGAGCCGGTGCACGATCTCCTCGGCCGCGGCGATGTGCATCGCCGTCGGGAACGTGTCGTTCGACGATTGCGACATGTTCACGTGGTCGTTCGGGTGCACCGGGACCTTCGAGCCCTTCTCTCCCCCGGCGAGCTCGATCGCCCGGTTCGAGATGACCTCGTTGACGTTCATGTTGGTCTGGGTGCCGCTGCCGGTCTGCCAGACGAAGAGCGGGAAGTGGTCGTCGAGCTTCCCGGCGAGGATCTCGTCGGCGGCCTCGACGATCAGGCGCGCCTCGTCATCGGGGAGCTGGCCGAGGTCGCGGTTCACGAACGCAGCGGCCTTCTTCAGGATCGCCATCCCCCGGATCACCGCCCCGGGCATGTGGTCGGCGCCGATCGAGAAGTGGTGCAGCGACCGCTCGGTCTGCGCGCCCCAGTAGCGATCGTCGGCGACCTCGACCGGCCCCAAGCTGTCCGACTCGGTGCGGGTGGGCCCGTTCGTCGCCTTCGTCGCCTTCGTCATGAAGACGAAACTACCGCTCGGCGTCGGATGCGCCCGAACGATGTGCTTTGCGCACGTGGCGATCCATGGCGCTTCGCACGACGGGCCCGATGACACCCGCGGCACGCGCCAGCATCGCCGTCGACACGTCGGCGGTGACGACCACCTTGTCGCGTTCGATGCCGGCGATGATCGCCTTGGCGACCGCATCGGGCGACCGCACCTTCACCGTCTCCGAGATCCGTCGGGTCGCATCCGGCTTTGTCGCGCTCTCGTTCGAGAGCCCGGGCGTGTCGGTGTCGGGCGGGAACGCGCACCCCACCACGATGCCGCGTGGCTTGAGCTCGGCCCGCAGCGTCTCCGCGAGCCCTCGCACTGCGAACTTCGCCGGGGAGTACGCCGAGTAGCCGTACACACCGACGATCCCGGCGGCCGACGAGACGAGCATGAGGTGCCCGCGCTCACGCTCGATCATCGACGGGACGACGGCGCGGACGGGGTGCAAGGTGCCGAAGTAGTTCAGCGTCATCTGGTCGACGAAGACGTCGGCCGGGAGCTCCTCGAAGTGTCCGGGGCGCGCACCCCCCGCGTTCGTGACGAGCACATCGACCGGACCGAGCTGCGCGATGAGCAGCCCCAGCGCCGACTCGAACGACTCGCGGTCGGTGACATCAGCCGGTTCGGCCGTCACGCGGGTCGGGTCACCGGCGCGTGCTTCGAGCGTGTCGACCGCGCGACCGAGCCGCTCGACATCGCGCGCCACGATCGACACCCGCGCACCGCGGTCGAGCGCACGTCCCGCCATCGCGAGTCCGATGCCGAGCGAACCGCCGGTGATGAGGACGTGGGCATCGTCGAGGCGGGTCATCCCGACCATGCTCGCACGGCGACGGGCGATACCGTTGACCCCTTGCGTCGGACCGTCGCGCTCTGTGCGCTCGCCCTGCTGAGCTCGACCGTCGCGTGGCCCACGACGATCGCCGGCGCCACGGCGCGAGCCCGGGCGACGGACCTGGTGCTCACCGTTCGGGGCAGCGTCGAGCAGGTCGCGGTGACCGGGGTCACCACCGGTGGGCCCCTCCGCCTCGTCGCCGGCGACGGATCGGTCGTCGCACGCGGCACCGCCGACGAGGCGGGCTCCTTCCTGTTCCGTGGGGTCGAGCCCGGCAGCGGGTACCGCGTCGTCGCCGGCGAGCTGCGATCCGCACCGGTGCGCGTGGTCGGGCCCGGCGACCATCCGCCCCGGTCGTTCTACGCCGCGCAGTCACTCGCCCCCGGCTACCAGTACCTCACGACCCGCGACGGCACCGAGCTCGCGGTGAACGTCACGCTGCCCGGCCCCGTCGAGGACGGCCCGTACCCCACCGTCGTCGAGTACTCGGGCTACGACCCGGCGAACCCCGACGGCAACCAGGCGGCCATGCGGCTCGCGCAGACCCTCGGGTACGCGACGGTCGGCGTCAACCTGCGCGGCACCGGCTGCTCCGGGGGCTCGTGGGACTACTTCGAGCCGCTCCAGGGCCTCGACGGCTACGACGCGATCGAGGTCGTCGCGGCCCAGCCCTGGGTCCTGCACGGACGCGTCGGCATGGTCGGGATCTCGTACTCGGGGATCACGCAGCTCTTCGTGGCCGAGACCCGCCCGCCGCATCTCGCCGCGATCGCTCCCCTGTCGACGATCGCCGACACCTATCGCGGGGTCCTCTACCCCGGCGGGATGCTCAACACCGGATTCGCGGTGCCGTGGGCCGAGGACCGCCAGGACGACGCCCGGCCCGCGCCCGACGGCGGCCAGCGGTGGGCCCAGCGTCGCGTCGACGAGGGTGACGCGACGTGCGCGGCGAACCAGGCGCTGCGGCTCCAGACACGCGACGTGCTCGACGTCATCGAGGACGAAGCCCTGTATGACCCCGCCCGCGACGATCGCCTCAACCCGACGACGTTCGTCGACCGGATCGACGTGCCGACGTTCCTCGCGGGCACGTGGCAGGACGAGCAGACGGGCGGCTACTGGCCCGCCCTCATCGACCGCTTCTCTCCCGACGTGCCGCTCAAGGTGACGATGACCAACGGCGTGCACGCGGACCCGTTCGGCCCCGACATCATCACTCGGTGGGGCGAGTTCCTCGACTTCTACGTCGCGAAGCGAATCCCCGCGATCACCGCCGACGCCCGGGCGAACGCGGCCCTGGGCTACGTCGCGCTGACCGGCGTGCCGCTCGAGCTGCCACCCGACCGGTTCGCGGGCGAGACCGACTTCGACGCGGCACTGGCGCGATACGCCGCGGAGCTCCCGGTGCGCGTGCTCTTCGACAACGGGAACGGCGGTCCGGCCCCGGGGGCACCCGTCGCCGCGTTCGAGCAGTCGTTCGCCACCTGGCCCCCGGCGGGCGAGGCCGCGAGCCGCACCCTCTACTTCGGGCCCGACGGGTCGCTCCGCGACACGCCACCCACCGGAACCGGTGGCTCCGACGCGTACCGCTACGACCCCGCGGCGCTCCCGGAGACGAGCCACCCGTCGGGGGACGACGACCTCTTCGACGCTCAGCCCGACTACGAGTGGAAGCCGCTGCCCGACGGCGTCGGCGTCGGGTACGTCACCGAGCCGCTGCGCGCCGACATGACCGTGGTCGGGCCGGCGAGCGCCGACCTCTGGCTGCGCTCGAGCGCACCCGACACCGACCTCGAGGTGGTGATCTCCGAGGTGCGCCCCGACGGCGAGGAGACGTACGTGCAGAGCGGCTGGCTGCGGGCCAGCCATCGCACGCTCGACACCGACGCGACGACCGAGCTCCTGCCGGTGCCGACGCACACGCGCCGCGACCTCGCCGACCTCCCCGCGGGCAAGGACTCACTGGTGCGGGTCCCGCTCTTCCCGTTCGGCCACGTCTTCCGCGAGGGCTCGCGGGTGAGGGTGACGGTGCAGCCGCCCGGTGGCAACCGGCCGCTCTGGGCGTTCGAAGCGCTCGCCCCCGCGGGGGCGGTGACCGACCGGATCGCCCGCACCGTCGCGCACGCGTCACGGGTGGTCCTCCCCGTCGTCGAGGAAATCGACGTCACATCACCCCTCCCCGCGTGTGGTGCACTTCGCGGTCAGCCGTGCCGTGACTACGTGCCGGCGACGAACGCCTGAGAGGGGCAGGGATGGGGGCACGGGGATGAGCGACCAGCTGATCGAGGAGGCATCGGGTCCGGTCGCCGATCTCTCCGACCGCTTCGTGACTCGGGCGGCCGCGCTCGACCCGATCGCGGCGACGTTCGAGGGCATCCCCGGCCACGACTCGGAGCTCACCGACTACTCGCCCGACGGGATCGAGGAGCGCCTCCGCCACTCGCACGCCACGCTGCGGGAGCTCGGCACCACCACGCCCGACGGTGATGCCGAGCGCATCGCCGCCGAGGTGCTGCGCCGATACCTCGAGGTGGGCGTCGAGCTCACGGAGACCGACGAGGAGCTCCGGCCGCTGCGGGTGATCGGGAGCCCGGTGTCGGAGATCCGCCTCTGCTTCGATCTCATGCCCCGCGAGACGACCGACGACTGGCAGGCGATCGCCGCCCGCGTGGCGGCCGTCCCCCACGCGCTCGACGGGCTGCGCGAGTCGCTCGACCAGGGGGTGCAGCGAGGGGTCGTCGCGGCGCGGCGCCAGGCCGTGGCGTGCGCACAGCAGGCCGACAGCTGGGGTGGCGTCACCGGGGACACGACGCCGTACTTCGTCGGACTCGCCGAAGCCCACCGCGCGGCCGACCTCGGTGACGACGGGCTCGCGACGGCGATCGACGAATCGGCGCAGCGCGCGACCGCGGCGTACGCCTCGTTCGGCCGCTACCTCGTCGAGGAGTACCTCCCGCACGCGGAGGAGCGCGACGCGGTCGGCAAAGAGCGGTACGCGCGGCTCGCACGTGCCTTCACGGGGACGCGCCTCGACCTCCAGGAGACGTACGCGTGGGGATGGGACGAGCTGCACCGCATCGAGTCCGCGATGCACCAGGTGGCGGAGCGCATCCTCCCCGGCCAGCCGATCCCCGACGTGATCGACCATCTCGAGCACGACCCGACCCGCATGATCGAGGGCGAGGACGCGCTGCGCGGCTGGCTCCAGGACCTCATCGACCGGACCATCGCCGACATGAACGGGACGCACTTCGACATCCCCGCCCCATTGCAGCGGTGCGAGGCGATGATCGCACCGCCGGGCGGCGCCGCGGCGATGTACTACACGGGACCGTCGGAAGACTTCTCCCGGCCCGGCCGCACGTGGTACCCGACCCAGGGTCGGACGGAGTTCCCCATGTGGGGCGAGGTGTCGATCTGCTACCACGAGGCCGTTCCCGGCCATCACCTCCAGGTCGGAACCATGCGCTATCGGCGCGACCGCCTCAACCGCTTCCAGCGGACGATGGGATGGAACGCGGGGCACGGCGAAGGATGGGCGCTGTACGCGGAGCGCCTGATGGGCGAGCTGGGCTACTTCGAGGACCCGGCGTTCGAGCTGGGCATGCTGCGCGCGCAGGCGATGCGCGCGGTGCGCGTCGTCGTCGACATCGGCCTGCACCTCGAGCTGGCGATCCCCGCGACCGAGGAGTTCCGCCCGGGTGAGATCTGGACGCCCGAGGTCGCGCTCGACTTCGTGATCAACCGCTCACGCTTCCCCGCCGACTTCATGACGAGCGAGGTCGACCGCTACCTCGGCTGGCCCGGTCAGGCCATCTGCTACAAGGTCGGCGAGCGCGTCTGGCTCGAGTCACGCGACGCGGCTCGCAAGCGTGCGGGGGACGCCTGGGACCTGAAGGAGTTCCACGCCCGGGCCCTCGACCTCGGCCCCATGGGCCTGGCTCAGCTCGAGCGCGAGCTCGCCCGCCTCTGGAGCGACTGAGGGGCGTACCTCACCGGGCTATTTCAGGTTGAGATACGCCTCTCGACGCTCACGACGACAGGACTGCGTTGGCTGCGGCTTCGGCGGCGGAGAGCTGCTCCTCGACGATGGTGAGGCCACCATCCCAGAAGCCGGGGTCCTCGAGGTCGACACCGACGATCCGCCCGAGCTCCTCCGGTGGGGCCGAGCCGCCACGTGACAGCAGCTCGAGGTACGACGGGACGAACGCCGCGCCCTGCTCCTCGTACTGGCGATAGACCGACAGCGCGAGCAGCTGACCGTACGAGTACGCGTAGACGTAGCCGGGGGTACCGATGAAGTGCGGGATGTACGACCACCACGTGCGGTAGCCCTCGGTGATCTCGACCGAGTCCCCGAGCATCTGGGCCTGCGTGTCGGCCCACAGCTCGCCGAAGCGGTCGACGCTGAGCTCGCCGCGCTCACGGCGCTCCGTGTGCACGGCGTCCTCGAACCGGTTCATCGCCGTCTGGCGGAACACGGTCGCGATCTGGCCTTCGAGGCTCTCGGCGAGCAGCGCGAGCCGCGCCTTCGGCTCGGTCGTCTCCTCCAGGAGGCGTCCGAACGTCACCGTCTCGCCGAACACGGACGCGGTCTCGGCCAGCGTGAGTGGCGTCGACTGGTGGAAGACGCCCTGACCGCGCGCCAGGTACGCGTGCACACCGTGACCCAGCTCGTGCGCGAGCGTCAGCACATCGCGGCGCCGAGCCGTCCAGTTCAGCAAGAGGTACGGGTGCTGCGACGGAACGGTGTACGCGCAGAACGCACCCGGGCGCTTCCCCGGCCGCACCGGTGCGTCGATCCACGGGTCGTCGAAGAACTTGCGTACGACGTCGGCGATCTCGTTCGAGAACGACGAGTACGCGTCGAGTACCAGCTCCTTGGCCGCCGACCATGCGAACGTGTCCTCCGACTCCGCGACCGACGCAGCGCGGTCGTAGTCGGCCAGCCGGTCGAGCCCGAGCAGGCGCGCCTTCAGCGCGTACCAGCGCTGCGGGATGTCGTAGCGGCGCACGACGGAGTCGACGAGTGCCTGCACCGACTCGTCGCTCGCCTCGTTGTCGAGGTTGCGGCTCTGGAGCCACCGGTCGTAGCTACGCAGCCGGTCGTCGCTCGCCTTGTCCGCCAGCAGCGTGTTGAACACGAACGCGCGCGTGCGCAGGCCGGGTGCGAGCGCGGTGGTGATCGCCTCGGCGGACGACCTGCGGACGTCGCGATCGGGCGACTGCAGCCGTGAGAGCGCCTCCTCGAGCGACACCGGGCCGTCGCTCGTGTCGACGGTGATCGTCGACGTGAGCTCGGAGAACAGCCGCCCCCATGCGCTCTTCCCGGTGACCGCCTTCTCGTTGAGGATCCGCTCCTCCGGCTCGGACAGGAGATGTGGGCGGTAGCGCCGGACCGATGCGAGGTAGTGGCTGCAGAACGTGAGTGCGGCGGCGGCCAGCAACGAGGCGGCTCTCTCGTCGGGCACCGCTGCCCACTCGAGCTCGACGAACAGCAGCTCGTTGCCCACTGCCGTCGCGCGCTCCTCCGTACGGGCGAGCAGCGCACCTCGAACCGGGTCGGTCGTGTCGACCGAGAACTGCAGCCCGGCGTAGGAGCCGGCACGACCGATGAGCTCGCTGATCGCCGCGACATCCTGCATCAGCTCGGCCATCTCCGGCGCGTCGAGCTCGCCGATGCGCCCGCGGTACGACTCCAGCTTGGCCGCACCCTCCTCGGCCTCGTCGAGCAGTGCGTCGACACCCGCTTCACCGTGGCCGTCGACCAGCGGCTCGAGGTCCCACGCGACGTCCGCCGCCCTGAGATCCGGCGCCCTGAGATCCGGCGCCCTGAGATCCGGCGCCCTGAGATCCGGCGCCCTGAGA
>JBBDWT010000210.1:0-1792 GCA_040902705.1 Acidimicrobiia bacterium | reverse complement strand
TCCGGGGCGTTCGACTGCGCCATCTTGGCGAGCCTACGACGCCGCCATCGCCGCATCGGAAGACGGGACGTCGGCGTACTCCGACGCGGTCACCAGCGCCTCGGGCAGCGGCTCCGAGTGGATCACCGTGAGATCACGAGTCGCGCGGGTCAGCGTCACGTAGAGCAACCGCAATCCAGCGGAGTCGGCGGCAACGAGACGCGACGGTTCCACCACGATCACGTGGTCGAACTCGAGACCCTTCACGCCGTCGGCGGCGAGCACCGCGACCGGCGCGTCCAGCGCCTCTGCCGCGTCGGCCACCGCACCGATGTCCGCCAACCGCTCGGCGAGCACGTCGTGCAGATCCTGGGGTGCGACGACGGCGACCGTGCCCCTCCCGGACGCGGCCGTCCGCGCGCTGCGCTCGACCTCGTCGAGCAGGCTCGCCGCGGGTACCGCGCTGATGCGCGGGCGCTCACCGGTGTGGCGTACCGCACGTGCGCGCGGCACGTCGGGTGCTGCCGCGGCCAGCACGCGATGGGCGACGTCCATGATCTCCGCCGGCGTGCGGTAGTTGACCGACAGAGTGACGACGCGCGGCTCGGCGCGATCGGGCAGCTGCGAGAGCACCTCGTCCCAGCTGCCGAGGGCGCCCGGGCGGCTCGCCTGCCCGAAGTCGCCGACGATCGTCATCGACCCTGACGGGCACCGCCGGGCCAGCATCCGCCACTGCATCGCCGAGAGGTCCTGCGCCTCGTCGACCACGACGTGGCCGAACGTGCGCGGCTCGTCCTGGTCCCCGTCGACCGGGGCCGGGTCTCCCGCGTAGCGGCGGGCGACCTCCGACGCGGTGAAGTACCCGCCGACGCCGAGCTCGGCCATGACCCGGGACGCCGCGTCGTCGTCACGGCCCCGACGTGACTTCCGGCGCCGTGGACGCGCCGACTCCGGCGGGCCGAGCAGCGCGTCGGCCTCGTCGATCAACGCGAAGTCGGCTGTGCTCCACGGCACGTCACGAACGCTCCCCGACCGCGGCCGCACGAGCTGCTCCTGGTCGCGCTCGGGGAGCACGCTGCGCGCCGCGGAGCGCACGAGCGCGGGGAACGAGAACAGGTCGTGGACGAGGTCGCCGCCGGTCAGCACGGGCCACATGCGGTCGAGCGCGGCGCGGACCTCGGGCAGACGACGAAGCCGCGAGTCGATCTCGGCATCCCAGTCCGGGTCGTCGGGGGCGATCGCGCCCAGCCCTCGCCGGTACTGCGAGCGCAGGTGCTCGACGACCGAGCGCGCGACCTGCGGACGCTTCTCGTTGTGGGTCCCGCGGCGTCGCCGGGCGCGCTGCACGATGCGCTCCGACGCCGATCGCCGGAACCGAAGCGTTGTGCCCTCGAAGCGGACGACGACATCACGCGCGAGCGGGTGCTCGCGATCGCGCAGCGCGTTCGCGATCACCTGCGCCATGCGGGCATCTCCCTTGATGCGCGCGAGCTCGGGCGTGTCCTTGCCGACCAGGCGGTACTGCGGCTTGAGGCCGGCGGTGGTCGACAGCTGCACCTCCTCTTCGCCGAGCGCGGGAAGGACCTGGTCGATGTAGCGCAGGAAGATGGAGTTCGGGCCGATCAGCAGCACGCCCCGCGCGCCGAGCTGCCGCCGGTACGTATAGAGGAGGTACGCGGCGCGGTGCAGCGCCACCGCGGTCTTGCCGGTGCCGGGCCCGCCGGCGACGACGAGCACGCCGGGGAGATCGGCACGGATCGCTTGGTCCTGCTCTGCCTGGATCGTCGCGACGATGTCGCCCATGCGACCGGTG
>JBBDWT010000209.1:0-12671 GCA_040902705.1 Acidimicrobiia bacterium | reverse complement strand
GGTCGGCCACCGCACTCGTCGCGCTGTACGTCCGACACCGGCGGCGCAAGCGTGCACGTCGTGCGCATCGTCACCCTGCGCCCACTCCGCGTGCGGTTGGCTGACATCGCACCCGGTCACGTCAGAGGTTCCCGTGACCTTCCTGTTCGCCTCGACCACGAACACCGCCTTGCCTCGAAGGTGTTGCGATCGCGCGGTCATCGCGGCCGCACGTCCGTGTCCGCCGTGTCGTGGTCCCCGTGCGCGCCGCCGTGGTGCTGGTGCTGGTGGTCGTGGCCGTGGCCGTGGCTTCGGCAGGCGGCTGGTGGCTCGGTGCGCAGCGCGACGACGCCGCGCCGCGGGCGCGCGTCGTCGACGTGCTCGACGGCGACACGATCATCGTGGCGTTCGCCGGTGGCGAGACCGACACGGTCCGCCTGCTCGGCGTGGACACCCCCGAGACGCACCATCCGACCAAGCCGGTCGGGTGCTACGGCCCCGAAGCGGCGGCGTACACCACGCAGCGGCTCACCGGGCGTGTGGTCCGGCTCGAGGGTGACGTCGAGGCGCGCGACATCTACGGGCGGCGCCTCGCGTACGTGCTGCTCGACGGTGAGCGCTTCAACGACGAGCTGCTGCGCAAGGGATACGCGCGCCTGCTCGTGATCGCTCCCAACCGCGGCCACGCCCACGCCTTGCTCGATGCCGAGCTGAGCGCCCGCGAGGCCGACAGGGGGCTGTGGCGGCACTGCGGCGAGCGCCCCTGAGCGCTCACGCCATCCTCACGCCATGGCGGCGAGGATCTCCGAGCGCATGACGGATGGTTCAGACGGAAGCGATGACCGGACGATCGGAGTGCGTGCGCACGAGGTCGAGCACGACATCGGCATAGCGCTCGACCTTGACGGGTCCGATGCCGGGAACGTCGAGCAGCGAGGCGCGTGTCGCCGGGAGGGTCGTCGCGATCGCGCGGAGGGTCGAATCGTGGAAGATCACGTACGCGGGCACGCTGGACGCGCGCGCGAGGCCTCGACGCCATTCGATGAGCGCCGCGAACAGTGCGGGGTCGGGCTCCTCGTCGTCCGCATCGCCGCTGCGGGTCTTCGCCAGCCGGTCGCGGGCGTCGTCGATCCCGGCCCTCGCGTCGGCGGCAGGCGACGTGGTCGTGGCGCCGGGGAGGACGGCCTCGATCGGGCCCAGCCACGGGCTGGGCGTCCGCCCGACGGTCCGCTTCCCGAGGGCGCGCCGGCGGGCCCAGGAGAGCTCGAGGCCCTCCTCGGCTCGGGTGAGCGCGACGTAGAGCAGCCGGCGCTCCTCCGCTCGCTCGGGAGGCGTGTCGGCCCGGGAGATCGGTACGAGGCCGCGTTCGAGGCCGGTGACGAACACGGTGTGGAACTCGAGGCCCTTCGCGCGATGGAACGTGAGCAGCTCGACGGCGTCGCCCGCGAGCGACGGTGCCTCGGTGCGCAACGACGTGGAGAGCCACGTCAGGAAGCCCTCGAGCGCCCCCTCGGGATCGGCGGCGACGTACTCGCGTCCGAGCCGGGCGACGGCGACGGCGTGCTGGCGACGGGCATCGTCGTGGTCATCGGCCAGCTCGAGGCCGTCGAGGTGGTGGTCGAGGCTCGCTCCGGGGGTGGCCTTGGCGGCGGCGCGCAGCACATCGAGCGCAGCCCGAACCTCGGGCCGGTCGAGGAACCGCGCGTCGCCGCGCACGCGGTAGGGGATGCCGGCTGCGGTCAGCGCGGCTTCGAAGCCGGCCGACTGCGCGTTGATGCGGTAGAGCACGGCGAACGACGACCACGATCCGGTCGCGGCGTGCGCGTCGCGCAACCTGCGTGCGACACCAGCGGCCTCGTCGGCGTCGTCGTCGTAGGCGGTGACGCGCGGGAACGGACCCGCGTCGCGCACGGCCACGCGGGGCGGGCGCGGGCGACCCGCGTCGGCGAGCACGGCTTCGGCGACCGCCACCACCTGGGGCGTCGAGCGGTAGTTGCGGTCGAGGCGCGCGACGTGAGCTCCGGCGAACTCGTGGCGGAAGCCGGTGAGGCCGGTGGGATCAGCGCCCGTGAACGAGAAGATCGCCTGATCGGGGTCGCCGACGACCGTGAGGTCGCGACCGGCGCCGAGCCAGCCGCGGACGAGCCGGAGCTGCGCGGGGCTGACGTCCTGGAACTCGTCGACGAACAGGTGCCGGAAGCGGAAGCGCTGCTCGGCCTGGAACTCGTCGTCGTCGGCGAGGGCGTCGCCGCACCACCAGAGGAGGTCGTCGAAGTCGATGAGCCGCGCGCGGCGCTTGTCGTGCTCGTACCGGGCGTAGGCGTCGGCGACGACCTCGACCCCGCGGCTCGGCTCGCGCCCGGCGAGCTCGGCCGCGGCGGCGTACACCTCGGGGCGGAGCAGTCGGGCCTTGGCCCACTCGATCTCACCCGCGAGATCGGCCGCGGCGGTGAGCGCGTCGGGGCCGCGACCGCCCACGATCTTGACGAGCAGCCGCGCCTTGCGCTCGAGCAGCCCGGGCATGGGTCGGTCGAGCCGCTCCGCACGCCGGCGGAGCTGCGCGAGCGCGATCGCGTGGAGGGTGCCGGCGGTGACACCCCGCCAGTGCCCAGGATCAGGCCCGCCACCGTCACCTGGCCGGGCGACCCCGAGCTCGGCGAGTCGGTGGGTGAGCTCGCCGGCGGCCTTCCGCGTGAAGGTGACGGCCAGCACGTGGCGGCCGTCGGCCGTGCCGGTGGCCACCCGCCACGCGATGCGGCGGGTCAGCACGCGGGTCTTGCCCGAGCCCGGCCCGGCGATGATCGCCAGCGGCGCCTGCTCGGTGGTCACGGCCTCGCGCTGGGCGTCGTCGAGCCCGTCCAGGAGCTGATCGGCCGCGAGCCGTTGCTTCGGGGGGGGCGGGGTGCCATCCATCGCTTCGGACGGTACCGACGGGGTGTGACAGCTTCGTGGATGCCCTCGGCCGGCCCGGGCGCGGGGTTCGGACCGGGCGGCCCGACCCGCTCGACCGGGCGTGGGCACAAAGGTGGGCCCCGAGTAGCCATCACGCCGAAGCGATCCGGACTCCTCGGGGCCCGTTCCCTTCGCACCGTGTCGTTCGCTGTCCGTCAGTCGCGCCCGATGGGCCCGACCGACGCTCGCGGCCTCGGTCCGGGCGGGACACCCTGACCTCGTCGAGCACGGTCCCGGCTCCCGGGTGCCCGTTCCTCGCGGACCGGACTCCCGTTCACCGGCCGATCCGTTGTCGACACGTCTTCCGGATCGCTCCGTCGGGTTGCCCCTCGAGTGCGCTCCCGGTCCCGTGCCGCCATCTCGTCGGCAGAAGTGACCATACGGACGCGCGCGGTCGCGGTCAAGGAAGTTTTTGAGAACGCGTTACCGTCCGGTCATGGAGGTGTCGCTCGCGCGTTTCGAAGCCCTCGTGGCCGACGCGCTCGACGAAGTCCCCGCCGCGCTCGCGATCGAGATGGAGAACGTCGCGGTCGTGGTCGAAGACTGGCCGACGCGCGAGCAGCTCGATGGACGGAGCGGCACGCTGCTCGGTCTCTACCAGGGTGTGCCGCTCACCGCGCGCGATCCCATCACGTACGCGGGGGTGGCGCCCGACATGATCACGATCTTCCGCGGTCCGTTGTGCGAACGCGCGCGCGACGAGTCCGAGCTCGCGACGCAGGTGCGCACCACGGTGCTGCACGAGATCGGTCACTATTTCGGCATCGACGACGATCGGCTGCACGAGCTGGGATGGGCATGAGCCGGATGCGCGAGGGCGATGCGTGGACCAACTGGGCGGGGAACCAACGCTGCGACCCGGCAGCGTGGGAGACGCCGCGCTCGGTGCTCGAGGTGGTCGAAGCCGTGCGGCGCGCGCAGGCCGCCGGTCAATCCGTGAAGGTCGTCGGCAGCGGCCACTCCTTCACCGACGCGGCCTGCACCGACGGTCGGCTGCTCTCGATCGACGGTCTCGACCGGGTCGTCGACGTCGACCGTGACGAGGGCACCGTGACGGTCGAGGCCGGGATCACCATCCGGGCGCTCAACCGGGAGCTCGCCGAGCGCGGGCTGGCCCTCACCAATCTCGGTGACATCGACCGGCAGACGATCGCCGGCGCAACGTCGACCGGGACCCACGGCACGGGCACGCACCTCGGCGGTCTCTCGACGTTCATCCGGGCGATGGAGCTCGTGACGGCCGACGGGAACGTGCTCACCTGCTCGCCCGACGACGAGCCCGAGGTCTTCCACGGAGCACGCGTCGGCCTGGGCGCGCTGGGTGTGGTCACGAAGCTCACCCTGGCCTGCGAGCCGGCGTACACGCTGCGTCATGTCGAGCGACCGGCCCGTCTCGACGACGTCGCCTCGGAGCTCGACGATCTGGTCGACGGTCACGACCACTTCGAGTTCTACTGGCTCCCACACACCGACACGTGCTCGCTGCTGTGCAACGACCGTACCGACGAGGCCCCGCGCCCGAAGAGCGCGTACAAGCGCTGGCGCGCCGAGGTCTTCTACCCCAACTACTTCTTCGGCGCGTTGGTGACCGCGGGGCGTGTGCATCCCCCGCTGGTGCCGCGCATCGCGAAGGTCGTTGCCGGCACGGTCGGGTCGAGTCGGCTCATCGACCGGAGCGACCGCATCCTCATCAGCACACGGCTGCTGCGGTTCGTCGAGATGGAGTACGCGATCCCGCGTGAGCACGCGGTCGAGGCGGTGCTCGCGGTGCGCGAGCTCATCCAGCGCGAGGACCTGATGGTCAGCTTCCCGGTCGAAGTCCGGTTCACCGCGCCCGACGACATCCCGCTCAGCACCGCGCACGGCCGTGACACGTGCTACGTCGCGGTGCACATGGCGAAGGGGATGCCGCACGAGCAGTACTTCGACGGCGTCGAGGCGATCATGGATCGGTTCGAGGGGCGTCCGCACTGGGGGAAGCTGCACGGCCAGACCGCCGCGACGCTCGCCCCCCGCTATCCGGAGTGGGACCGGTTCCACCGACTGCGGTCGCGGCTCGACCCCGAGGGCCGGTTCGCGAACGCCTACCTCGACCGCGTCCTCGGGCCGGCGTAGGTTTCCCCAGCCACGTCGAGACCGCGCTACTAGGCTGCGCGGCCATGCCGTACCCCAAGAACCTCCTCAACGACCGCGAGAACGTCGCCCTCGATCTGCGGCCGCACTGGTGGTACTTCTCGAAGCACATCCTCACCGGGATCCCGCTGCTGATCCTCTGGATCGTGCAGTTCCGCATCGACGGTGATGCACAGACCGCGATGAGCCTCGCGCTCGGGGTGGTCACGATCATCTGGGGGGTCTGGCTGCTCCTGAAGTTCATCTCATGGACGCGCACGTACTTCGTCGTGACCGACCAGCGTGTCGTGTACCGCACCGGAGTCCTCTCGCGTCACGGCGTGGAGATCCCGCTCGATCGCATCAACAACATCAACTTCCACCAGCGACTGTTCGAGCGGATGATCGGGGCCGGCGACCTCGAGATCCAGTCGGCCGGCGATGCCGGCACCACGCAGTTCGAGAACGTGCGCCATCCCGACGGGGTGCAGCAGGAGATCTACCGCCAGATGGAGAGCGACGCGACGCGTGATGCCGGTCGCGGTGCCGACGCCGTGGGCAAGGCCGTCGCGGATGCGCTCGCGCAGCAGGGCGGCGCCACCTCGGGTCAGTCTGTGCCGGAGCAGATCGAGGCGCTCGCCCGCCTGCGCGACCAGGGGCACATCACTCCGGCAGAGTTCGATCAGAAGAAGGCCGACCTGCTCCAGAAGATGTAGGGCCCGCGCCGTCGACCGCTTCGACGACGAAGGGAGTGGTCGCCCTGCCGGTCCGCTCGCGGTAGGCGCGGGCGGTATCGGTCATCACGCGCTCGGCGCCGTCTCGACTCGCGAGCGCGACGACACACCCTCCGAAGCCCGCGCCGGTGAGGCGCGCCCCGAGCGCGCCGCTCTCGACGAAGGCGTCGACGAGCGCGTCGAGCTCCGGTGTCGAGACCTCGAAGTCGTCGCGCAGGCTCGCGTGGCTGGCGAGGAGCAGCGGCCCCAGCGCGTCGATGTCGCCGGCGCGCAGCGCGGCGGCGAAGTCGGCGACGCGCGCGTTCTCCGTGACGACGTGGCGTGCGCGCGGATCGTCCTGCACCTGTGCGAGCGTCGCGTCGCGCAGTGCCCGGAGCCCCAGTCGCGCTGCGGCGGCCTCGGTCGCGGCCCGGCGCTCGGCGTAGGCGCTCCCGGCGAGGGTGCGGGCCACGCCGGAGTGCGCGACGACCACCGCGAGCCGGGCCGGCAGCGGCACGGCATCGATCGACAGGTCGCGGCAGTCGATGAGCACGGCGGCTCCCGCGACACCGTGCACCGCCGCGAGCTGGTCCATCAGCCCACCCGGCACGCCGGTCGCGCGCACCTCGGCGTCGAGTGCGGCGCGGGCGACCTCGGTGCGCGCGAGCTCGAGGCCGGACGCGTCGGCGAGCGCGAGCACGAGCGCGACCGAGAGCGCCGAGCTCGACGAGAGTCCCGACCCCGCGGGAACGCTCGACGAGATCCTGAGCTCGACGCCCGGCACTCGTGCGCCCCGGTCGGTCAGCGCCTGGACGGCGCCGACCACGAACCCGCCCCAGCTCGGCTCGGAGCGACGGGCGTCGTCGCGGCCGCCGGTGGCGCAGACCACCTCACCGTCGAGCTCCGACGAGCGGGCGCGGACCGAGTCGCCCCCGGCGGCGGTGACGGCGACGACGCATTCCCGGTCGATCGCCATCGGGAGCACGAGCCCCTCGGCGTAGTCGGTGTGGTCCCCGATGAGGTTCACCCGGCCGGGTGCCCGCCAGGCGGTGCTCGTCCGACGACCCACGAGGGCGATCCTAAGGAACGGGGGACGCATGCTCGCTCCGGCCACTCGACGCGAGCCATACTGCCCCGCATGGGACGCATCAAGAACTCGTGGGAGCTCGGCAAGATCTCGTGGGGCGTGCTGCGCTCCGACCGGTCACTCGCCGCGTTCCCCTTGCTGTCGGCGATCGCGTCGCTGATCGTGATCGGCGTGTTCGCCGGCCTGATCGCCGCGACCGGCCTCGACACCGACGAGGGCCAGGAGAGCCTCGAGGCGATCGGCTACGTCTTCATCGTCGTCGCCTACGTCGCGCTGGCGTTCGTGAACACCTACTTCACTGCCGGGCTCGTCGCCGGAGCCAACAAGGTGCTCGACGGCCAGCGGACCACGCTCGGTGAGTCCATCGGGGAGGCGAGCTCGAAGCTGCACCGCATCCTGCCGTGGGCGCTCGTGCAGGCGACGGTCTCGATCATCATCTCGGCGATCGAGGACCAGGCTGGATGGCTCGGTCAGATCATCGCGTCGCTCATCGGCGCGGCGTGGTCGGTCGTCACGTTCTTGACGATCCCGATCATCATGCTGGAGGACCTCGGTCCGTGGAACGCACTGAAGCGCTCCGGGACTCTCACCAAGAAGACCTGGGGCGAGAACATCGTCGCCCAGGCCGGCTTCGGGCTCCTCGCGCTGGTCGCGATGCTCCCGGGCATCGCGCTCATCGGCATCGCCGTCGCGACCAACGAGATCGTCGCGATCGTCGCGCTGGGCGCCCTCGGAGCAGTGTGGATCGCGATCGTGTCGGTCGTCATCGGTGCCATGAGCGGGATCTACCGCACCGCGCTCTACCGCTTTGCCGTCGACGGGAAGGCACCGACCGCGTTCGCGGGTGCCGATCTTGCGGGCGCCTTCGGTCCGCGCAAGAGCCGCCGCGGCGCGTAGTTCAGCTCATTCGGAGGCGAGCAGCACGTCGAGCTGGTGGCGATGGGCATCCGGCGTGTGGAACGTCACGTTCCGGCAGTCGGCGTGGCGCACCGCACCGACGTGGTGGCGCACGCGAGCGCCGCATGCGGGTGGAGGAGAGCCGTCGAAGGGCAGCCCGATACGGTGGACGCATGCTCGATGTCGACACCTGGCCGGCGCTGCGCGACCCCGTGCTGGTGCTCACGCTGACGGGTTGGGTCGATGCGGGCGAAGCCGGTCAGCTCGCCGCGATCATGCTCTCGGCGCAGCTCGACGGTGCGCGGGAGTTCGGGACGTACGCGCTCGACGAGCTGGTCGACCTACAGCAGACGCGTCCGACGGTCGAGCTCATCGGCGGCACCACGCGGCACATCGAGTGGCCCGAGATCTCCTTCACCGCCGGACGCGCCGGACGCGACATCGTGATCGCCACCGGGCCCGAACCGTCGCTGCGGTGGCCGACGTTCGCGCGCGACATCGTGGAGCTCGCGCGCCGCCTCGACGTCGCGCAGGCCTACACGCTGGGCGGCATGCCCGCCGTGGTCTCGCACCGCCGGCCGATCGGCGTGCTCGCCACGGCGACCGCGCACTCGCTGGCGCAGGAGGTCGGCGCGATGCGGACCGACTACGAGGGCCCGACGGGCGCGCAGACCGTGGTGCAGTTCGAGCTCGGACGCGCCGGGATCCCGACGGTCGGGCTGTGGGCGCAGGTGCCGCACTACGTGTCGGGGAACGCGTCGCCGCCGGCGGTGCGCGCGCTCCTCGAGCGGCTGCGCGAGCTCGCGGGCCTGCGCATCGACCTCACCGATCTCGACGAGCAGGTCGAGGTGTACCAGGAGAAGGTCGACGAGGGAGTCGCGGAGCGCCCCGACGTGGCCGACCTCGTGCGGGCGATCGAGGACCAGGCGGCCGAAGAGGTGTCCGGCGACGCCATCGCCGCCGAGATCGAGCGCTTCCTGAGAGATCAGTAGTCGCACGTCGGCGAACCGCGGTCCGCACGGGCGCCAGCTGCGAGCGAGCGTCCGCGGCATCGTTTGCCCACCCGAGCCGAGGGGCGCGGCGCGACGTGCCGCCGAGCCGCAGCGAGCGAAGCCATGGAGAAGGTGCCGGGGGGCGGCAGACCGGGGCAGGGTCGGTCCGCCGCCACGCCCGACACGCGAGGATCGCACCGAACCGTGGCCGTTCTCAAGGTGGGGCGGTCGAGTCCGGTGAGCGCGGGGCCGGGGGCGACAGGTAGACACTTCGCAGAGCCCGAAGCGGGCCCGCGCCGGTGCCGGCACCGGCAGCCAGGATCGAGCAGACATGAGCGGGGGAGTCCCCATGAGCGTCGTCCGCATCAACGCCATCACCGTGCCCGCGGAGCGGGCCGAGGAGCTCGAGCAGCGGTTCGCGGCCCGTGCGGGCGAGGTGTCGAAGTCGCCGGGGTTCGAGGCGTTCGAGCTGCTGCGCCCCGTCGACGGCAAGGACACGTACCTCGTCTACACGCGGTGGTCCTCGCAGGCCGACTTCGACGCGTGGGTGGCGAGCCCCGCGTTCGAGCACGGGCACAAGGGCCACAACACCCAGGGTCCGGTCAGCAGCCACAGCGAGCTGTGGTCTTTCGACGTCGTGCAGCACGAGCAGGCCTGACCCCAGAGGCTGGTGTCGACCCTCCGGAGCTTCCACGCCTGGTGGGGCTACGTCGCGATCGTCGCGAACGGCCTCGTCGGGCTCGCGGCGCTGCTCGCGTGGCAGGTCAAGCGCATCCGCGGGCGATGGCTGTGGATCGCGACGATCGTTGCCGAGGCGGCGATGATGCTGCAGGTCTTGGTCGGCGTGATCCTGATCGCGAGCAAGGACTACACCGTCCCGAGGTTCCACATGTTCTACGGGCTCCTCGCGTTCCTCACGGTCGGTCTCGCGTACCAGTACCGCAGTCAGATGCGCGGCCGCCGCGAGATGCTCTACGGGCTGACGGGACTGTTCATGATGGGCCTTGGCATCCGTGCCGTGCTTCAGGTGGGCTGACGTGACTGAACGGGTACGGGTGCTGCTCCTCTTCGGGGGTCGATCGGCGGAGCACGATGTGTCGCGCGTCAGTGCCGTCGCCGTCGCGCGGGCGCTCGACCCCGACCGGTACGACGTGGTGCCGGTGGCGATCACCAAGGAAGGGCGCTGGCTGCTCGCGGGCGAGGCGCGCGCGCAGCTCGAAGGCGGTCGCGACGCGCTGCCCGAGGCGTTCCGAGTGGAGGGCACTCGCGTCGCCGAGCTTCCCGAACCGGGGACCGCGGGGTTGGTGCCGCTCGACGCGTCCGATGTCGAGCTCGCGCCGACGGCGTTCGACGTGGTGGTGCCGCTCCTGCACGGCCCCTACGGCGAGGACGGGACGGTGCAGGGCCTCCTCGAGCTCGCGGGAGTGCCGTACGTCGGCGCCGGCGTCACCGGCTCCGCCGTGGCGATGGACAAGGTGATGACGAAGCGGGCCTTCGCCGCGGTCGGACTCCCGGTGGCCGACTGGCGCGCGTTCCGCGAGGGTGGCGGGGTCACGGCGTTCGTCGACCAGGTCGAGGCCGAGCTCGGATATCCGTGCTTCGTGAAGCCCGCGAACCTCGGTTCGTCCGTCGGTGTCTCCAAGGCGCGAAGCCGCGACGAGCTGCGGACTGCGATCGAGGTCGCGCTCGGCTTCGATGAGTGGATCGTCGCGGAGGAGGCGATCGTCGGACGCGAGATCGAGGTCGGCGTGCTCGGTGATGACCCGCCCGAGTCGTCGCTTCCCGGGGAGATCGTGCCCGGTGACGACTTCTACACCTACGCCGACAAGTACGAGGACGACGACGCGGAGCTGCTCGTCCCCGCGCCGCTCACGGAAGCGCAGACGCACGAGGTGCGCGTGCTCGCTGGCCGCGCCTTCGAAGCGTGCCGCTGCGAGGCGATGGCGCGCGTCGACTTCTTCCTGGAGGAGGGCGACGGCCGACGTGAAGGTCGTGGGTTCCTGGTGAACGAGGTGAACACGATCCCGGGCTTCACGGCGATCTCGATGTACCCGCGGCTCTGGGCCGCGTCGGGCGTGGAGTTCCCTGAGCTGCTCGACCGGCTCATCGGCCTCGCGCTGGCCCGCCACGAGCGCCGCACGCGCCGAGCGGGCCGCCAGCGCGAGGGCTGATCGTGACCTTCCGGGTGCCCGACTAGAGGTTGACGACGGGGCAGGTGAAGGTGCGGGTGATGCCCTCGACGGCCTGGATCTGCGACACGACGAGCTTGCCGAGATCGTCGAGGCTCGGGGCTTCCGTGCGCACGATCACGTCGTACGGCCCGGTGACGTCGTCAGCCGCGACGACCCCGACGATCGCTCGTACGGTCTCGGCGACCTGCGCCGCCTTGCCGACCTCGGTCTGGATGAGCACATACGCACTGATGGCCATTCCGACCCCCCTTCTCCAGGTGCGCGGATCGTAACCGTGGTTGCGGCCATCGTCTTCGCCGACCGTGCCGACGCCGTCCGAGTGGGAGGTCGTCGCGCTTCACCTGAGTGCGATCACCCGCGCGGAAGGAGGGGGGAGGGAGGGGCGGGGATCAGCCGAGGCGGTCTTCGAGCGCGGCGAGCTCGTCGCGCAGTGCGGTCGGCAGGCGGTCGCCGAAGCGGTCGAAGTGCTCGTGCGTGGTCGGGACCTCGCGCTTCCACTCGTCCGGGTCGACCCGGAGGGCGGCTTCGACCTTCGCCCGGCCGCCCGCCGAGAGCCCTTCGAGGTCGAGGTCTTCGGCGTGAGGCACGGTGCCGATCGCGGTCTCGGCGCCGTCGGCATCGCCCTCGAGGCGATCACAGATCCAGGCGAGCACGCGCGAGTTCTCGCCGTAGCCGGGCCAGACGAACTTCCCGTCGGCGTCCTTGCGGAACCAGTTCACGCCGTAGATGCGCGGCAGCTTCGACTCGTCGGTGCGCTCGGGCATCGAGAGCCAATGCGCGAAGTAGTCGCCCATGTGGTACCCGCAGAACGGCAGCATCGCGAACGGGTCGCGGCGCAGCTCCCCGAGCCCGCCGGTGGCGGCCGCGGTCTTCTCGGAGCCCATCGTCGCGGCGACGAACACACCATGGCGCCAGTCGCGCGACTCGTACACCAGTGGCACGGTGGTCGCGCGGCGCCCACCGAACAGGAAGGCGTCGATCGGGACGCCCTGCACGTCGTCGTACTCGGGCGCCAGGATCGGGCACTGGTCGAGCGGGACGCAGAACCGGGCGTTGGGGTGCGCCGCGGGCTCGGCGGAGTCGGGCGTCCAGTCGCGACGCTTCCAGTCGGTGAGGTGCGCCGGCGGAGCACCGTCGATGCCCTCCCACCACACGTCGCCGTCGTCGGTGAGCGCGGTGTTCGTGAACACGGTGTTCGCCTCGACGGTCTCCATCGCGTTCGGGTTGGTCTCGAGGTTCGTGCCCGGTGCGACCCCGAAGAACCCGTGCTCGGGGTTGATCGCGTAGAGCCGGCCGTCGCCGCCGATCTTCATCCAGCAGATGTCGTCACCGACGCACTCGGCAGTCCAGCCGGGGATCGTCGGGATGAGCATCGCGAGGTTCGTCTTCCCGCACGCCGACGGGAACGCGGCCCCGATGTGGAAGGTGCGCCCCTTGGGCGAGGTGAGCTTGAGGATGAGCATGTGCTCGGCGAGCCAACCCTCGTCGCGGGCGATCACCGATGCGATGCGCAGCGCGAAGCACTTCTTGCCGAGGAGCGCGTTGCCGCCGTAGCCCGACCCGTACGACCAGATCTGGCGCGACTCGGGGAAGTGCACGATCCACTTCTCCTCCGGGTTGCACGGCCACTCGGTGTCGGACTCGCCGGGCTCGAGCGGAGCGCCGAGCGAGTGCACGCACGGCACGAACTCACCGTCGTCGCCGAGCACGTCCAGCGCGCCCTTCCCGGCGCGGGTCATCACGCGCA
>JBBDWT010000208.1:0-12830 GCA_040902705.1 Acidimicrobiia bacterium | reverse complement strand
CCACCGCCGCGGGCGCGGTCCGTGCGAGCTGCTGGCTCGCGCGCTCGCGCAGCGCCTCGTAGCGGGGCTCGCGCTCCTTCAGCCACGCCAGGATCGGCGTCGCCACGAAGATCGACGAGTACGCCCCGACGAGGAGCCCGACGAAGAGTGCGAGCGCGAAGTCGCGCAGCGTGACCGCGCCGAGGATTCCGCTCCCGACGATGAGCAGCGATGCGACGGGCAGCATCGCGACGAACGAGGTGTTGATCGACCTCATCAGCACCTGGTTCATCGACCGGTTGACCATTACCGAGTACGTGTCGCCCCGCTCGACACCGACCGAGGGCGTGTTCTCCTTGATCTTGTCGAACACGACAACCGTGTCGTAGAGCGAGAACCCGAGGATCGTGAGGAAGGCGACGACGGTTGCCGGCGTCACCTCGAAGCCGGTGATCGCGTACACACCCGCGGTGATGATGATGTCGTGGACGACCGCGATGAGCGCGGCGAGCGCCATCTTCCACTCGAACCGGAAGGTCAGGTACGCGCCGATCAGCACGAAGAAGAACAGCAGGGCGGTGAGCGCCTTGCGGGTGACCTGCTGTCCCCAGGTCGGCCCCACGTCGACGATCGAGATCTCCGATCCGCTCACCCCGGCGTACTCGGCCAGCGCCTCGGTGACCGTCGCCCGCTGCGCCGGCTTGAGCTCGACCGCCTGGATCCGCACCCCGTCGTCGCCGAGGATCAGGATCTTCGCGTCGGCGGCACCAGTGCCCGCGAGCGCGTCCCGGACGTCCTGCGTCGATGCACTGCCGCTCGCCACCCGCAGCTCCCACTGCGTGCCACCCTCGAAGTCGATCCCGAGGTTCAGGCCCGACCAGATCAACGCGACGATCGAGATCGTCACCGCGGCGCCGGACAGCAGCGCCCAGAGGCGTGACCTGCCGATGAAGTCGAAGTGCGTGCGCTCGTGGTAGATGTCGCGCAGCATCCCGAAGAACCCGCGGCGCGGCGTATCGACCGTCACGGTGCTCATGCCTCCACCCCCGGCGCGTCGAGACCGGCCGCGATGCCCACGCCGCGCATCCGGACGAGCTTCGGCCGACGCGCCATCAGCGAGACGACCGGGTGCATGAAGAAGTACGACACGACGAGGTCGAGCAGGGTCGAGATGCCGAGGAAGAATGCGAAGCCGCGCACCGACCCGACCGCGAGGAAGTACAGCGCGGCCGCGCCGATGAGGGAGACGAGGTCGGCCGCGAGGATCGTCTTGAACGACCGGGCAAAGCCGCGGTCGACGGACGCCCGCACGGTGCGGCCCGTCCGCACCTCGTCCTTGAGGCGCTCGAAGTACACGACGTAGGAGTCAACGGTCACGCCGACGGACACGATCAGCCCGGTGACGCCGGCGAGCGTGAGCGTGAGCCCGACTGCCTCACCGAGGTAGGAGATCAGCGCGTAGACGAGTGCGGCGGTCACGAGCAGGCCCGCCACCACGACTGCCCCGAGGAGCCGGTAGTACACGAGCATGTAGAGCGCGACGAGCAGCAGGCCGATCAGGCCCGCCGCGATGCCGGCATCGAGCTGGTCGCTCCCGAGCGTCGGAGACACGTTCTGCACGGTCAGCTCCTCGAGCTGCACGGGGAGCGCGCCGTAGCTGATGACGGTGGCGAGGTCGGACGCCTCGGTGGGGTCGAACCCGCCGGGCCCCCCGGTGATCTGCACCTCGCCGCTCGGGAACGACGCCTGCTGGAACTCCGGATTCGACTGGACGACGCCGTCGAGCACGATCGCGACCTGGTTCTGCGGGGGCGGCCTCGGGAACGACTCGCCGGCGAGCGCGTTGAACGCCGCCTGCCCCTGATCGTTCAGGGACATGTCGACCGTGTAGCCCTCACCCTGGGCGAAGCGCGACTTGGCGTCGTCGACGCCCTTCCCGGTCAGCTCCGTCGGCCCGAGATAGAGGCGGGGCGCGCTCGCCTCGTCATCGGCCCGCAGCGGGAGGATCACGCACGCCGCGCGCGTGTCGTCGGCGCGATCGGTGGTGGGCACCTTCGTCCCCGCCTGGAGGAGCGCGATCACCTGGTTGGGGTCGCACGACGCGACTGCGGCCTTGATCGCGGCCTGGTCGGGAGTGAGCGTCGTCGTGGTCGTGGACGTCGCCTCCGGCGCCGCGCCGGGTGCGAGCGTCGTCGACGGGCCGGTCGTGGTGGTGGACACCGTCTCGCCCGCGGCGGGGAGCTCCGCGAGCACGGGCCGGAACCGGAGCTCTGCGGTCTGCCCGACGAGGCGCCGGGCCTTGTTCCGGTCCTTCACGCCGGGCAGGTCGACGACGATGTTGTCGCCCTGGCGGCTGATCTCGGGCTCTGCGACGCCGAGCGAGTCGACCCGGTTGCGGATGATGTCGACGGCGACGTCGAGCCCCGATGGGCGGAAGTCGCCCACCGGCGCGAGGACGACGGAGATGCCGCCCTGGAGGTCGAGACCGAGGACGGGCTCTTTGTTCATCCCGACCGTGAGCCCCAGCGACACGAGCACGACGACCAGCGTGCCGATCACATAGGCCTGCATCCTGCGGACGGACACCGATCAGCCGGCCTCGTCGTCGTCGATCGGTGCGACGACCTTGGCCGCGATCGCGCCCCGAGCGAGCGTGACGATGACGCCGGGCGAGATCTCCACCTCGGCGGTGAGCTCGTCGAGCCCGCGCACGGTGCCGTGCAGCCCGCCGGAGCTGACGATCTCATCGCCGACGACGAGGCTCGCCATGAGCGCCTGGTGCGCCGACATCCGGCGCCGCTGCGGCAGCACGATGAGGAAGAAGAACGCCGCGGCGAGGATGACCAGGTAGATGACGACGACCATGCGGATGCGCTCCTCGACCGGCGGGTGATCGTAGCGGAGGGTTGCGCCGATCCCCCGGCGCGGCACCGCTCGTCAGTCGTCGAACAGCCCCGGCCCTGACGTGCCGGATGTGCCGGACGGGGCCGGTGGTGTGAGGCCGAGGTGCGCGAAGCCCGCCGGGGTCGCGATCCGCCCACGTGGGGTGCGCAGCAGCAGTCCCTGCTTGAGGAGGAACGGCTCGTAGACGTCTTCGACCGTCTCCGGCTCCTCGGCGACGGCGACGGCCAGCGTTCCGAGGCCGACGGGTTGACCGCGGAACGTCTCGCAGAGCGCCTGGAGGATCGCACGGTCGACCTTGTCGAGGCCGCGCTCGTCGACCTCGAACACCGCGAGCGCGACCCGGGCGATGTCCGCATCGACCCGGCCGTCGGCACGCACCTCGGCGTAGTCGCGCACGCGCTTGAGGAGGCGGTTGGCGATGCGGGGCGTGCCTCGCGCGCGCCCCGCGATCTCGACCGCGCCCTCCGACGTGAGGGGGACGCCGAGGATCACCGCGGCACGCTCGAGGATCGAGACGAGGTCGGACGCCTCGTAGTAGTCGAGCCGGGCGACGAAGCCGAACCGATCGCGCAGCGGCCCCGTGATCATCCCGCTGCGCGTGGTGGCGCCGACGAGCGTGAAGCGCGGCAGGTCGAGCCGCAGCGAGCGCGCCGACGGCCCCTTCCCGATCACGATGTCGAGCTGGAAGTCCTCCATCGCGGGGTAGAGCACCTCCTCCACGGGGCGCGGGAGGCGGTGGATCTCGTCGATGAAGAGCACATCGCCGTCGTCGAGGTTCGTGAGGATCGACGCGAGGTCGCCGGCGCGCTCGAGCGCGGGCCCGCTGGTCACGCGCATGCCGACCGCGAGCTCGGTCGCGATGATGCCGGCGAGCGAGGTCTTGCCGAGCCCCGGCGGTCCCGCGAGCAGGACATGGTCGAGTGCCTGGCCCCGCATGCTCGCGGCGGCGAGCATGATCTCGAGGTGCTCGCGCAGGCGTGGCTGGCCGACGAACTCGCCGAGGTGGCGCGGCCGCAGCGACGTCTCCTCGGCGCGCTCGGTCGGGTCGGCGGCCGCGCTGAGGATCTCCTCTCTCATCGCGCGCACCTCACCGGGACACCGCGAGCAGCTTGAGCGCAGCCCGCAGCATCTCCTCGACGCCACCCTCGTCGGGCATCCGGACGAGCACTGCCCGCACCTCGTCGGGGCCGTAGCCGAGGCCGTGCAGGGCCTCGCGCACCTCGGCGCGGGCGTGCTGGTCGGCGGCGTCGGCATCCGTCGCCGCCGCCACGGCCGGCAGCTCGAGGCGCGCTCGCAGCTCGACCATCAGCCGCTCGGCTGTCCGCTTGCCGACGCCGGGGACGAGCGTGAGCGCGTCGAGGTCCTCGTTGGCGACGGCCCCGCTCAACGCGTTCGGCGTGTGCACCGAGAGGATCTTCAGCGCGAGCGTCGGCCCGACGCCCGCGGCACCGAGGAGCACCTCGAAGGTGTCGCGCTCCTCGCGCGTCGGGAACCCGTAGAGGACCATCGCGTCGTCACGCACGTGGAGATGCGTGAACAAGAACGCGGGGCCACCGGGCTCGAGGGTCGGCAGCGCGCTGAGCGGCACCAAGACGCGGTAGCCGACCCCGCCCACCTCGACGAGCGACTCGCCCGATGCGTCGCGCTCGAGCACCGTGCCGCGCACCGAGCCGATCACGATGCCTCCTCCCGCGCGAGCGCGCGCTCCACTGCCGCCTGGAGGCGCGCCGGGCCCGGCCCACTCGGTGGCGCCGTCGCCGCGCGCAGCGGCGCACCCCACGCGTGGCACACCGCGAGCGCGAGCGCATCGGCCGCGTCGAACGGTGAGGGTGGGGTGTCGAGCGCGAGCAGCCGGGTCACCATGGCCTGCACCTGGGCCTTGTCGGCGGTGCCGGAGCCGGTGACCGCGAGCTTCACCTCGTTCGGGCTGTAGTGCGTGACGGGGACACCGGCCCGGGCCGCGGCGGCGAGCACGACCCCGCTTGCCTGCCCGACCGCGATGGCGGTCCGCACGTTGTGCTGGAACAGGAGGCGCTCCACCGCCAGCGCGCTGGGCGCGACCTCCGCGAGCAGCTCGACCATGTCGGCCTCGAGGGTCGCGAGACGCTCCGGGAGCGGCGCGTCGACCTCGGTGCACATGACGCCGTAGGTCGAGGCGACGATGGCACCGCGCTCGCGGCGCACCGTGGCGAACCCGCAACGGGTCAGGCCCGGATCGATGCCCAGGATCGGTCCACCTGCATCGAACACGGGTTCGATGCTAGGGGGCGGCCGGCCCCGGCACGCGGACCCCCTCGGGCGACGAGCTACCGGGTGACCAGCCAGACGACGACGCCGATCACGATGATGCCCGCCACCAGGACCGGGACGAGCCGCTTCGCCACCGCGCCGCCCGCGACCCGGCCGAGGTCGACGGCTTGCGCCTCGGGGGCGTCGACCGTCCGCACCCCCGACATCGGCGGGATCGGCGTGGCCGGCAGCTCCGCGGCCGTCGCGACCGCGATGGCTTCCTGGGTGACCTCGTCGAGCGCGTCCTCGGCGAGCACCTTCGAATGGAGGCACTCGACGAACTGGCCCAGCAGCTTCGACGACACGTCCGCCATCACGCCACGACCGAACTGCGCGACCTTCCCCGTGACGTGGAGATCGGTGTCGATGGCGACGCTCGTGCCGTTGCCATCGGCGGTGAGGGTGGCCGTCACGCTGGCCGCGGCGTTGCCCTGGCCTCTCGTGTCGCGCCCCTCGGCGCGGATGACGATGCGGTGCGTGGCCTCGTCGGCTTCGACGATCCGGGCCGCACCCTTGTACTGCGCGCTGATCGGGCCCACCTTCACCTTCACGATGCCGCGGTACTCGTCGCCCTCGATCTCCTGGAGCTGGGCGCCGGGCATGCACGGCGCGATCCGCTCGACGTCGAGGAATACCTTCCACGCCTGCTCGACGGGGACGTCGACGCGGAACTGGTCGGTGATCTGCATCGAAGGCAACCTTCACTCAGGGAGCTCGCGCTCCAGCGCGTGCAGGTCATCGATCGTATCGACATCGGCCGGTGAGCCCGTGTCCGTGCAGTCGACCTCCACGACATCGTGGTCTCCCATCAGGGCGCGCGCACCGATGTCCCCGCGCAACGCGAGCGCATCGGGCCAGAGCTCACGCCCGAGCAGCACCGGGTTGCCGCGCACGCCGTCGTAGGTCGCGACCGCGAGCGTCGCGCCGTTCACGTGCGCAGCGACGAGTCGCCGATAGGCATCCGCACCCACGAGCGGCTGGTCCGCGAGCCCGACGCACACCGCACTCACCTCCTGGTACGGCTGAATCGCCTCGAGCGCGACATGGAGTGAGTGCGCGATGCCCTCGTGCCATCGCGGGGCGTGGACGATCGTCACCGCGGGCGACGCGGCCGCGGCAACCGCCCCGCCGTGGCGGCCGACGACCAGCAGCACCGGGCTCAGGTCGGCGGCGCGGACGGCGTCGAGCGCCCAGCGCACGAGCGGCCGGCCGCCGAGCTGCGTGAGGGGCTTCGCGACCTCGCCGGCGAGGCGCGCTCCCCGCCCGGCCGCGAGCACGGCTGCTGCGACCCGCACGGGTCAGGCAGCCGCGGCTGCGTCTTCCAGCGCGCGGCGCACGAGGACGCGCGCCAGGTGCTCGCGGTACTCCGGCGTCGCGTTCAGGTCCGACGGGGCCTCGGTGCCCTCGGCGGCGTGGGCGGCCGCATCCGGGGCCGCGGCGCCACCCGCGATCGCCGACTCCACGCCCGCGGCGCGGATCGGCGTCGACCCCATGTTCACCAGCGCGACGCGGGTCGTGTCGTTCGCACGGACCGCGAGCGCGCCGACGATCGCCCAGTCCTGGGCGCGCCGGTTGAACTTCTGGTACGCCCAGCCACCGGCGCCCGACTTCGGCACCCTGATCTCGGTCAGCAGCTCGTCGGGACGCAACGCCGTCTCGAGGAAGCCTTCGAAGAAGTCGGCCGCGGCGACCTCGCGCTCACCCGCGGGGCCGTGTGCCACGAACATCGCGTCGAGCGCGAGCAGCACCGCGGGGAGGTCCGAAGCCGGGTCGCCGTGCGCGACGGACCCGCCGAGCGTGCCGCGATGGCGCACCTGGTTGTCGCCCACCTCGGCCGCGACGCCGCGGAGCGCTCCGCACGCCTCGCCGAGCAGCGCGCTCGTCTCGAGGTCGCGATGGCGGGTGAGGGCGCCGATCGCGATGTGGTCTCCCCCGTCGCGCACGTACGACAGATCCTCGACCCGACCGAGGTCGACGAGGACGGTCGGCGTCGCGAGCCGGAGCTTCATGAGCGGGAGCAGCGACATTCCGCCCGCGAGCAGCTTGGCGTCGTCACCGTGCTCGGTGATCGCGGCGAGCGCCTCCTCCGCCGACGACGCCCGCACGTACTCGAAGGGTGCCGGGATCACGTCGCCTCCGACGCCGCCAGCACGGCGCTCACGATGTTCTGGTACCCGGTGCAGCGACAGAGGTTGCCCTCGAGCCCGAGGCGGACCTGCGCATCGGTGGGGCTGGGGATCTCGTCGAGCAGCGACACCGCGGCCATCACCATGCCGGCGGTGCAGAACCCGCACTGGAGGCCGTGATGCGCCCGGAAGGCGGCCTGCACCGGGTGCGGGGCCTCCGGGGTGCCGAGCCCCTCGATCGTCGTCACCACGCGGCCGTCGGCCTGCGCGGCGAGCATCGTGCACGACTTGACCGACTCGCCGTCGACGAGAACGGTGCACGCACCGCACGACGACGTGTCGCACCCGACCTTCGTGCCGGTCAGGCCGCACGCTTCCCGCAGGTACTGCACGAGCAGCGTTCGGGGCTCGACGTCGTGACGCTGGTCCTGCCCGTTGACCGAGAGTGTGACTTCCACGGCTCGGGAATCTAGTGCGGGGTCACCTCGACGTCAGTCGAACGACGCGAGCAGCTCGGCCAGCTCGGCCGGCTTCTTGTAGATCGCGCGGATCGCACCGGAGAAGCGCCAGCGCACGACCCCGTTCGCGTCGATCAGGAAGACCGACCGCTTGACCCCGATGATCGGCGAGGTGGCGCCGTAGTCCTTGATGACCTTCTTCTCGGTGTCGGCGAGCAGCGGGAACTCGAAGTGCTCGCGTTCGCACCACCGCTCCTTGCTGTCGACGTCCTGCGGCGAGACGGCGAGCACCACGGCACCCGCCTTCTCGAACTCCTCGAAGTCGTCGCGATACGACTTCAGCTGGATCGAGCAGCCCGGCGTCGCATCGCCCGGGTAGAACGCCAGCGCGACCTTCGTCCCGCGGTAGTCCGAGAGCGTGAAGTCGCGGCGTTGGCCCTTCTCCACGCCGGGTAGCGTGAAGTCGGGTGCCGGATCACCGACGTCGGGCCCACTCATGCGTCCACCTTCTCGAGCACGTCGTCGGGGATGTCGAAGTTCGCGAACACGTTCTGCACGTCGTCATGCTCCTCGAGGGCGTCGAGCACGCGGAGGACGCTCTTCGCCGCCGCGGCGTCCGCCAGCGGGACGATCTGGCCGGGCAACATGGTGAGGTCGGTCGACGTCACCGCGATCCCGGCCGCGTCGAGCGCCTCACGCACCGCGGGGAGGTCGGTCGGGTCGGTCGTGACCTCCCAGCTCCCCCCGAGGTCGTTGATGTTCTCCGCGCCGGCGTCGAGGGTCGTCAGCATGAGCGTGTCCTCGTCGGTGGCAGCCTTGTCCAGCACGAGGACGCCCTTGCGCTCGAACTGCCACGCGACGGCACCCGGCTCGGCGAGCGAGCCCCCGTTGCGGGTGAACACGTTCTTCACCTCGGCCGACGTGCGGTTGCGGTTGTCGGTGAGGCACTCGATCAGCACGGCGACGCCGTTCGGTGCGTAGCCCTCGTATGTGACCGACTCGTACCGGACGCCCTCGAGCTCGCCGGTCCCGCGCTTGATCGCGCGCTCGATGTTCTCCTTGGGCATCGACGCGTCCCGCGCCTTTTGCACCATGGAGCGGAGCGTCGGATTCGCGTCGACATCGCCGCCACCGGCGCGGGCTGCGACCTCGACCTGGCGTGCGAGCCGGGCGAAGAGCTTGCCGCGCCGCGCGTCCGTCGCGCCCTTGGCGTGCTTGATGGAATGCCACTTGGAATGGCCGCTCACACGGACACCTCCCGGTCGGGGTTCGGCTGGTCGGGGTTCGGTCGGTCGGGGTTCGGCCGCTCGAGGTCCAGCTGGAGCTGCTGGCTCAGGAACTGCTGGTGGATCCGGAGGTCGCCCGAGAGCTCCGGGTGGAACGTCGATGCCCAGATCGCGCCCTGGCGCAGCAGCACGACGTGGTCTTCGTGCATGGCGAGCACCTCGACTCCCGGACCGACCGACTCGACGACCGGAGCCCGGATGAAGACCCCGGGGAACGGCGCGCCGTCGAGCCCGTCGATGTCGAGCGCGGCCTCGAACGACTCGGTCTGGCGTCCGTACGCGTTGCGCCGCGCGGTGATGTCGAGCGCGCCCAGCGCGATCTGGTCGGGCCGTCCGTCGAGGACGTCACGGGCGAGGAGGATCAAGCCGGCGCAGGTGCCGAACGCGGGCATCCCGGACGCCAGGCGTCCCATGAGCGGCTCGCGCAGGCCCGAGGTGTCGAGCAGCCTCGACATCGTCGTCGACTCGCCACCGGGAATGAGGAGCGCGTCCACATCGTCGAGCTCACGGGACACGCGCACGTCGATCGCGTCGACACCGAGCGCGTCGAGCACCTCACGATGCTCGCGGAACGCCCCCTGCAGCGCGAGGACACCGACGGTCGGCATGTTCCCCTGGAGGCCTCGCGTCGCAGCGAGGCTCCGAGCGCGTCACCAGCCGCGCTCGGCGAGCTTGACGTCGAGGGTGTCGATCTCCTCGCCGGGCATCGCCGGTCCGAGACCCCTCGAGACCTTGGCGATGATCGCGGGATCTCCGAAGTGCGTGGTCGCCTCGACGATCGCCTTCGCGCGCGTCGCCGGGTCGGAGCTCTTGAAGATGCCGCTGCCGACGAACGTCGCCTGGGCCCCGAGCTGCATCACGAGCGCGGCGTCGGCGGGCGTCGCGATGCCCCCGGCGCAGAACAGCGGGACCGGCAGCTCGCCTCGCTCGGCGACCTCCTGCACGAGCTCGATCGGCGCACGATGATCCTTCGCCGCGGCGTAGCGCTCGGGCTCGTCGGCGACGGTGAGCCGGCGGATGTCGCCGAGGATCGTGCGCAGGTGCCGGACGGCTTCGACGATGTTCCCGGTGCCGGCCTCGCCCTTCGAGCGAATCAGGCACGCGCCCTCGCTGATGCGGCGCAGCGCCTCGCCGAGCGTCGTGGCCCCGCACACGAACGGCACCGTGAACGCCCACTTGTCGACGTGGTGCGCCTCGTCGGCCGGCGTCAGGACCTCGCTCTCGTCGACGTAGTCGACCCCGAGCGACTCGAGGACCTGGGCTTCGGCGAAGTGACCGATGCGGCACTTGGCCATGACGGGGATCGTGACGACCTGCTGGATCCCCTCGATCATCGACGGGTCGCTCATGCGGGCGACGCCCCCGTCGCGGCGGATGTCGGCGGGCACGCGCTCGAGCGCCATCACCGCGACCGCGCCCGCGTCCTCGGCGATCTTGGCCTGGTCGGGCGTGACGACGTCCATGATCACGCCGCCTCGGAGCATCTCGGCGAGCCCGCGCTTGACGCGCGCGGTGCCGGTCGTGCGCTCACCGCGCTCCCCGTCGGTGACCACAGGCTCTGCCATGCCCGCAGTGTACCGGCCGCCCCTGGCGCTCCGGTCCTGGTCCGGCCTACTTGGACTTGGGCCTGGTCGTGGTGGTCGTGGCCGGCGCTGCGGGGGGTGCGCCCGGGAGGACGTCGACCGGCGTCCCGATCGGCGCGAGCTCCACCCACGTGCGGCCCGGGGTGAGCGCGATCGGGTTGCCGGCCGCGTCGGAGAACTGGGTGGCGGCCGGCGCGTACGCCTTGCCCCACGTGCCCCGGATCAGCTGGCCGTTCGAGAAGATCCACGCCTCGCCCGTGCCGATGACGTCGCCGTCGGCCCCGGTGCCGTACGGGATGAACTGCACGATGACGTTCGTCGGCGCGATCTGCCCGGGCGGCAGCCCGGCGGCGAGGAACGGCTCGATCCCCTGCTGGAAGCGGTTCCAGCCGCCCTTCGCGGCGTCCCACACGTACGACATGTCGTAGCCCATGTCGAGGTTGACATGGAACGAGGCCACGGGCTCACCGGTGAACTCCTCGCCCTTCTTCGCGTCGGCGTACTCGAAGAGGGGCTCGGGGGGCACCGGCGTGCCGCCGAAGCCGTAGAGGAGCGCGGTCTTCCCGTAGAGGTCGTGCGGCGCCGAACGGCTCGGCTCGCGGAAGTAGGCGTCGCCCGCGTTGTTCTCGTCCACCGTCACCACGCCGGTTGCACGCACCAGCGCGACGTTGTCCTCGGTGCCGCCCGAGAACGCGACGACGCCACCGAGCGGCAGGATGATGTTCGGGTCCATCGACCGTACCGACCGGATCGGGCCGACGGTCTCGGGTGCGGCGGAGTTGAAGAACGCCCAGAAGCGCGTGATGCCACCCTCGACGACCTCCTCGTAGACGACGTCGGCCACATCGAGTCCGGTCTGCGGTCGGGCCTCGGGCGTGTTCTCGATCTTCACCCCGAGCGACTGGTGCGACTGCGCGACTCCGTCCGGGTCGGGCAGGCCGGTGAGCGGCGCGGTCGGCACCTCCTTGGTCGTCGTCGTGGTCGTCGCATCGGGCTTCGGCTTCGTCTTCTCGTCACCGCCGCCACATGCGGTGAGCACGAGCCCCGCAACGGCAAGCGCGGCGAGCACCCCAACGACGGGACGCCGGTGCAGCTTCACATCGACTCCAGGATCTTGATGCGCTCGTCGAGCGGGGGGTGGGTGTCGAACAGGCGGTTGAGCCACGCGCCCTTCTTGTCTCCCTCGCGGTCGAGGGGGGACTCGATCCAGAGCTGCGCGGTCGCGCGAGTGGCGTGGTGCACGACCGCCTTGTCGGTCTGGAGCTTCTTCAATGCCGACAGGAGCCCCGGCGGATAGCGCGTCAGCTGCACGCCGGTGGCGTCGGCGAGGAGCTCACGCTTCCGGCTCATCGCGAACTGCATGAGCTGCGCCGCGACCGGCGCCAGGACGAGGAACGCGATGGCGATGATCGCGATGACCGCACCGGCCGGGCCGGCGTTGTTCGAGTCGTCGCGGGAGCGCCCGCCGAAGATCCAGAAGCGCAGCCCGATGTCGGACAGGAGCGCGATCGTGCCGACGGCGGTCACGGCGACGGTGGACGCGAGGATGTCGTAGTTCTTCACGTGCGACAGCTCGTGTGCGACGACGCCCTCGAGCTCGACGCGGTTCATGACCTGGAGCAGACCCGTCGTGACCGCGAGCGCCGCGTGCTTCGGGTTGCGTCCGGTCGCGAACGCGTTCGGGGCGGAGTCCTGGATCACGTACAGCCGCGGCTTCGGCAGTCCGGCGGCGATGCACAGCCCTTCCACCACGTTGTGGTACCGCTGGTACTCGGGACCGTCAGCGGGCTTCGCGCCCGTGACCATCAGGGCGATCTTGTCGGAGTTGAAGTACGAGATGAACGCCAGCCCGAGGGCGACGACGAACGCGATCACCACTCCGGCGATCCCGAAGCCGAGCAGCAGGTCGACGGCGATCCCCGCGATCACGATGAGGACGACGAACGAGGCGAGGATCAGGAACGTCCGCCACTTGTTGCGGCGGATCTCCTTGTAGAAGTCGGTGCGCGCGGCGGGCTGCGGCGCGACGCTCGATGCTCCGGTGCTCACGTGCTCTGCTCAGGCGTCTCGTGCTGCCGCGCGGCGCCGATGCGCCGCTGCCGCGCGCTCAGAACTGGACCTTGACCGGGCCGGTCTCCTCGGGCGCACCTTCGAAGAACTCGCGCTTCTCGAAGTTGAACATCCCGGCGAGGAGGTTCTTGGGCA
>JBBDWT010000207.1:3207-12910 GCA_040902705.1 Acidimicrobiia bacterium | reverse complement strand
GAAGACCGCGGCGCGGCGACACGCGATCCGACGCGCGCCGCGTCGGTCTACTGGTTCGGCTTGTCTCCGCTCGCGGCGGCCTTCGCCATCGCCTCGAGCCGGTCGAGCATCGGCATCCGCTCCTGGCCGACCTCGTCGAAGCGCTCGGCGATCTCCTCGGGCGTCCAGCGGCCGTCCTTGGTCATCTCGCGCACCTCGACCGGCTGGTTCCAGACGCCGATCTTGCCGCCGTTCGCCGTGTACACCTGGCCGGTGACGTTGCGGGCGGCGTCGCCGAGGAGGAACACGACCATCGGCGCGACGTCCTCGGGCTCACCCATCTCGATGCCGAAGGGGACGTTGCCCGACATGCGACTCTTCGCCACGGGTGCGATGACGTTCGCGGTGACGCCGTACTTCTGCATCCCGAGCGCGGCGCTGCGGGTCAGCGACACGATGCCGCCCTTGGCCGCGCTGTAGTTGGCCTGGGCGACGCTGCCGGCGAACGCACCCGACGTGAAGCCGATCATCGTGCCGGACTTCTGGGCCCGCATGAGGGGTGCAGCCGCGCGGAACACGGTGAACGTGCCCTTGAGGTGCGTCTCGATGACCGGGTCCCACTCCTCTTCGGACATGTTGAAGAGCATCCGCTCGCGCAGGATCCCGGCGACGCACACGACGCCGTCGATCCGGCCGTACGTGTCGACCGCGGTCTGCACGATCCGTGCGCCGCCTTCCATGGTGGTGACCGAGTCGGCGACCGCGACGGCCTTGCCGCCGGCGGCGGTGATCTCGGCGACGACCGCGTCGGCGATCTCACTCGTCGGGTCCGCACCGTCGATCCCGACGCCGTAGTCGTTGACGACGACGTTCGCGCCCGCGGCTGCGCACGCGAGCGCTACCGCACGCCCGATCCCCCGGCCCGCGCCGGTGACCGCGATCGTCTTGCCGTCGAGGTATCCCACTGCAGATGCTCCTCATCCTGGTCGCGCGTGCTGACTGCACGAGACGTGCGATCGCCCTACGGGACGCTCGGCTGCCCGGTCCCGAGCGCCGCTCGAAACTAGTCGGGGAGCTCGCCCAGCAACGTGTCGACGAGCTCACCTTCGATGTGCGTGAGCCAGACGTAGATCATCGACACCTGCGTCGAAGGGTCGTCGGGGTCGAGCTCGGCGAGCTCCGTGTCATCGGTCACGTCGAGGATCGTCCCGAGCGCGAGGCGGGTGTCGTTGAGGACGCCGAGCAGCGCCGGCACGTCGTCGGGACCGAGCTCCACGGTCAGCAGACCCCGCTTGCCCCGCTCGGGCGCGTCGAGGACGCCGAGGATGCGGGCCAGGCTCTCGAGCCGGCTCCGCAGCAGGTCGGGGTACACGAGCGCCTGCCACTCCTGCTCCGCGGACTCCTCGGTGGGATCGAGGTACGCACGCGGGAAGAGGCGTTGGCGAGCGGCGTCGGCACTGTCGTCCGACTCGTAGACGGCGCGCAGCTGCTCGGGGACCCAGGTGCCGAGCAGCTCGATCTCGGGGGCCGAGAAGCTGGCGACGACGGCGGCGCCCCTCCTCACGAAGCGGCGACTCACCCCGGGTGCTCCATGGTCGCCCAGAGACCCCGGGCGTGGAGCCGAGCGACGTCGGCCTCCGCCTTCTCCCGCGCACCGGAGGACACGGCAGCCTTGCCCTCGTAGTGCACCTGGTGCATCAAGCGCGTCGCCTTCTCGCGCGAGTAGCCGAAGAGCTCCTGGAAGACCAGCACCACGTACGACATCAGGTTCACCGGGTCGTTCCACACGATCACGATCCACGGCTTGTCGGTGACGGCGACGTCGTCGACCTCCGGCTCCTCGATCTCGACCGGCGCGACCGAGGCGACCGAGGCGGTCGGCTCCATCGGTTCGGTCGGTTCGATCCGTTCGGTCGGTGCAGGCTCTGCCCGCGGAAGGATCACGGCCGTAGGTCCTCGGCCATGCGCGAGAGCAGTGCGTTCACGAACCGCCCCGAGTCGGCGGTCGAGTACCGCCCGGCGAGCTCCACCGCCTCGTCGATGACGATCGCGGTCGACAGCTCGGGCTCCCATCCGAGCTCGTAACCACCGATGCGCAGGACCGCGCGGTCGACCGCCGGCATGCGTGCCAGCGCCCAGCGCTCCGACCGCGCGCCGAGGAGCGCGTCGATCTCCTCCCGATGCGCGTCGACGCCGCGCACGAGCATCTCGGTGTACGGGTCGGGCGCGACCGCGAGATCGCTCAGCAGCGTGTCGACGTCGAGCTTGCGGGTCTCGAGCTCGTAGCAGAGCTCGAGCGCGCGCTCACGGGCTTCGTGCCGTGGAGCCATGGTCAGGCTCGGGCGAGGTACTCCCCCGAGCGCGTGTCGACCTTCACGGCCTCACCGGGCTCGATGAAGAGTGGCACCTGCACCACGAGCCCCGTCTCGAGGGTTGCCGGCTTGCGGGCACCGGAGACGCGGTCACCCTGCACACCCGGCTCGGTCTCGGCGACGGTGAGCTCGACGGCGGCGGGCAGCTCGACCCCGACGACCTCGCTCTCGTAGACGGGGAGGATCGCCGAGTCGCCCTCCTTGAGATAGCGCACGGCCTCGCCCAACGCTTCGGCCTGCACGTGGAGCTGGTCGTAGGTGTCGTTGTCCATGAAGACCAGCGCCGAGCCCTCGCGGTACAGGTACTGCATCTCGCGCTTGTCGATCATGGCGAGCGGGATCTTCTCGTCGGCGCGGAAGGTCTTGTCGATCACGGCGCCGGTCCGGAAGTTCTTGAGCTTCGTGCGCACGAACGCGCCGCCCTTTCCCGGCTTGACGTGCTGGAACTCGACGACCGTCATCAGGCCCTCGGGCAGGTTCAGCCCCATGCCGTTCTTCAGGTCGTTGGTGGAGACGTTCATGCAGCGGCGCTCTCGATCGACAGGTGCTTCGGGAAGGACGTGAGGGCATCGGCTCCCGCGTCGGTGACGACCACGGTGTCCTCGAGACGGACGCCACCGATGCCGGGGAGGTAGACGCCGGGCTCGATCGTCACGACGACGCCCGCGTCCAAGCTACCACCGGACGCCTTCGCCACCCGCGGCGCCTCGTGGATCTCCAGCCCGACCCCGTGACCCGTGCCGTGCGAGAACGCGTCGCCCCAACCGGCGGCGTCGATCACCTCGCGGCACGCCCGGTCGACCTCCGCGCACGCGACACCGGCCACGACCGCCTCGCGCCCGGCCTGCTGGCTCGCTCGCACGACGTCCCACATCCGCGTCGCCTCGGGGCCGGGATCGCCGACGCTGACCGTGCGCGTCATGTCGGAGCAGTACCCGTCGACGATGCACCCGAAGTCGATGACCACGAGCTCCCCCCGCTGGACGCGCCGCTCGCTCGGGCGGGCGTGTGGGAGGGCACCGTTGGGCCCGGACGCGCAGATCGTGTCGAAGCTCGTGCCGGACGCACCACGCCGGCGCATCTCGATCTCCAGCGCCAGCGCGAACTCGCGCTCGGTGGGCGCATCCGCCAGCATCGGGAGCGTCGCCGCGAGCGCGTCGTCGGCGATCGCGCACGCGGCGTGCACGCGCGCCACCTCGCCGGGCTCCTTCACTCGCCGCAGACCCTCCACGACGTCCTCCGTCGCCACCAGCGTCACTCCGGTGAACGCCCCTGCCCAGACCCGCTGCTGCGCCCACGTGATCCCGTGGGCCTCCAGCCCCAGGCGGGGGTACGGCGCGACGAGCTGCGCGAGCACCGGGTTCTGGGCGCCGCCCGGCGCGATCTCGACGCGTGCCTCGACGCCGGCCGCCTCGAGCTGCTCACGCGACTGCGTCTCGTACCGGCCGTCCGTGAGGAGCACGAGCTCCTCCGGCGCGACGACGAGCATCCCGGCCGAACCGGTGAAGCCGGACAGATACCGCACGTTCGGGAGCCGCGTGACGAGGAGTGCGTCATACCCGGCGCCCTCGAGCTGGTCGCGCACGCGTGCCGCGCGACCGGCGACGTCCATCAGCGGGAGGTTCTCGAGCGTCGGGACCCCCGGGCTCATGCGTCCCCCAGGCGCTCCACCACGCCTTCCACCGCCAACCGGTAGCCGTGCCGGCCGAAGCCCGCGACCGTCGCCGTGACATAGGGCGCGACGACGGAACCGCGACGCCACTCCTCTCGTGACGCCGGGTTCGAGAGGTGCAGCTCGATCTTGATCCCGTCGTAGGCCGCGAGCGCATCGGCAAGCGAGTACGAGTAGTGCGTCAGCGCGCCGGGGTTCACCACGATCGCCGCGCAGCGGTCGCGGGCGCCCTGCACGGCGTCGACGAGCTCGCCCTCATGGTTCGACTGCACGTGCTCCAGCGTGTGCCCGCCACGCTCAGCCGCCGACCGCGCCTCCGCGACGCAGTCGTCGAGCGTGGCGGTGCCGTAGATCTCGGGCTCTCGGGTGCCGAGGAGGTTCAGGTTCGGCCCGGAGAGCAACAGGATGAGCATCGCGGTCAGGCTCCCACTGCGGTGAACGCTGCGTCGAGGGCGCGCGCCGACGGGTCGTCGACGAGCGTGAGGCCGTCAGGCCCAGGGAGCACGAACGTGAGGTTCCCCTTGGCCTTCTTGTCGCGCCGCATGGTCACGAGGAGCTCCTCACGGTCGGCGTCGCCGGGGACGGTGACGGGGAGGCCGAGACCGGCGACGACGCCGTGGACGCGATCGACCACGTCGAGCCCGACGCGCCCGAGCGCGTGAGCGAGGTTGACGGCGAAGACCAGGCCCACCGCGACGGCTTCGCCGTGCGCGAGGCCGTAGTCGCCGCTCGTCTCGAGCGCGTGCGCGAGCGTGTGCCCGTAGTTGAGCGACGCCCGCCGTCCACTGCGCTCGTCGGGATCGCCGGCCACGACCTCCGCCTTGATCTGGACGCAGGCGGTCACGAGCTCGGCGAGGACCTCGGGATCACGGGCCAGCACCGCGTCGGTGCGCAGCCGGAGCAGGTCGACGACGACGGCGCCCTCGGGCATGAGCGCGTACTTCGCGACCTCGCCGAGCCCGCTACGGAGGTCGGCGGTCGCCAGCGTGGAGAGCAGCGTCGTGTCGGCGATCACCGCCACCGGCTGGTGGAACGCGCCGACGAGGTTCTTGCCCTCCGCGAGGTTCACTGCGGTCTTGCCGCCGATCGCGGAGTCGACCTGGGCGAGGAGCGTCGTCGGCACGTGCACGAGGTCGACGCCGCGGTAGTAGACGGCCGCCGCGAACCCCGCGGTGTCGCCGACCACACCGCCGCCCACGGCGACGACGACGTCGCCCCGCAGCAGCCCGCCGCGGGCCAGCTCGCGGCACAGCGTCTCGACGGTCGTCAACGACTTCGCGGCCTCGCCGTCGCCAATCGTCAGGGTCCAGGGATCGTCGCCGAGGGCGTCCTTCGAGCGCAGCGCGCCGCCGACCGCGTCGAGGATCGCGGCCTGCGAGACGACGGCGGCCCGCCGGTAGGGCGCGAGCACCTCGGCCAAGCCGTGGCGCGCATCGGCGCCGATGACGACGTCGTACGCCGGATCGAGCGCGACGCTCACACGGCGCATCGGTCGACCTCCTCGAGCACCCTCCGGGCAACTGCTTCGACCGCGAGGCCGTCGGTGTCGACGACGACGTGCGCCGCGGCCTCGTAGGCCGGGGCCCGCAGCTCGGCCAGGCGACGCAACGTGTCGATCGGCGACCGGCCAGCGAGCAGCGGTCGCCCGTCCCCGTCACCGACGCGCGCGGCGAGCTCCGCCGGTGCCGCGCGCAGCCAGACCACGATGCCCGTGCCGCGCATGGCGGCGCGGTTCCTCGCGTCGAGCACGGCGCCACCGCCGCAGGCGATCACGAGCGGTTCGACCGACGCGCACGCGTCTGCGAGTGCGACTCGCTCGCGCTTCCGGAAGCCCGCTTCGCCCTCACGGGCGAAGATCTCGTGCACGCGCTGCGCCGCGGCGGCCTCGACGAGGGCGTCGGTGTCCACGAAGGGTCGGCCCAGGTCGGCCGCGCAGCGCTCGCCGACCGTCGTCTTCCCGGCACCCATGAGGCCCACCAGGACGAGGTGGCGCCGCGGCGCCAGCTCCGTCATCCGAGCGATGCGAGATAGGCGTCGTGGTTGCGCACCATCTCGGTCACCGAGTCACCGCCGAACTTGCGGAGTGACTCGTCGGCCAGGACCAGCGCGACCATCGTCTCGGCGACGACTCCGGCGGCGGGCACCGCGGTGACGTCGGTACGTTCCTTGAACGAGACCGTCGACTCCTTGGTCTCGACATCGACGGTGCGCAGCACCGGTCGGTTCAGCGTCGCGAGTGGCTTCATCGCCGCGCGCGCGACGAGGAGATCGCCGGTCGTCATCCCGCCCTCGGTGCCACCCGCGCGCGTCGACTCGCGGTGGTAGGACGACGTCTCGTCGTCCCAGAGGATCTCGTCGTGGGCCTCGCTCCCCGGCTTCGCGGCGACCTCGAACCCGTCGCCCATCTCGACGCCCTTCATCGCCTGGATGCTCATGAGCGCCTGGGCGAGGAGGCCGTCGATGCGTCGGTCCCAGTGGACGTGCGACCCGAGACCCGGCGGCACGCCGTAGCCGAGGACCTCGAGCACACCGCCGAGCGAGTCGCCCGCCTTCGCGGCCGCCTGCACCGCGGCGATCATCGCCGCCTCGGCGTCGGGATCGAAGCAGCGCACCGCCGACTCGTCCACGGCGTCCAGGTCGGCCGGCTTCGGGCGCCGCTCCGTCGAGGCGCGCACCGGGCCGAGGGCCAGGACGTGGCTGATCACCTCGACGCCGAGGGTCGCCAGGAGCCGCTTGGCGAGCGCGCCCGCGGCGACCCGCGCCGCGGTCTCGCGGGCACTCGCGCGTTCGAGCACGTCGCGCGCGTCGTCGAACCCGTACTTCTGCATGCCGACCAGGTCGGCATGGCCGGGCCGGGGCTGACGGAGCGGCCTCTCGGTCGCGCCCGGCGCGGGCGACATCTCCTCCTGCCACTTCGGCCACTCGGTGTTGCGGATCATGATCGCGACCGGTGAGCCGAGCGTCCGGCCGTGACGGATGCCGCCGAGGAGCTCGAGCTCGTCCTGCTCGAAGCGCATGCGGGGGCCCCGCCCGTACCCCAGGCGGCGCCGGGCGAGCTCGCCCGCGATGTCGTCGACGGTGACCGCGAGGCCGGCGGGGAGGCCTTCGACGATCACCACCAGCGCAGGGCCGTGGGACTCACCGGCAGTCAGGTAGCGCAGCACGCGTCAAGGTTACCGGTGGGGTGTGGCGCTTCCCCGCTCTGTTCTCATCCGGACCACGTGGCCGCCACCCGTGTACCCGCTGCCATAGCGACGAGCGCGCCGCCCGCCAGGAACGGCCCCAGGGGGATCGCGTCGTGCCTCGACCGCGTGCCGGTCACGACCACCAGGGCACTGAACGCGGCGGCCGACGCCACACCGAGCCCCAGGCCCGCGCACGCGACCTCGACGCCGAGCCAGCCGAGGTCGAGCCCGATCAAGCCGGCGAGGCGCACGTCGCCGAAGCCCATGCCCCGCGGCGACGCGACGTGCAAGGCCAGGAACACGAGGCCGGCAGCGAGCGCGCACACCAGCGCCCGGGCGAGGGCGCGCGCCTCTCCACCGGTGATCGCCGCGCCACCGAACAGCGCGAGCGACGCGCCCGTGACCGGGACGACGATGCATCGCGGGAGCCGGTGGTCCCGGAGGTCGATCACCGAGAGCACGATCAGGACACCGGCGAAGAGCGCGAACGCGGCTGCCGTCCACGGGCTCGCCCAGCAGCCGTCGAAGAGACCAGCGCCGTCGAGGGTGGGGACCATGCCCGCACCGACCCGGCCCGTGCACGACCGTCACGTCCCCGAGGCGCCGACCGCCGCGGCCCGCATCACCTCGAGGGGAGCCGGCACACCGGTGAACGCCTCGAACGCGAGCCCAGCTTGATGGACGAGCATGCCGAGGCCGTTCGCGCACGCGACGCCTCGTGCCCGGGCCTCGGCGAGCAGGGGTGTCTCCGCCGGGTGGTACACGGTGTCGAGCACGAGCCGGCACCCGGCGATCGCGTCGGCCGAGAAGGGTGGGCGTTCGCCCTGCATGCCCAGAGGTGTCGCGTTCACCACGACCTCGCTCGCGGCGACGAGTGCACCCACGTCGGTCGCGTCCGCCGTCGCGTCCATGAGGACCGCCGCGACCGCGCCGGGCGCCAGGGCCGCCGCGGACGCCGCGGCCTCGGGGCGCCGGGCCGCGACCGTCACCGCCGCGCCGTGTGCCCCCAACGCGTGCACGATCGAGCGCGCCGCGCCGCCCGCGCCCAGCACCAGCACCCGGCGGCCCGCCGGGTCGACCCCCTCGTCGCGGAGCGACCGGACGAGCCCCTCACCGTCGGTCGAGTCGCCGAACAGGCGTCGATCCCGGGCGACGACCACGTTCACCGCGTCGAGCACGGCCGCAGCCGGGCTCAGCTCGTCGCAGGCCGCCGCGACGTCGGCCTTGTGCGGCATGGTGACGCTGAGCCCGGCGATGTCGAGCGCGCGCACGCCGTCGAGCGCACGCGCGGCTTCACCACGGCGCACCGTGAACGCGACGTACACCCAGTCGAGCTCGCGGGCCGCGAACGCCGCGTTGAAGATCGCGGGAGACCGCGAGTGCGAGACGGGATCCCCGATGACGGCGGCGACGCGCGTCGCGCCACCGGGGGTCACAGCAGGCCCTTCTCCCGTGCCGCAGCAACGTTGCGGTCGTGCTCCTCGAGCGTCGTCGCGAAGGCGTGCTTCCCGTTCTCCTCCGCGATCACGTAGAACTTGTACGGCACATCGGCCGGCGTGAGCGCCGCCACGAGCGACGCCTCGGTCACGCTCGAGATCGGTGTCGGCGGGAGCCCGCTCATCTGGTACGTGTTGTACGGCGATTCGATCTGCTTGTCGGAGTCGGTCGGCGGCGGCGGGCACCCGCTCCCGGTGCTCTGGAGGCGCGCGTAGCAGAGCGTCGAGTCGATCTGCAGCTGCATGCCGTCGGCGAGCCGGTTCCGGATCACCGCCGAGATGAGCGGCGCGTCCTCCGCGGTGCCGGCCTCCGTCTGGATCAGCGACGCGGCCACGACCACCTCGTACGGGGTGAGACCCTGCGCGTTGGCAAGGCCGACCTTGTCGCCGATCTCGTCGAAGCGCGCGACGAGGCGACGGACGATGCTGTCCTCGCTCTCGGTCGCACCGATGAAGTAGGTGTCGGGGAAGAGGAAGCCTTCGAGCGACGGCTGATCGGCAGGCTGGTACTTCGACCGGATCGTGCCCGAGCTGACCACCTCGAGGAACTTCTCGGGGCTCTTGCCGGGGAGCGCGCCGACGCGCGCCGCGATCTGCGCAACCGTCAGGCCGGGCGGGAGCAGCAGCTTCTTGTCGGCCTGCACCGTCGTCGGCTTGCCCTCGTCGAGCTCGCTCACCGCGCTGCGGATGCCCTGGCCCTGGTTGAGCCGGTAGGTGCCGGCATCGAACGGACCGGCCCCGGTCACCGTGGCCCATACCTTGAAGGCGAGCGCGGAGTCGATCACGCCCTTGTTCGCCAGCAGGTCGGCGACCTCGCCGTTCCCCATCCCGCGCGTGACCTCGACCTTGACCGTGGGCCCGTCGGACCCCGGGCGCAGCTGGTACGCGAACCATGCGACACCGAGGATGAACGGGAGGAGGATGATCGCGAGCACGATGAAGACGCGTAGCCCCCGTCGCCGCTCACGCGGCGCGCGCTCGGAGCGCCCTCCGCGGGGC
>JBBDWT010000207.1:0-3197 GCA_040902705.1 Acidimicrobiia bacterium | reverse complement strand
CGCCCGTTCGCGGCCTGCTGCCGCTCGCGCCGCGTGCCCCCCACGGCACCGATCTCCTGCGTCGGCGCCTCCGACGGATGCGGCGCGGCCGGCATCGCGGGTGTCGGAGCGCGACCACGACCGCCGCTTCTCGGCGGTGGGCCGGTGCGCGGGGGTCGACCACTCGGAGCGGGCGGAGCGGGCGGACGGGGCCCGCCGCGGCGCGGATCGGCAGGTGGCGCATCCTGACCGCGAGGGTCACCGGGCGGGCCGGGCGCGCGCGGCGGGCGCGGCGGGCCAGATCCCCGTGGCGCGCCGGACATGGGAGGTCCGGGGCGGCGCGGACGGCTTCCGGGCGGCGGTGGTTGGCGATCGTTCAACGTGTCCTCCGGGCGCGTCGCCCCGCGTCGACGGCGTCGAGGTACGACTGGAGCATCTCAGCCGCAGCGGCGGCATCGACAGGTTCGCGCTTCGAGCGGCCCCGGCGCGTCTCGTGGAGGCGGCGCGTGGCGGTCACGGTCGTGAACCGCTCGTCGTGGAGCTCGACCGGGAGCCCGCTCCCGGCCATGTGGCGCAGCTCCTCCACCTCGTCCCGGGCCGCACGGGCGGCCGGCCCGTCGTCGCCGGACAGGGAGCGGGGCAGGCCGACGACGATCCCCTCCGCACCTTCGTCACGGGCGATGCCCAGGAGGCTGGTGTGGTCAGTGGCGTGGTCGGACGCCCGCTCGAGGATCGTCAGCGGGCTCGCGAGGGTGCCGGTGGCGTCCGAGACCGCGAGGCCGATGCGGCGCGTTCCCAGGTCCACTCCGAGCAGCCGCGCCACCGGGACCTCAGGACGCAGCCGTGCGGGCGGCGACCGCAGCCGCCGCACCCGTGGTGAGCAGCGCCAGCGCCTCGTCGATCGCGTCGGCCTTCGGCCCACCGCCGACCGCGACGTCGGGCTGCTTCCCCGTGCCGCCCCCGACGGCGCGCGCGGCGTCGCCGGCGATGGCGCCGGCGGCGACACCCCCCGCGACGAGGTCCTTCGTCACCGCCACCGCCACGGCCGCCTTCTGCCCGTCGGGGGTCAGACCGGCGAGCGCGACGACACCGGAGCCGAGCGCGTCGCGCGTGGCGAGCGCGAGCTTCCGCAAGGTGTCGTTGGTCAGCCCGTCGCGACGCGCCACGACGATCCCGTCGACCGCGGCCGCCGCGAGGTCGCCGGACTCCGACACCGCCTGCCGGGCGCGCTCGTCGTCGAGCTCGCCGCGAAGCTGCTTGACCTCGGCCATCAGGCGCTCGACCCGCTCGGGCACCTCCGCGCGGCCGACCTTGAGCAGCTCGGCCGAGCGCGCCAGCGCGTGCTCCGCGTCGCGGAAGAACGCGAGCGTGCCATCACCGGTCAGCGCCTCGATGCGTCGGAGGTTCGCGCCGATCGACCCCTCGCTGAGGATCTTGATCGGGCCGATGAACCCGAGTGAGTGCACGTGGGTGCCGCCGCAGAGCTCGAGGGAGTGCTCGCCGGCCTCGAGGACCCGCACGAGGTCGCCGTACTTGTCGCCGAAGAACGCGATCGCGCCGAGCTCCTCCGCGTGCTCCTTCGTCGTCTCGTAGTGGCGCACCGGCGCGCTCGTGAGCACCTCGGCGTTCGCGAGGTCCTCGACCCGCTCGAGCTGCTCGGCGGTGAGCGCCTCGTGGTAGCTGAAGTCGAAGCGCAGCCGGTCGGGCGCGACGAGCGAGCCGGCCTGCTTGACGTCGGTGCCGAGGACCTCGCGCAGCGCCCAGTGCAGGAGGTGCGTGGCGGTGTGGTTGCGGCGGATGCGGTCGCGCCGCACCTCGTCGACCTGCGCGGTGGCTTCGGCGCCCTCAGTGATCGTGCCCTCCAGTACCTCACCGTGGTGCACCACGAGATCGGGGAGGCCGTACTGGGTGTCGACGACGGCGACCACCGCGCCGTCGTCGGTCGTGATCGTCCCGGTATCACCCACCTGACCACCGGACTCCGCGTAGAACGGGGTGCGGTCGAGGACGATCCCCACCTGCGTCGCACCGTCGCCGGCGTCGACCGACGAGACGCGCGTGCCGTCGCGCACGAGCCCCCGCACCTTCGCCTTCGTCTCGAGCTCGCTGCGCCCGGTGAACTCGACCGGGCCGATCTCGTCGAGGAGCTCGCGGTACGCGTCGGTCGCCGGCGCGGCGTGGACGCCTGACGCGCGGTGAGCCTCGAGCGCGCGAGCGCGCTGGTCGGCCATCCGCTCCTGGAACCCCTCGAGGTCGACGCCGCGTCCGCGCTCTCCGGCGATCTCGCCCGTGAGGTCGATCGGGAAACCGAGCGTGTCGTGCAGGAAGAACGCGTCCTTGCCGCTGATGTCGCCCTGGCGCACGAGGTCGTCGAGCATGTCGAGGCCGCGCTCGAGCGTCTGGCGGAACCGCTCCTCTTCCCGGCGTACGGTGCGCTCGATCGACTCACGGGCGCGCTCGAGCTCGGGATACGCCGCCCCCATCACGTTCACCGTGGCGTCGGTGAGCGCAGGGGTGATCGCGTCGGTCGCGCCGAGGAGGAACGCGTGTCGCACCGCTCGCCGGATGATCCGACGCAGGACGTAGCCACGCTCCTCGTTGGAGGGCACCACGCCGTCCGCGACCAGGAACGCCATCGCGCGGCCGTGCTCGGCGAGGATGCGGAGCGACACGTCGCGATCGGTGCCGGGGAAGCCCCCGTACTCGACGCCGGTCGCGCGCTCGGCCGCGGCGACCAGCGGGCGGAAGATGTCGGTGTCCCAGACGGTCGGCACGCCCTGGAGCGCCGCGAGGCACCGGTCGAGGCCCGCGCCCGTGTCGATGCTCGGGCTGGGCAGCGGCACCCGCCCTTCGGGCCGCTGGTCGAACTGCATGAAGACGAGGTTCCAGATCTCGACGTAGCGGTTCTCGTCGACCGCCGGACCTCCCTCGGCTCCGAACTCCGGACCGAGGTCCCAGAAGATCTCGGACGACGGGCCGCACGGCCCGGTGTCGGCCATGCGCCAGAAGTTGTCCTCGTCGAGGCGCTGGATCCGCTCGGCGGGGACTCCCACCTCGTCGCGCCAGATCGCGGCCGCTTCGTCGTCGGAGACGTGGACCGTGACCCACAGCCGGTCGCGATCGAGCTGGAGCACCTCCGTCACCAGCTCCCACGCCCACGTGATCGCCTCGGTCTTGAAGTAGTCGCCGAAGCTGAAGTTGCCGAGCATCTCGAAGAA
>JBBDWT010000206.1:0-1876 GCA_040902705.1 Acidimicrobiia bacterium | reverse complement strand
CCGTGATGTACGGCATGATCCCGAGGAAGAAGATCGCGACGTTGGTGATCGCGCCACCGGAGAACAGGTCGAGGAACCCGACGACACCGCTGTTGTTCGCGTTGTCCTGAAGCGTCTTGATGGCCGAGAAGTCGACGTACGGCACCGGGAGGTGCGCGCCGAATCGATAGATCCCGACGATCGCCAGCGTGAACAGGATCTTGTTCCGCAGGTCGGGGACCCGGAACATGTTCCGGAGCCGTGAGAGCATGGCCGCCCAGCCTACCGATTGGTCAGGGCGTTGTTGCCCCCGGCCGGAGGACGACGGTCACCCCACGGCGGCGGGAGCACCTCGACCGATCCACCCGCGCTCTCGATCGCGGTCTTCGCGGCAGCGGAGAATCCGTGCGCCTTCACCGTCAGCTTCTTGGTGAGCTCACCGCGGGCAAGCACCTTCACCAGGCCGCGCTTGGCGACGAGCCCGCGCGCGCGCAACGAGTCGGGGTCGACGACGGCGTCGGCATCGAAGGTCTCGAGCGTGGAGAGGTTCACGACGTGGTACTCGACACGGAACGGGTTGCGGAAGCCCTTCGCCTTCGGTGTGCGCCGCGAGATCGGTGTCTGACCACCTTCGAAACGAGCCGCGACAGAACCACGGGCGCCCTGGCCCTTCGAGCCTCGGCCTGCGGTCTTGCCACCCTTCCCGCCGATGCCGCGACCGACTCGGCGCGCGTCGCGCTTGGAGCCGGGAGCGGGCTTCAGATCGTGCAGCTTCAGCATCTTGCCAGGCCTTCCTAGTTCCCGATCTCTTCGACGGTCACAAGATGGGGGACCTTGGCGACCATCCCGCGGATCTCGGGGCGGTCGGGGAGCTCCACCGTGTGGTTGATGCGGCGCAGCCCCAGCGCCCGCAGCGTGCCGCGCTGCTTCGGCTTGGTGCCGATGGCCGAACGAACCTGGGTGACCTTCAACGTCGTCGCCATGTCACGCGACCTCGGTGATCTCGGGCTTCGGGCTGTTGCGCTCCTTGTAGGCGCGGAGCATCCCGGCGGTCGACACCTCTTCGGGCGACTTGCCCCGCAGTCGAGCGATCTCCTCGGGGCGTCGCAGCGTGCGCAGGCCGGCGATGGTCGCCCGCGACACGTTGATGGCATTCGACGAACCCAGCGACTTCGCGAGCACGTCGTGGACACCGGCGGCCTCGAGGATCGCGCGCGCGGCACCACCGGCGATCACACCGGTTCCGGGCGCAGCAGGCTTCAGCAGGACGCGTGCCGCGTCGTGCACACCGAGGTTCACGTGCGTGATGGTCGAGCCGGCCAGGGGCACGGAGAAGACGTTCTTGCGACCCTCTTCCATCCCCTTCTGGATCGCGGCCGGCACCTCCTTGGCCTTGCCGTAGCCGAGGCCGACGTTGCCCTGGCCGTCGCCCACGACGACGAGGGCGGTGAACGAGAACCTCCGGCCGCCCTTGACAACCTTGGCGACGCGGTTGATCGCGATCACCCGCTCTTCGAGCTGGCCTTCTGCCATCTGCTGACTCCTACTTCCTGTACCGCGGGACTTCTCTAGAACCGAAGGCCCGCGTCGCGGGCACCCTCGGCCACACCGGCGACGCGGCCGTGGTACCGGAACCCGCCGCGGTCGAACACGACCGCTTCGATCCCGGCGGCCTTGGCACGCTCACCGATTCGCTTGCCGACTGCCTTCGCGGCGTCCACCGTGGAGCTGGTGGCACCGCGGCCTTCGGCCTCGATCGTCGACGCGGACGCGATCGTGCGGCCCGCGACGTCGTCGACGACCTGCGCGTACACGTGCTTGCTGGAACGGAACACCGCCAGGCGCGGACGGGTCGCGGTACCGCGCACCTTCTTGCGAACCCGGCGGTGGCGCCGGG
>JBBDWT010000205.1:0-1893 GCA_040902705.1 Acidimicrobiia bacterium | reverse complement strand
GGGTGCACGTCAGATTTGTGAGATGACCTCACGCGGCGGCCGCCCGGGCCGCCCGTGATCGCCGTTCCCAGAAGGCGTCGAAGCGCCCGCTGAGCTGGCAGCAGCGGAGCGCGATGATGGCATCTGCACCCGCGAGGGTCCAGTGCATGCCGGCACGCTTGAGGCGGGTGCCGACCACGACCTTGCAGCCGGCCTCGACGACGCCCGAGGAGACGCACAGGCCCTGGGCGCGGAACTCCGGGTAGCGCATGCGCTGGCGGTTGGTCTCGACGTATCCCAGGCACCTGCGCGCCTCGTCGCTCGCGTCGGCGTGGACGCGCAGCTCGTCGAGCAGCTCGTCGAGCATGCCGTCGTCGAGCTGCGCATGACGCTCCCTCGCCCACTGCCGGCCCAGGTCGCTCGTCGGCCCGTAGATGGCCTTGGCCACATCGCTGAGGTGCTGCTTCGCATGAACAGGTCGACGATCTCGACGGCTCCCGGGAACAGCTCGCCCGCGATGCCCCAGATCCAGGGGGCGCCGTCGCCGATGACCGCGCAGCGGGTGGCCACGTCGAGGCCGCGCCGCCGCGCCTCGCGCTCGACCCGCCGGGCGAACACCGAGGGTGCGGCGTCGGTGTCATGGGTGGCGGCGCTCTCGATGGCCGCCGAGCAGCTCACCGATCCCGGGTCACGGACGGGGATGCCCTTCGCGTCGCGGCCCTCCGCGGTCCACACCGTGACCAGCTTGACCTCGCGCGTCCCCGCGGTGCCGTCGGGCCGCTTCCCCGCGCGCCCGACGAGCTCCGAGGCGCGCATGGGCACGCCGGTGCCGTCCATGCCCAGGTACATCACCGGTGCCGACGGGGGGGCCTCCTCGACGACGTCCCGCTCGTCCTGCGTGATCTCGCGACCGAGCGCCTCCGCGGTCCGCTCGACCTGCTTGGCATCGACGCTGACGCCGGCCAGCTCGTCGATCAGCTCGCTGCTCTCCGCGAAGCTGACCATGGCCGCGGCGTGCCCCACCATGCGCGTGACCGCCGGTGACAGCGACGTGCCCGCGACGCCCAGCGCCCGGTCGCGCGGGCAGGTGCCGTGCCCGCAGGCGTCGCAGTGGTACCAGGCGCGCGACAGGGTCAGCTCGCCCAGCGCCGTCGTGAACGCCTTGGCCCGCCGCCCGGCGTAGCGGGCCAAGGCGCCGCACGCGCAGGGCAGGGTCGGCCCCGCGTGGTCGGACGTGTCCGCGTCCAGACACCGCTCGACCGCGCGCGCCGCCACCCACAGGGCGCGCCGGCGGGCCGCGGTCTCGATGGCCCCGAGGTCCAGGCCCCGGGCAGCTCCGGGCCCGATCAGCGCCGCGACCTCCGCGACGAGCTGCGTGTCGAAGGCCTCCCGGAGCCCCCCCTTTGGGCCCCCTCGGCCCCCAGCTCGGCGTCGGCCCATCGCTCGCAGGCCCGCCAGTACGCCTCCACCTGCTCGCGGAACCGCCGGCCCGTCGCCACCTGGGCGCGCGCGAGGTCGGCCTGCTCGCCCGTCAGCAGGCGCGACCGGGTGCTGCCCGCGACCCCTCGCGTGAGGCTGACATAGGGGCCGTGGCGCCGTTCGGGGTCGCTGGCGCACGCGCAGCCGGCCCTGTTGCACCTCATGCGGCGCACCGAGACCGAGCCTCGGCGCATCGGTCGGGGCGAGGTCAGGGCGGCCAGGGCCTCGATGACGTGGGCGGGGGCTTCGCGATCGTCCGGCATGGGTCCTCCTTTCGGCTATCAGAGCCGAAAGATAACGCATCGCCACGCTCAGCGCCGGCCCGTCCTCACAAAGTTGACGTGCACCCGGACAGAAGCGACCGCGTGACACCTGCCCGCAAGACGCGTAAGGTCTCCCGACCGGATGAGAGGCGGGAGCCGAGCGCTCCCACCC
>JBBDWT010000204.1:42456-70206 GCA_040902705.1 Acidimicrobiia bacterium | reverse complement strand
TTGTCGCGCAGGTAGTCGAAGCCGAACTCGTTGTTGGTGCCGTACGTGATGTCGGCGGCGTACGCGGCGCGCTTCGCGTTCCAGTCGTCGATCTGCGGCAGCACCACGCCGACGTCCATCCCGAGGAAGCGGTAGATCTGGCCCATCCACTGGGAGTCGCGCTTGGCGAGGTAGTCGTTGACCGTCACGAGGTGGACGCCCTCGCCCAGCAGGCCGTTCAGGTACGCGGGCAGCGTGGCGACGAGGGTCTTGCCCTCCCCCGTCTTCATCTCGGCGACCCAGCCGAAGTGCAGCCCGGCGCCACCCATGAGCTGCACGTCGAAGTGGCGCTGCCCGAGCGTGCGCCGGCCCGCCTCGCGCACGGTCGCGAACGTCTCCGGGAGGAGGTCGTCGAGCGCGTCGATCCGGGCTTCGCGCCCACTCGTGCTGTCGCCGGCACGATCGAGCTGCTCGCGGAACCCGGCAGTGAGGGCTCGCAGCTCGTCGTCGCTGCGTCGCTCCATCTCGGGCTCGAGCGAGCTGATCTCGGGCACCAGCGATTCGAGGAGCTTGAGCTTTCGGCCCTCGCCCGCGTGCAGAAGCTTCTGAAAGACACCCATGACTCCGACGATCCTACCGGCGGGCCTCCCCCGTCCCCACGCCGCCTCACCGCGCCGACTCAGTGGGAACCGTCCGGTCTGCCAGCATGCGCGTCGTGACCACCACCGCGACGCCGGGGATCGCGACCCGTGCCGGGCGGCGCCTCGGGCGAACCCATCCCGCGGCGATCGCGCTCGGGGTCGCGATCGCGATCTGGGTGCTGACGTTCGCGCTCCTGGTCGTGCGCCGGCAGGACCGCTTCTGGTCGGTCGACTTCGACATGGGGATCTACGACCAGGCGGTGTGGCTCCTCGCCCGCGGGCACGACTTCATCACCGTGCGCGGCCTGCCCGTGTTCGGCCATCACGCGACGTTCGGCTTCTACCTCTTCGCCCCGGCGTCGTGGCTCGGCGCCGGCCCCGACTTCCTGAACGTGGTGCAGGTCGCCGTGCTCGCGCTCGGCGCGGTGCCGCTCTACCTGCTGGGCCGCCACCGGTCGCTCTCGCCGTGGGCCGCAGCCGCGCTCGCGACCGCGTTCCTGCTGCACCCCGCGTTGCAGTTCCTGTCGTGGGAGCTCTTCCATCCCGAGTCGATCGCGATCACGCCGTTGCTCTGCGCCTACCTGTGCGCCGTACGCCGATCCTGGGGCTGGTTCGCGTGCTGGGCAGTCCTCGCCGTGTCGTTCAAGGAGGACCTCGCGCTGGTGCTCCTGGTGCTCGGGCTCGTCATCGCGTTCCGCCCCCGCCACCAGCCCGGCGATCGACGCGCGGGCCTGATCACCGCCGGGGTCGCGGCACTGTGGTTCCTCGCCGTGACCCAAGTGCTCCTCCCCCTCGTCTCGGGCCACCCCGCGCACTACGAGAACCTGTACTCGGGTGTGGGCGGCTCACCGAGCGGCGTGCTCGAGACTGCCTTCCGAGACCCGGGCAGCATCACCTCGCGCGTGCTGTCGTCGGAGAGCGGCGAGCTCGTGTGGAAGCTGCTCGCACCGTTCGGCCTGACGGCCCTGCTCGCACCGGGCGCGCTCCTCCTCGGGCTCCCGCAGTTCGGAGCCGACGTCTTGAGCGACGCGTCGTGGACGAGGGAGATCACGTTCCACTACGTCGCGATCCCGCTCGCGGCGGTCGCGATCGCATCCATCGAGGCGATCGCCTTCCTCGTGCGCCGCATCGGCGGCGTGACCCGCTGGCTGCTCCCCGCGTTCGTGCTGGCCTGCGCGCTCGCGTCGACCCTCGCATGGGGCCCGTCGCCGATCGGCACCGAGTACCGCGGCGGCTGGTGGCCACCCGATGCCGACTCGCGTCTCGACGCGAAGCGCGCCGCCATCGACGCCGTCCCCGACGACGCCTCGGTCAGCGCGGTCTTCACCTTCGTGCCGCAGCTCAGCGGGCGCGAGTCGATCTACACGTTCCCGAACCCGTGGCGCGCGAGCAACTGGGGCTACCAGGACCGCGACACCGACGATCCCGACGACGTCGACTGGCTCGCGATCGATCGCGTCGCGCTCGGACTGGAGGACCAGCAGGAGCTCGAGCAGATCCTCGGGACCGGGGACTGGAAGAAGGTGTTCGACGAGGACAACGTGCTCGTCGCGCGCCGGCGAGGCTCGTGATCGTCGGCTAGAGGCTGCCGCGGACGCGAGCGTTCACACGCCGACCCTTCGTGCGCTCGGCCTGGTGGCGCAGCTTCGTGATGCACTGGTCGAGCGCGGCTTCCGGGTTCGGCGCCGACGCGTGCGCGGTGAGCAGTCCCCGGCGCAGATGCACCCGCGCCGAGCACCGGGTGTGATCGGAGACCCGCGGGTTGCGCTGGTCGGCGAAGTCGAGCTCGACGCGCCAGACGTCGTGCACGATGCGCTCGAGCGCCGAGAGCTTGCGCTGCGCCATCGCGCGGACCGAGTCGGTGAGGTCGACGTTGTGGGCCCGCACGCTCACATCCATGTGCCGCGCAGTGTACGGGCGATCCGGCGCTCCCGCTCCGGGGTCATCGGCCGGGAGTGCGGGCCGCAGTCAGCGCCACCACGGTGCTCGCCCCGCGGGCGCGAAGGGCCACAGCCGCGGCGGACAGGGTTGCGCCCGTGGTCGCGACGTCGTCCAGGAGCAGCACCGACGCCGGGATGCGGCCTCGAGCGGCGAACACCGGGCCCCGGCGCCGCGCGGCCGCCGGGAGGCCGGTCTGGGCGGGTCCGGGCACCCGGGTCAGCAGCCGACGGACCGGCCGATGCACGAGGCTCGCCACGGCGCGGGCGAGGAGCTCGGCATGGTCGAACCCGCGCTGGCGGCGTCGAGCCGGCGTCGTCGGTGCCCACGTGACGACGTGGGGAAGCGGCGGGGACACGAGGGGTGCCATCGACTCCGCCAGGAACGCGGTTGCGGCGTGCGCGCCGCGGTACTTCACGCGCGCGACGAGCTCGCGGGCCACGCCCTCGTACGCGTACGCCGCACACCACGCGTCGACCGACGCCGGAGGGGGCGCGCTCGGGGCCGGGGACAGCGCCTCCGCGCAGCGCGCGCAGGTGGGCTCACCCGGCGCGCCGCACCCGGGGCACGTCAGGGGAAGGAGCGTCTGCAGCAGCGTCGTCCGCACCGTTCGACGGTACGGCGGCGGTGTGACAGTGGCGCGCGGGTCGCCCGTGCGGGTCAGTACCGGTAGTGGTCGGGCTTGTACGGACCGTTCACCGGGATCCCGAGATAGCTGGCCTGGTCCTCGGAGAGCGTCGTGAGCTTCACCCCGAGCTTGTCGAGGTGCAGACGGGCCACCTCTTCATCGAGGTGCTTCGGCAGCGTGTACACCTTCGGCTCGTAGAAGTCCTGGTGCGTGAACAGCTCGACCTGCGCGAGCACCTGGTTCGTGAAGCTGTTCGACATCACGAAGCTCGGGTGACCGGTCGCGCAGCCGAGGTTCAGCAGGCGCCCTTCGGCGAGCACGATGATCGAGTGGCCGGGGCGGTCGCCATCGGGCGGGAACACCCACTCGTCGACCTGGGGCTTGATGCCGTCACGCTTGATGCCCGGGACGTCGGCAAGCCCCGCCATGTCGATCTCGTTGTCGAAGTGACCGATGTTCCCGACGATCGCGTTGTGCTTCATCCGCGCCATGTGGGCAGCGGTGATGATGTTCTTGTTGCCGGTCGCGGTGACGAACAGGTCAGCGGTCTCCACGACGTCTTCGAGCGTCACGACCTCGTAGCCCTCCATGGCCGCCTGCAGCGCGCAGATCGGGTCGATCTCCGTCACCACGACGCGCGCGCCCTGGCCGCGCAGCGACTGTGCGCATCCCTTGCCGACGTCGCCGTAGCCGCAGACGACCGTGACCTTCCCGGCGAGCATGACGTCGGTCGCGCGGCAGATGCCGTCGACGAGCGAGTGCCGACAGCCGTACAGGTTGTCGAACTTGCTCTTCGTCACCGAGTCGTTCACGTTGATCGCCGGGAAGAGCAGCGAGCCCGACTCCTGCATCTGGTACAGGCGGTGCACACCGGTCGTCGTCTCCTCGGTGACACCGAGGATCCCCTCGGAGATGCGGTGCCAGATCCGGTTGTCCTCCTCCTGCAGCTTCGCCAGGAGACCGAGGACGACGCGCCACTCCTCGGAGTCGCCGTCGGTCGGCGCGGGGACCGCACCGGCGCGTTCGTACTCGAGGCCCTTGTGCACGACGAGGGTCGCGTCCCCCCCGTCGTCGAGGATCATGTTCGGGCCACCGCCCGATCCATCGGCGGAGGCGGGCCACCGCAGCGCCTGCTCGGTGCACCACCAGTACTCGTCGAGGGTCTCGCCCTTCCACGCGAACACCGGCACCCCGGCGACCGCGATCGCCGCGGCCGCGTGGTCCTGCGTCGAGAAGATGTTGCAGGACGCCCATCGGACCTCGGCGCCGAGCGCGGTGAGGGTCTCGATGAGCACTGCCGTCTGCACCGTCATGTGCAGCGATCCCGTGATGCGCGCGCCGGCGAGCGGCTTCGACGCGCCGTGGCGCTCCCGCATCGCCATCAGGCCCGGCATCTCGTGCTCGGCGAGCTCGATCTCCTTGCGACCGAAGTCCGCGAGCGAGAGGTCCGCGACCTTGAAGTCGGGCTCCGAGCCGCCGGGGCGGACGGGGGTGGTGGAGATGGTCTGCGTCATGGATGACTCCTGTGTTCGGGTGCGACCGGGCAACGCCACGGGCCGCGCGGGATTCACGAGGAGTCGGCCCGGATCACCAGGTGACAGCCCTCTCCCTGCTCGCATGCGAGCAGGGCAGGCCCGACCTGGTGGCGATGCTATCGCTCGGTGGCGCCGAGAGCGGCCTTGAGCTGCGCGATCGCGTCGATCGGCCCGGGGTCGACGTCGTTGTCGAGGGCGAGGTACGTGCTCGCCCACGTCCCGAGGTAGATGAGGTCGAGGACCTGCGCGAGCCTGCTCTCGCCCTCGGCCTCGACCTCGAGGACCTGCACGAAGACCTCTTCCACCATGTCCCGCGTGATCGCGATCTGCTGGGCGAGCCGCTCGTGCTCGTAGCCGTGGCGGAGCTGGATCAGGGTCATGACCTGGCGGGTCACGTCGCCGTGCTGGCCCCACCCGCAGATCTCGTTGTGGTTGGCCTCCGGGTACGCGGCCCAGAACGCCGGTGCCTTGGCGTTCTCGTTGATGTCGCACTTCCAGCGGCGGGCCGCCACGCCGCCGAGCGCGCCCCCACCGTGCACGATCGGGATCGTGCGCCCGATCCGGCGCGCGAGCTCACGCGCGGGGTTCTTCGCGCCCGCCACCTCGACCCGGCACTGCTCGCGACGGCGCGCGAGCTGCTCCTGCGCGGTGACGAGCGACGCGTGCGCCTCCGGGAAGATCCCGAGACGGAACGGCACGACGAACAGCGGCGCCAGCAGCGCGCCGAGGGCAGCCCGCGGCATCAGTCCGGTCGGGCAGCCGATCCGGATGCCACCATGCTCCGCCGCGAGCGTGTCGAGCGCGCCTCCGCACGAGACGGTCACGACGGACGCTCCGGCCGCGAACGCGCCCCGCGCCATCGACACCGTCTCCTCGGTGTTCCCCGAGTACGACATCGCGAAGACGAGCGTGTTCGGACCGATGAACGCGGGCGTGCGGTACTGGCGCAGCACGACCACCGGGACCGGCATCGACGAGGCGACCGCCGCGAGCACGTCGCCGGAGATCGCGGACCCGCCCATGCCGAGCACCGCGATCGAGTCGATCGCGTCGCCCGAGGGCAGGGCGGAGACGTCGACGGTCGCCGCTTGCTCGTGCGCGGCCTCGAGCTGCTCGGGAAGCCCCGCGATCGCGTCGACGTACCCGAGGGTGTCCGGCATCGCGTCCTACGCCTCGAACGTCGGCGTGATGCCTTCGGCTTCGGCCTTCGCGAGCAGCCGCTCGTCCTCGGCGGCGTCGACGGTCTCGGCCTCGTCGATCAGCATGATGGGGATGTCGTCGCGCACGGCGTACCGACGCTTCAGTCGAGGGTTGTAGAGCGCCGACTCCCCCTCGAAGTAGAGGAGCGGCCCCTTGTCCTCGGGGCAGGCGAGGATCTCGAGCAGTTGTGGGTCGAGCGCCACGGGCGGTGCCTCCGGGTCCTGTGCGCACTCGAGCCCTGAGCGGGCCGAGGCGCACCGATCGTCTGGTGGACCGTCAGTCTGCCTTGCCGCCGACGATCGCGAGCACCTCGGCCGTCTTCTCGCTGCAGGTGTCGGCATCGGTCGCCTCGAGGTTCAGCCGGAGCAAGGGCTCGGTGTTGCTCGGCCGGAGGTTGAACCACCAGTCCCCGGCGTCGACGGTCAGCCCGTCGAGGCGGTCCTGGGACACCTGCGCGTACGCGGCCGCGACCTGCTCGATCGACGCGGCGGTGTCGTCGACCCGGCTGTTGATCTCGCCCGACGCCGCGTAGCGCTCGAGCGACCTGCGCATCTCCGACAGCGGGACCCCGGCGCGGGACAGCGCCTCGAGCACCACGAGGGAGGCGATGAGCCCGGAGTCCGCGCGGTAGTTGTCACGGAAGTAGTAGTGCCCGGAGTGCTCGCCACCGAACGTCGCCCCGGTCTCGGCCATCACCTGCTTGATGAAGGAGTGGCCGACACGCGTGCGGATCGGCGTGCCGCCGAGCTCGCGCACGATCTCGGGCACGACCTTCGAGCAGATCAGGTTGTGCACGATGGTCCGGTCCTCAGCCGGCGCGTCGGCGGGAAGCCGCTCGAGGATCGACCGGGCGACCAGCGCGGTGGTGATCGAGCCACTCACCGGCGACGCACGGTCGTCGACGAGGAACACGCGGTCGGCATCGCCGTCGAACGCGAGCCCGACATCGGCGTGCTCGTCGAGCAGGACGCGTTGGAGGTCGCGCAGGTTCTCCGGCTGGATCGGATCGGCCGGGTGGTTCGGGAACGTGCCGTCGAGCTCGACGAAGAGGTACGAGGTGTCGAACGGCAGGTCGGCGAAGACGGCAGGGACCACGAGCCCGCCGATCCCGTTCGCGGTGTCGGCGACGACGCGCAGCGGCGCGAGCGCCTCGACGTCGACGAACGAGTGCACGTGGGCGACGAACTCCGGGAGCAGGTCGCGGCGCTCCACGTGACCGGGAGACCCGGCCTCCTCGAGCAGACCCGACGCGACCGCGGCCTTGATCTCGCGCAGGCCACTCTCCTCACCGATCGGCGCGGCACCCGGACCGCAGAGCTTGATCCCCTGGTACTGCGCCGGGTTGTGACTCGCGGTGAACATCGCACCGGGCGCGTCGAGCGACCCCGCGGCGAAGTACACGAGATCGGTCGACGCCAGCCCGAGGTCGACGACGTCGGCACCGGCAGCGGTCGCGCCCTCCGTGAACGCGGCGACCATCGCTTCACCCGACGGACGGGCATCACGCCCGGCGAGCACGCGCGACGCCCCGGTGAAGGCGACGAACGCGTTGCCGACCGCGCGCGCGACCGACTCGTCGATCTCGTCGGGATAGACGCCGCGCACGTCGTACGCCTTGAAGATCATGTCCAGATCGGGCATCAGGTCCCCTGCATCAGGTCCGCGGCTCTCCGCCCCCGTCGGCCGTCGGCGCGGGATCGGCGCTCGCGCTCCGCCGGCGCCGGTGGGACGGCCACCAAGCGAGGAGCCCCACGCCGGCGACGCCGGCGAGGGTACTCACCCGGCCGAGCCACTCGGCGTTGGTCGTGCCGTACGTGAGCGTGACGTCCTTCTCGGTCGGCACGACCACCATGTAGTTGGGCGTCGCGCGGAAGGGACCCTCGGCGCCCTCGGCCTTCCAGTTCGGGAACCACGAGGCCTTCACCATCACCGGTACCCCCGTACGGGAGACGTGGAACGAGATCTCGTCGTCACGGGACTGCACGTCGGTCACGCGGACGGGCGGGAGCGGCTCCTTCTCGAGCCCGCGCGCCGACGACGTCCCCGCGCGCTGCCAGCTCTCGGGGCCGTCGGCGACGAGCGGACGGTCGAGAGCCTCGGGATCGTCGAACCACGGCACACCGACGCAGTCCTGCCACTCGTGGAGGTGGAGGCTCTTGGCGTCGAGGCCCGTCTCGGTCAGGCGTCGACGGCACACGTCCTGGTCATGCGCGTCGAAGCCGTCGACCACGACCGGCCGGTAGTGCAGTGGCGCGACCAGTGCAGAGTCCTTCACCTCGTACACGGACCATCCGGTCGGGGCCGCGTCGTCGAGGTTGGGTGAGGTCGTCACGAGCTCGAGCCGGGGATCCCCGCCGGCGCGCTGCTTCGCCTGGTCGGAGTGCACCGCCAGGTATCTGATGCCGAGCGTCTGCAGCCAACGGACACCCAGGTCGAAGTCTTCCTGTGTCCGGTACTCGATGCCGCGCACCGCGCCGGACGAGTTGCCCGGCGCGTCGAGCGCCGCGGTCGCCATGAAGTGGTACGGCGACGTGGCGGATGCCTCGTAGTAGACCCCCTCCATCGACGAGATCTTCCCGTCGGTCCAGTACGGCAGCAGCATCATCGCGAGCGGCGAGCCGTAGACGTTGAGCTGGGTGTTCCCTTCCCAGAGGACACGCCCCGGCGCCAGCGCGTCCATCGCGTCGATGAACGACCGGTACTCGTCGAACTGCTTCGCCGGGGTCGTGCCTTCCCCCGTCGTGTCCTCGTACCCGCGGTAGTTCCAGCGCGCCCAGTACGGGATGAACCCCTTCGACCCGTCGAGGGCGACGAGGGTCCCGACCGACAGGAGGATCGTGAGCGTCGCGGCGATGGCGGCGCCCACCACGCGCGGGGGGATCCGGGTCGCCCAGTCACTCGCACCTCGGCGCGCCGTCCACGCGACGCCGCGCACGAGCTCGGCGCCGCCGAGGCCCATGAGGAGGAAGATGCCGATGTACCAGAACGGGAGGAAGCGCAGGTTCCAGGCCGGCGTCGCCTGGATGTCCTCCCAGAACCGGAAGATGAGCCCCGACAGCGCGGTGATCGCGATGACGACGAACGTCGACGGCCGCCGTCCGACGATCCCGCCGATGAGCGCGATGCCGATCAGCACCGCGGCGCCCCACTCCCAGGGCCAGAGCGACTGGAGCCCGAACATGTAGTCGGGGAAGAGGTAGTCGCCGTACTCGGTGATCGGGGTGTAGCGCATGTCGGTCGTGTACCCGAGCACCGAGACCAACGGCACGAACCACACGGCGGTGAGCAAGGTGCCGACGCCGCCGATGGCAACGGCGCGCACCACCGTCGTCGGCGCCCACCACGCTGCGACGACCCCGAACCCGAGCAGGATCAGCGTCGCGCCGACGGGCGCCGACGCCCAGGCTGCGATGGCGAGACCGAGGACGACCAGCGCAGCGGCACCGGCCGGCAGCGCGATCGACACACGGCGCGTCCGCGACCAGGCCCCGATCCGGGGCCGTGCGCCGGCATCGGGTGGGTGCAGCGACGCAAGGACGATCACGAGCGCCCCGACGGCCGCGAAGATGCCGACGACGAGGTGGCTCATCACCGCGGCCGCGAGCATCACTGCCGGCAACCACATCCGGCGACCGTTGCGCAGCGCGCTCGCGAACGTGCCGAAGAACAGCAGCGCGAACGCCAGGGCGAGCGTGTACGAGTACTCGCCGGCGAGCGCGCTCGGCAGCGATCCACCCGCGATGTGCTGGTTGAACGCGATGCTCTCGGCTGCTGTGCCGGTTCCCGGGTTGCCCGTGAAGAACAGGAAGGCGGTTGCCGCCACCGCGAAGAGCGCAGGCGTCGGGCGCGGCGCGCGTATGCCGCGCGCGAACACGTAGGCGCCGACCGGGAGCAGGAGCGCGCCGGCGATCGTGCCGAGCTTGAACGCGATGTTGTACGGAAGGACGACGTCGAGGGCGACGATCAGGAGCGCGGGGACCGGGAAGTAGAACTGCCCCGCGGGGAATCCGGCGTAGAAGTCAGGTGACCAGCCGGCGAGTCGGAACGGGAGCAGATGGTCCCGCAGGTAGGCGGGCCACCAGACGTGCGCGGCGGTGTCGCCGCCGGCCGCGGTCGTGTCGAGGAAGATCAGGTCGGGGCGCAGCTCGACGAACACGAATGCGACGCAGGCTGCGAGCACGAACAGCCCGACCCACCGGTCGAGCGGCTCGAGCGCGGTCCACCACGGAGCCCGCCGGCGACGCCGCGCCAGCGCGTCGGTGCCCAGCCCGACTTCGTCGGACGGGGTGCCGGGGGCGGTCGGCGCTCCCTCCGTGATCACGCTCACGTTCGACAGCCTGCCAGGGCACGATGCCCCGACCCTGTCGGGAGCGAGCCCGGCGGACCCGCCTCCCCCTAGGTGTGACGGACGAGCTCGAGCACGCGGGTGAGGGGCACGGTCCCCTCGGCTGCTTCCCAGGTCTGGTGCTCGCAGCGGCCACAGCGGCGGAACGTCAGATCCGACCCCGAGACGCGCATGCGGATCTCGATGACCGATCCCTTGGTGCACGAAGAGCAGCGCACGTTCGACCTCCCAGTCGTTTCTCCCCGACCGGGACATCGGCAGGTTCGGGCCGGACCTTGAGCGGTTCCCGGAGTCGACCTCTCGGAGCGATGGGCTCAGGTGACGATCTGGATCGCGGCCAGGAGGTTGAAGCCTGCGTGCAGGGCGATCGACTGGCCGATCCGACCGGTGACGACCGCTCGCCACCCCGAGACCAGGCCGAGCAGCAGGAACGCCGGCACGTAGTAGCCCGTCCCGAGGTCGCCGATCACGTGGACGACGGCGAAGACCAGCGCCGAGACGAACACCGCGACCACCGGGGCCGTCCGCCGCACGAGGCTCCGAAGGAGCACCCCCCGGAAGAGCAGCTCCTCGGCGACCGGGGCCACGAGGACGACCCCGATGCACACCGCGATCTTCTGGGCGAGCCCCGCCGACCGTTCGAAGGTGTTCACGACCTCCTGGCTCGAGTCCTTCAGACCCGCGAGCTCCGTGATCGGGACGACGAGGATCCCCGCGATCACGGCGAGGGCGACGCCGCCGAGCACCCACACCAGATCGGGCACCTCGAACGCGAAGCCGAAGTCACGGCGCAGCGAGCCGAGGCCCCGGGCTCGGGCGATGTAGAGCAGCGAACCGATGATGGCGAAGTTCTGCACCGCGAGCAGCACCAGGGTTGCGGTGACCTCTCGATCGTCGGGAATCGTCCCGTTCGACCCGATGAACGGCGCCGCGGCGATCACCGCGGCCACGATCCCGACGATCCACGCGATCAGCGCGTCCGGCAGGCCCCAGCGCAGCCGCGTCGGCGTCGACCCGGCGCTCATCGCCCCGACGCTACTTGCGCGCGCCGGCGCGCCGGCGATCCGCGGTGGGGAGGTGGGGAGGCGGGGTGGCGGCGACACGGCACCCGCAACGGCGTCGTTCCGACGCCACGGACCTGGAACCCGCGTCCTACGATGGGTGTTGGCGGAGGGGCGAGCCCGTCCCTCCGGAAGGCCTGGAGCCACCGATGAGTCGCCCCCCGTCCGAGATGCCCCCGGGACGCCCCGCGGGAGGCCCCGAGCGCCGTCCCGGCGATCGCCCGCCGCCCGGACCCGGTGGGCCGCCGTCGTGGACGCGGATGCTGCCCTGGCTCCTGATCGTCGCCCTCATCGGCGTCCTCGCGTTCACGAACGTCTTCTCGATCGACAGCGGGTCCACCAAGGAGATCTCGTACTCGAGCTTCATGGACCGGGTGCGCGACGACAACGTGAAGAAGGTCGAGTTCGACCCGTCGAGCGGCCAGCTCACCGGTGAGTTCACGCAGAAGGTCGACGGCACCTTGGACTTCTCGTCCGAGGGCCCGACCGACGACCTCCCCGCACGCGACCTCAGAGTGCTCAACGAGCAGGGCGTCGACCTCGTCTACCAGCGCCAGGGTTCGAACTTCTTCCTCGACCTCATCCCGCTGCTGCTCCCCGCGGTGCTCATCATCGGCTTCTTCGTGTGGATGAGCCGACGCGCGCAGGGCCAGATGGGCGCGGTGATGAACATCGGGCGGAGCAAGGCGAAGGTCTACAACACCGAGAAGCCGAAGACGACGTTCGACGACGTCGCGGGGTACGGCCCGGTGAAGCAGGAGATCGCCGAGGTGGTCGACTTCCTCAAGTTCCCGCAGAAGTTCAAGGCCATCGGCGCGCGCATCCCCAAGGGCGTGCTGCTCGTCGGTCCCCCGGGCACGGGCAAGACGCTGATCGCGCGCGCCGTCGCGGGTGAGGCGGGCGTCCCGTTCATCTCGGTCACCGGCTCCGACTTCATGGAGATGTTCGTCGGTGTCGGAGCCGCGCGCGTGCGCGACCTCTTCCAGACCGCGCGCAAGCAGGCCCCCGCGATCATCTTCGTCGACGAGATCGACTCCATCGGACGCAAGCGTGGTGCCGGGCTCGGCGGCGGTCACGACGAGCGCGAGCAGACGCTCAACCAGATGCTCGCGGAGATGGACGGCTTCGAGGCCACCGAGGGCGTCGTCATGATGGCGGCGACGAACCGTCCCGACGTCCTCGACCCCGCGCTCCTGCGCCCGGGCCGGTTCGATCGTCAGATCGTCGTGCCCTTCCCCACCCAGGAGGAGCGCGCCATGATCCTCCGGGTCCACATGAAGGACAAGAAGATGTCGCCCGACGTCGACGTCGAGGTGATCGCCCGCGGGACGCCGGGCATGGCCGGCGCCGACCTCTCCAACCTCGTGAACGAAGCCGCGCTCCACGCAGTCCGGCGCGGCTCCGCGGTCGTCGACGGCGAGGACTTCGAAGCCGCCCGCGACCGGGTGCTGATGGGCCTCAAGCGCGACTCCATGGCCATCAGCGAGGAGGAGAAAGAGGTCATCGCGTACCACGAGGGCGGCCACGCCGTGCTCGCGTACGTGCTCGACCACGCCGACCCCGTGCACAAGGTGACCATCCTCCCGAGCGGCATGGCGCTGGGCGTCACCCAGCAGCTCCCCGAGGACGAGCAGCACATCTACAAGCGCGAGTACATCGCCGACTCGATCGTGGTCGCGCTCGGCGGTCGCACCGCCGAGGATCTCGTCTTCGGGCACACGTCGACCGGAGCCCAGAACGACCTCGTCCGCATCACCGAGATGGCCCGCAAGATGGTCCGCGAGTGGGGCATGTCGGATCGCATCGGTCCGATGGCATGGGGCTCGCAGGGCGCGGTGTTCCTGGGTGAGGACCTCGTGCACACGCGCGACTACTCCGACGACACGGCCCGCGTGATCGACGAAGAGGTCGAGCGGATCCTCCGCGAAGAGGAGAGCCGCGCCCGTCGGATCCTGCGAGTGCACCGTCGTGGCCTCGACGCGGTCGCGCAGGCGCTGCTCGAGCACGAGACGGTGACCGGCGCCGAGGTCGCCACCCTCGTCGACGAGGCGATGGGCAAGAGCGTCGGTGGCTTCCGCAAGATTCGTCGCGCCGACGGCTCGATCACCGAGATGCGTCCTCCGGGCGGCAACGGGAACACGTTCGGCGACGCCAGCGGGGCCAAGAACGGCGGCAAGCGCCGCAAGGCCGCCGGCACCAAGCGCGCCAGCCGCTCCCGCGGTTAGAAGGCTGCGCCGAGGTCGGCCTCCGGGGTCGACCCGGGCTCACGCTCCTCCGCCATCGCCGCCCACAGGTCGGTCGCGGTGGTCGCGCCGACGAACGCACGGCGCACCACACCCTCGGCGTCGGCGATGAGGATCATCGGGATCGCCTCGATCCGGTAGCGGTCGTGGAGCGCACGCTCCGTCGCGAACGCGAGCTCCGACGTCGACACGTCAGGCGACTCGAGCACCGCGACCTTGGGCCCGAGCCCCCGGCACGACGCACACGTCTCCGACGAGAAGTACGCGACGAGCCACGGCGCGTCCGGGCGGGCAAAGTCGTGGCGGTCGAGCTGACGCGGCACCGGGTACGCGTCGCGCGGCGGGCCCTGCGGCTTCCGGTGTCTCAACCACCAAGCGATGCCGAGCGCGACGCCGGCAACACCGACGCCGATGGCGACCTGCACGATCATCCCGGTCGTCTCCTGCCGGCGGATCCCGGGAAGGGCACGCCGGGCGCCATCGACGCTCCGGGCCCGACGATCTCGCGTCCGACGACGATCGGGCCGTCGGCGCCGATCACGATCACCTGGTCGGGACGGATCCCATGCTCTCCGAGCGAGAGCACCGCGCGCTCCCCCGCCGGCACCGCTCGAGCCGGCGCGCTCGCAGGGCTGTCCGGATCCCCGGAGGTGTACGCGTACAGCTGCACGGTGATCGGAGCGTCGCCGACGTTGAGCGCGGACACCACGGCGTCGCCGTCGTCGGTGAGGCGCCCCACCGCGAACGCCCACTGCGTCGCCGTGGTCGCGCTGGCGCCGGTTGTCGCGACACCGGTCACCGGCGCCGGTGTCGCCCATGCGCCGAACGACCCGACGACGATCGGCGTACCATCCTTCGAGCTCACCTCCACTGAATACCCAGTGCCGGTCGGCACCTTCGCGCCGACGTCGACACGCACGACCGCGTTCCGCCGCACCGCCACGGTCTCCGGCAGTGGGGACGAGCCGCCGTCGAGTCGCAACCCGACCTCGACCTGCGTCGTCCGCCGCGTGAAGTTCGCGATCGACACCGACGCCGCCACACCGTCCTGCGCGTCTCCGGCAGGCAGGCGCCAGCGCGGCGCGCCTGCGGTCGCGCCCAGTGCGAGCGCGATGCCCTTGCGGGTGTCGCTGCCGTCGAAGCGCTCCGTCCGCTCGGCGACGACATGCCCGCTTCGGGCCCGGATCGCGAGCCCGACCTGGAGCTGACGCTGCGCGAGATCGTGCAGGGCGACCGAGACGCGCGACCGACGAGGCACGACGAGGGCCTGGACCGCTTCGGGTGCTTCGGTCCCGTCCTCGGTGAGCAGCGTGACATCGACGATCGCGTCGGTGTCGAACGGGTTGAAGAGGGCGAGCCAGTCCTCGGTGCCGCGCTCGGTGGACCCTTCGGCGAAGAACCACTGGCGCGCGGCGGTGCGGGCGCACGGCCCGACGGCCACGTCGTCGAAACCCTCGACCTCGTGCTCGACGACGGCCCGCCCGCCGAACGTCTCCACGACGACGCCGAGCTCGGGGGCACGCAGCACGTCATCGATCTCGATGCGCCGCTGCTCGAACGCACGCAACCGGACGCGCTGCGTCTTCATCTCGAGATCGCGTCCGGGCATGACCGTGGTCGCGATGTCGATCTCGTGGGGCTCGAGGTTGCCGACGATCACCGTCTCGTTGGCACGTCCGTCCACCGACGACGTGCCCTCGGCGCAGTACCACGATGCGGACACCGCGCGCTCGGGCGAGATCACGGGACCGTCGATCGGCTGGTGCGCGGCCGGCATCGCACGGGTCCCCTCCGACTCGTCCTGGCTCAGCGCGATGCCGCCCGCGACGAAGAGCGCGAGCACCACGAGCACCACGACGCGCCGAGCGGTGTCGTTCACGACTGGTCCCAGAATCCGTCGAGCTCGCTGAACCCGGCCTCGTCGGCCTGGAGCGCGAAGTCGGCCGGGACCGCGGCGCGCTCGAGCCGGGCCCGCCGCGCCTGCGCGAGCCGGGCCGCGCGCTCGCGATTGCGGCCGCGCAGCCACCACACGATCGCCACGATCCAGAGGATCAGCTCGCCGCCGAGGAGCGCGTACCGCATGCCCTGGCCGTCGTGGGCGAAGACCACCGTCCCCTGGTTGGGGTTCGTCCATCCGTTGACCCAGCCGAACGCCCGTTGGTGCGTGAGCGTGGTGCCGTTGCTCGCCGCCGTCCACCCGGCGTCGTACGCCTCGGCGAGGAGCGCGGTGCCGGCGGGAGCTGGAGCATCGCCGATGGGCGTGGCATCGGACAGGTCGGTCCGCACCGCGCTCGGCAGCGGCCGGACGTCGCCGTTCGGGACCTCGCGCGCGGTCAGTGCGCGCGCCGGCGCCCACGCCTGGTTCTCGTAGACGAGCAGACCCGGCTCGCTGCGCAGGCGCGTGAGGTCGAGCTGGCTCCCCAACGCCGTGCGGACCGACGGCACCGATCGTCCCCGTTCACCGTCGGGCCCGTTGCGCAACGGCACTGCGACGTAGCGGATCCCGGCCGGAGCGAGCAGCCGTCCGAGGCGGGTCGTGCTGCCTCCGCGCGCCACCGACACCGCGTCCGTGATGACCTCGTCCGCGCTCGTCTCGGGCGCTCGCCAGAGCGCACGCGAGTCGCCGGGCCCGTCACGGGTCAGCACCCAGCTGACCTCGCCATCGAGCTCGACCGGGTCGAGCGGGAGGACGTTCGGGTCCCCGACCCACAGGATGCGGAACTCCCCTTCGAACGTCGCGTCCTGCGTGAACGAGAGCGACGTCGCCCAGCTTCCGTCGGGCGCGCGCCACCTGCCGCTGATCGTGTCGGCGGCGAGCCCGAGACCACCGAGCACGACCCCCGCCACCGCGCCGACCACGAGGAGCCGCCGGGCGGCGAAGCGCCCCGCGGCCTTCAGCTCCTCGGACCCGGCGCCGACGGCGATGGCCGCCGCCCACGCGACGCCGACCGCGGCGATCGCCAGCCCGGCCTCGGGCGCAGCGACCGCGCTGCGCGGTGAGAGCTCGCTCGGCAGGAGCACGAGCGCGTCACCGGCGACGACGAGCGCGAGCGCGCGGATCGCCCAGGCCAGGCGGGGGCCGCGTGCGAGCAGCACTGCGAGCACCGCGGCGGCGAGCAGCCCCCAGGGCGCGAGACCCGCGCCTGCCGGGCCGGACTCGAAGCGCAGCACCTGCGAGAGGTCGAGTCGGCTGCGATACGCGATGCCCAGCGCGGCGAGGTCGTCGCGCGAGTCGAGCATGGTGACGGTCCACGGTGCCAGCAACAGCGCGGCCCCGGCGACACCGACGGCGGACGCGCCGAGCGCGCGCAGCGCGCGGACGACCCCGCCGGAGACCACAGACGCAATGACGAACACGAGCGCGATCACCACCACGGCGAGCGCGGCGGGCGGGTACCACGCGGTCGCCAGCGCGGTACCGAGCGCGAGCCCGAGCAGCGGGCGCCGCGATCGGCCGGCGGTGCCGGGGAAGCCACCGGCGCGCACGAGCAGGAGCACGAGGAACGGGAGCAGCGCGTACAGGACGAGCGGTCCGAGCCGACCATTGGCGATCGCGTTGCGGGGTACCGGGACGAGCGCGTACACGACCGCGGCGGTCGCAGCCGCGGCCGGGCCTGCCGCGATCCCACGGGCGAGGCGGTACGCACCCGCAGCCCCCACGAAGAAGCTCCCGACGACCACGAGCGTCTCGGCGAGGCCGACGCCCCCGAAGAGCACGGTCCCGAGCCCCGCCATCATCCCGAGTGCCGGTGGCCCGGCGACGTCCGAGCCGAGCCCGGTGTGGCGCCAGGCCGAGGTGAGCTCGGCGACGAGCGCCTTCACGCCCGGCCAGTCGACCATGGTCCCGACCGAGGGGACCCCGTCGGTGAGCAGCTCGCGCGAGCCGATGAGCACGAGGGCGAGCACCGCGAGGAGGCCGTACGCCGCGGGCGTCCGGAACAGCGTCGCGACGGCCTCCAGGGAGTCGCGGGTCCGCTCGCTCAGCGACTGCAGCCGATCATCGGCGTGATGCTGCGTGAGGAACGTGCCGAAGCGTGCACCCGCGCCGACCTGGAGCTCGTGCAGGTCGGCATCGTGGATCGCGCGTCCGTGCTGCGCGTGCCGTCGCGCGCGCCGGACGTTGCCGAGGTGGAGGAACGCCCACCACCACGCCGCGAACCCGGCGAACGCGGCCCGTCGTCGGTGCGTCGGGAGGTAGACGATCGCCTCGACGAACGACAGCACGAACCCGAACGGGACGACCCAGAGCAGCGTGGCGATCGAATAGCAGCTCAGGATCGTGCGCACGCGGGTGCGCGCGACGGTGCGGACGTCGGGGAGGTCCGCTTCGAGGCGCTGATCGGCGGCCTCGTGATGCCGGCCGCGCGCGTCCGGGGCGACCATGACCCGTGCTCCCGCGAGGCGCGCTCGCCAGCAGAGATCGAGGTCCTCGGAGCCGGGGAACGCCTCAGGGTCGAACCCCTCGATCTCGTGGAAGAGGTCGACGCGCACGAGCATCGTGGCGCTCGACACGTAGAAGACGTCGCGGACCGCGTCGTGCTGCTCCTGGTCGACCTCGTCCGGCTCGATGCCGGTGTGCGAGCCGCCGAGCCGGTCGATCGCGCGTCCGACCTCGAGCAGCACCGTGGCGTCGTCGGCGCGCACGAGCTTCGGCCCGACGATCGCGGCGTTCGACCGGTACGCCTCCTCCACCATGATCCGGATCGCGTCGGGGTCGAGCGCGACATCGTCGTGGCAGACGAGGAAGAACGCCGCGCCGTCGACGGCCGCGAGCGCCTCGTTCGCGGCGCCACCGAAGCCCGGCGCGCCCCCGAGTCGGCGGACGAACCCGGTCGGCAGCGCGGCGGCCACCCGCGCGGTGGGGTCGTGCTCGGACCCGGCGTCGACCACCAGGACGGTCAGTGCGGGATAGTCCTGGCTTCCGAGGGCCGCCAGCGTCTCCTCCAGGAAGGGCCCGGCGTTGCGGGTCACGACGACTGCGACGACCGGCGGGGCCGGGGCCGCAGCCGTCACATCTTCCGGGCCGGCCGTCGCGCCGGGAGGGGTCGGGTCCGGTGGCGACGCCGTCATCGCCGCGGAGCGTACCGACAGGCCCCGCCGGGAGTCGTCACGGTCCGCCGTGCGGTGTCGCCGGCACTCGTTGCCGGCGCTCGTGAATCGGGTCACAACCGCTTGCTACTGTTATGCAAACGGCGTACCCTAGCGAGCAACCCCTGCACAGCGATCCCCGGACGGGGATACGGCGGCGGGGACACGAAGGGAGTCACCAATGAGCGATGTGCGTACCAGCGTCAAGGACGCGGCGTACACGGCGGTCGGCGTCGGCGTGCTCGGCGTGCAGCAGGCGGCCGCCATCGGCCAGCAGGCTGCCGACAAGGTCTCCAAGGGCGCCGACGGCGCCCGCACGACCGCGCACGTGAAGGCCGGCGAGGCCGGCACCACGGCGAAGAGCACGCTCAGCGATGCACGCGAGCAGCTCGACACGGTCGTCCAGGACGTTCGTGAGCGGGTCGAGCCCGTCGTGGCGAAGGTCTCCGAGCGGGTCGAGCCCCTCATCGCCGACGTGCGTGACCGGGTCGAGCCCGTCATCGACCGTGTGGTGGCCAAGGCCCAGGCGATCGCCGAGATCGGCACCGCCAAGGCGCGGACGCTGCTCGGCCGCGAGGCGCCGACGACGGCCGCCACCCCGAAGACCACGAAGACCCCGAAGTCCCCGAAGTCCCCGAAGGTCGCCTGACCGCACCATCGAGCTCCACCACGAGGCCCCCGGTGTCCCCCCGCCCGGGGCCTCGTCGCGTCCGCGCCCAAACCCCTGGGTGCGTCTCTCACCGTCGTGGGGCGGGTCGGGAGACGCAGGTAGACGGGCGTTGCCCGCGTCATTGATGCGTCCCTCACCGTCACAGAGCGGGTCGGGGGACGCATGCGCGCAGCGCCGATGAGCGAAGTGACGCCAAGATCGTGTCTCTCGAGGTCTCGGAACTGTCCGCGCGCGCGCGGCCGGTTCGACGGGGTAGCTGTCACACCCCTCTGACAAGGTGGACCCATGTTCACGCTGGACCGCATCGCCACCGAGCTGCGCGACACCGTCGCTGCACTCGACCCTGCGACCTACGCGGGACGCGACGCGGCACGACTCGTCGAAGTCGCCGCCCAAGGTGAACGGCTCTTCGCCGCGGCGAAGGTCCTCCTCGCCAAGCGCGCGGTCGACGCGAGCTCCTGGCGGACGACGTCGCACGCAGCGACTCCGGAGCAGTGGTTCGCCAACGTCTCGGGAACCTCCGAGCACACGGCGCGTCAGGCGCTCCAGACGGCCGATCGTGTGGCGGACCTGCCGGCGACCGAGACGAAGCTGCGCGACGGTTCGCTGTCGATCGCACAGGCCACGCAGGTGACGCTCGCGGCGTCCGTGGCGCCGGAGTCCGAGAGCTCGATGTTGCGCTGCGCGGAGCGCGACGGGATGCGCGAGCTCACCCGCAAGCAGGAGCGAGTCGTCGCGGCCGTGACCGACCTCGAGGAGGCCCAGCGGCGCGCGCACCGGACCCGGGGCTTCCGGACCTGGACGCGCGGGGTCGAGACACACGGCTCGTTCAACGGGCCCACCACCGAGGTCGCGAAGCTCCTCGACACGCTCGCTCCGCGGCAACGCCGGGTGTTCGACGAGGCGCGCCGGGACGGGCGCCACGAGCCCCAGCACGCCTACCGCTTCGACGCCCTCGTCGGCCTCGCCGAGTCCGACCGTGCCGACGGGAACGACTCCAAGACGAGGACGTCGAAGAAGGCGACGCCGCTCACGCGGATCACTGTCGACCTCTCCCGACTCCTGGGCACCGAGGCCGCCACTGGCGAAGGCGTGTGCGAGATCCCCGGCGTCGGACCCGTCCCCGTCTCCCATGCACGTGCGGTCCTTCCGCACGGACTGCTCGAGCTGGTGCTGCGCTACGGCCGAGACGTCCGGGCGATCGTCACCCAGACCCGGCACGTGCCCGAAGCGCTCAAGATCGCGGTCGCGGAGGCCAGCCCGACGTGCAAGGTCCGGGGCTGTGACCGGACCGAGCACCTCGAACGCCACCACATCCAGGGCTTCGCCGAGCACCAGCTCACCGCGTTCGAGATCCTCGGCCCCGCCTGCCCCGAGCACCACGACCTCATCACCTACGACGGCTACACCATCGACCCCCGACCCGACGGCGACTGGATCCTCGTCCCACCCGACGAACACCTCGGCGAACCCGAGCGACGAGATACCGACGCGGCGTGACACGCCGCGGCCGAGGTCGTCGACTCAGACGTCGATGCCGAACGGGATGTCCCGTTCGTACGGACGCACCCGCAGCGCACCGGCTGGAATTCCGCCTCCGCCCGGGCATTAGCGTTTCCGTCATGCTCACGGCGATCGCGGGAGGGGTTGGTGCAGCCCGGTTCCTGGCCGGGCTCGTCGACGTGGTCGATCCGGCGACCGTGACGGTGATCGTCAACACCGGCGACGACGACGAGTTCCACGGGCTCTGGGTGAGTCCCGATCTCGACAGCGTGACGTACCGCCTCGCCGGCGCGTCGAACCCCGACACCGGGTGGGGCCTCGCGGGCGAGACCTTCCACACCATCGGAGCCCTGGCGCGCTACGGCGAGGAGACGTGGTTCAACCTCGGCGACCGCGATCTCGCGACCCACCTCTACCGGACGCGTCGGCTCCGCGAGGGCGCGACCGTCAGCACCGTGACGAACGAGATCGCGCTCGCGTGGGGGCTCGACGCCACCCTGCTCCCGATGACCGACGACCGCGTCGCCACCCGCATCACGGTGCGCGACCGGCTCGGAGAGACGGTCGAGCTCGCGATGCAGGACTGGTTCGTGCGCCGCCGGGCCGAGCCCCCGGTCGTCGGCGTGCGCTTCGAGGGTGCCGACGCGAGCCACCCGGCGCCGGGCGTGCTCGAGGCGATCGATGCCGCCGAGACGATCCTGATCTGCCCGAGCAATCCCGTGATCTCGATCGGCCCGGTCCTCGCGGTCCCCGGGATCCGCGACGCACTCGTCCGCCGACGCGACCGCGTCGTCGGAGTGAGCCCGATCGTGGGCGGCGCACCCGTGCGCGGCCCCGCCGATCGCCTGATGGGCCCCCTCGGCATCGAGGTGTCGTGTGTCGGCGTCGCTCGCGCCTACCGCGACTTCTGCTCCGCGCTCGTCATCGACGCCAAGGACGCGCACCTCGTGGCGGAGGTCGAGTCGCTCGGAGTGCGCGCGGTCGTCACCGACACCGTGATGCGCGACGCACGCGTCGCCGCGGCGCTGGCGCGCCACACGCTCGCTGCCGTCGCGTGACCCTCACGATCATCCCGATCGCGGGGATCGGCGAGGTGACGCGCGGCGACGAGCTCGCGGACCTGCTCGCCGACGCAGCACGCGCCCAGGAGACGCCGCTCGCTGACGGTGACTGCGTCGTCGTCACGCAGAAGGTCATCTCGAAGGCCGAAGGCCGAATGGTCGACCTCGACCCCGACGATCCGGGCGCCCGCCGCGAGCTCATCGAGTCGGAGTCGGTGCGGATCCTGCGCCGACGCGGCGATCTCATCATCAGCGAGACCAGCCACGGGTGGGTGTGCGCGAACGCGGGGATCGACGTGTCGAACGTGCCCGAGGGCCGGGCCGCGCTCCTCCCGGTCGACGCCGACCGCTCGGCCCGGCATGTGCGGGACGCGCTGCGCGCACGCCACGGTGCGGAGGTCGCCGTCGTCATCTCGGACACGTTCGGGCGCGCCTGGCGGCTCGGGCTCACCGACGTCGCGATCGGCGTCTCCGGTCTCGCTGCGGTGGTCGACCTCCGCGGCGAGCGCGACGCCGGTGGACGTGAGCTCCAGGTCACCGAGGTCGCGATCGCCGACGAGGTGGCCGGCGCGGCGGAGCTCGTGATGGGCAAGGCCGCGGGTGTCCCGGCTGCGATCGTGCGCGGCCTCGACGCCTCCTGGCGGCGGGAGGGCAGCGCCCGCGACCTCGTCCGCCCACCCGGCGAGGACCTGTTCCGATGAGCGTCCCGGCCTTCATCGAGGCCCGCCGTTCGATCCGGGCGTTCACCCACGAGCCCGTCGGACGTGGCGTCCTCGACGAGCTCGTCGAAGCCGCATGCCTGGCGCCGGCCCCGCACCACTCGCGACCGTGGCGGTGGTGCGTCATCGACACCGCCGGGGGCAAGACCGCGCTGGCCGACGGCATGGGTGCGCGGTGGCAGGCCGACCTCGCCGCGGACGGTGTGACGCAGCAGCGCATCGACGAGCTCGTCGACGCGTCGCACGCCAAGCTCACGACCGCGCCCGCGCTCCTGCTCGGGTGCCTGACGTGGGACGGGCTCGACCGCTACCCCGACGAGGACCGCCGTCGGGCCGAATGGGGCATGGCCGTGCTCTCGCTCGGTGCCGGAGTCGAGAACCTCATGCTGTCGGCTGCCGAGGCCGGGCTCGCGTCGTGTTGGGTGGCGGCACCGATCTTCTGCCCCGAGGCGGCGCGCGACGCCCTGGAGCTCCCCGAGGAATGGAGCCCGCAGGCGCTGGTCCTCGTCGGGCATCCCGACCCGGCGTACGTGCCGCGGGAGCGCCCCGACGTGCCGATCGACGAGCTGCGGGTCGCGCGCTGACGCTCAGCCCGCGCGGCTGCGGAAGAACTCGAGCGTACGGTGGAGACCCTGGTCGAGGTTCGTCCACGGCTCCCACCCGAGGTGGATCGCGGCGCGACCCGGATCGAGCGCCGAACGACGCAACTCTCCGGCGCGGGGCGGTGCGTAGCGCGCGGGCTCGGTGAAGCCGACGTCGCGTGCCATCGCGTCGAACAGGTGCTGCACGCTCGTCTCGAGCCCGGTGCCGATGTTGACCACGAGCCCGCCCGCCTTGTCGGCGGCGCGGACGAAGGCGTCGCACACGTCGTCCACGAACACGTAGTCACGCGTCTGTTCGCCATCGCCGAAGATCGTGGGACGGTCCCCCGCCAGCAGCTTCGAGGCGAAGATCGCGACCACGCCCGACTCGCCGTGCGGGTCCTGGCGTGGGCCGTAGACGTTGGCGAGCGCGAGCGTCGTGGACTCCAGGCCGTGCACCTCTCGGTAGTAGTGCAGGTAGTCCCCGACCGCCTTCTTGGCCACGCCGTACGGCGACACGGGATGCTGCGGATGACCCTCACGGGTCGGAGTGGACTCGGGCACGCCGTAGAGCGTTCCGCCCGATCCGGCGAAGACGACCTTGCGGGTGCCGGCGTTGAGCGCACCCTCGATCACGTTGATCGATCCGAGGATGTTCACCTCGGCGTCGAACGCCGGCTTGGCCACCGACACGGTGACGCTCGCCTGGGCCGCGAGGTGGAACACGACCTCGGGCTTGCGGTGCGAGATGAGCTCCGTGACGGCACCGGAGCGAACATCGAGCCGCTGGAAGGTCATGCGATTGCTGCGCTGGGCGCGGGCGTCGGTGAGGTTCGCCAGCGCACCCGAGGAGAGATCGTCGACGACGTCGACGTCGTGACCGTCGGCGAGGAGCCGGTCGACGAGGTTCGATCCGATGAAGCCGGCTCCGCCGGTCACGAGTGCGCGCATCGCCTCAGCCTGCCGCAGTCGAGAGCTCGACGCGCTCGCCCGCGAGGTGCGCGTCGGTGGCGACGTGGAACCCGGGCCCGACGATGGACCCTTCGGTGACGACGGCGCGCTCCCCCACGTGGGCGTCGGACCCGACGATGGAGGCGACGACGGTCGCGCCCCGCTCGACCCGCGCACCGGCGAGGAGCACGGAGCCCTTCACCGTTGCGTCGATGCCGACGAAGCAACCCGCGCCGATCGTCGCGTTCTCCACGCGCGCACCACTCTCGACGACCGACGCGGCGCCGAGCAGGCTCGGTGCGCGGACCACGGCATCGGCGGCGAGCCCGGGCTCGCCCTGTACCCACACTCCGGTCGCGATCTCGCGCGCGTCACGCAGCGGAGGAAGGCCGACCGCGCCTCGAAGCGTGTCCTCGTGCGCTTGCAGATACTTCTCGGGAGTCCCGATGTCGATCCAGTAGTCGTCGGTGCCCGACGCGAAGAGATGTCCTCGCTCCTCGAGCATGCGCGGGAACGTCTCGCGCTCGATCGAGACGGCCAGGCCCTCGGGGATGCGCTCGAGGACCGACGGCTCGAGCACGTACGTGCCCGCGTTGATCCAGTCGCTCGGTGCGGTGCCCGATGGCGGCTTCTCGACGAACGCCTTCACCTCGCCGTCGTCGAACGTGGGGACGACACCGAACGACGCCGGGTCCTCGACGCGCGTGAGGTGGATCGTCGCCTCGGCACCGCGCGCTTCGTGGAACCGGACCAGCGCGCTCACGTCGAGGGTGGTCAGGACGTCGCCGTTGCAGACCACGAACCGCTCCTCGATGCAGCCCGCCTGCGCGGCGAATCGGATCGCACCCGCGGTGCCGAGGGGGACGGGCTCGACGGCGTAGCGCAACCGCACGCCGTCGAACTCGCCGTCGGGGAAGTGCGACACGAACGCGTCGGGCAGGTATCCGAGCGAGAGCACGGCGTCGTCGACGCCGTGCCGGGCGAGCCACGACAGCTGGCGCTCCACGAACGGCTGACCCGCGATCGGGAGGAGCGGCTTCGGGACGGTGCTGGTCAGCGGACGGAGACGCGTGCCCTCGCCCCCGACGAGGACGACGGCCTTCACGTTGCAGGTGTCGCGGTCGTGTCCGTCGTCGCGGCGGTGGAGTCGGGTGTCGGAGCACCGGCGATCGTCGTGGTGGTCTGCCCACCCGGGCCCGCGGTGGAGCAGCCCTTCACGTTGAGCGGCGCGTCGCTCCCGCCGTCGTTGGCCGGCGCAGAGCTCGCGTTCGGCGGCACGCCGATCGCCTCGTTCTGGGGGAGGAAGGCGATCGCGACGACGTCGCCGTCGGACGGCGTGAAGTCGGACGGGTTCCCGTCGCGAGCCTTGCAGTTGATCGACCACTTCACGACGCCCTTCTTGCCGGCGAACTCGGTGCCCTCGGGGCACTTGTCGCCGTCGGACCACGTCTTCTGGTCGGGCGCAGTCGTCGGCCCGGTCCAGGCCGACAGGGAGTCCTCGGACGCGCTCCACCCGCCGTACGTGAGGAACCGGCCGACTGTCGCGTTCTCGCCACCCTCGGACTTGGTGAACGGGTGGATGTGCATGAAGCCGTCACCGTGGGTGTGGATGCCCACGCGCACGTTGGGGTTGTCGGCCGCGGTCTCGAACTCCGGCGGGTTGCTCAGCCACTCGCCGCACACGTTGACGTCGAACGCCGCGTGCCAGTGATCGCCGGCCTCACCGGTCGAGGGGTTGCCCGGCTGCGGTGGCACGTCGGCCGTGCTGGAGCGGGAGACGACGATCAGCGCGACCCCGACGACCACGATCACCGCGACCGCGCCGTAGAACCACGATGCCCCGCCTCGCTTCTGGCGGCGACGGCCACGGGCACGGATCCGTGCGCGGGTGTACTTGCTGCGGTTCGCCATGGCGGATCGAGATTACCTGCTCGGTTCCACGGAACCGGATCGCCGGAAGCACCGGGCGACCATGGCGAGGCCGGCGCGCAGGGCGAGGAACAGCGCGGCCGGGATCAGGAGGATCCGCCGCCAGCCGTGCCAGCGCTTCGCCGCGAAGCGGAGGAGCGATCGATGGTGCTCGGCGATCATCCGGTACGGATGCCGGGCCGTGCTCGCCCCCCGGACGTGCACGACCTCGCCGGCCGGCTCGTACGCGACACGCCAGCCGGCGCGCCGGAGCCGCCAGCAGAGATCGACATCCTCGACGTACATGAAGTAGCCGTCGTCCCAGCCGTCGACGGACGCGAGCGCGGAGCGTCGCAACCAGACCGCCGCGCCCGACACCCAGTCGACGTCGCGCGGCACCGCTGGATCGGCGTCGAGCTCGCGGTAGCGACGCGTGAACCGGTTGTCTGGCTTCACCAGCCCGAGGAGGCCGTGTCCGACCGCATCGCCCACGGTCGGGACGCAGCGCGCCGACGGGTACCAGGTGCCGTCCGGCTCGCGGATCGACGGACCGACCGCCGCGAGATCGGGCTCGTCGTCGAGCCGGCGCAGCATCGCCGCAGCGGTTCCGAACGCGACGTGCAGGTCCGAGTTGCACACCGCCACGACCGGCGCCGACGTCGCCGCGATCCCGAGGTTCGCCGCACCGGCATACCCCAGGTTCTCCACGGCGACGTCGACCCGCACGTCGGGAAGCTCGGCACGCACCCTCTCGACCGAACCGTCGGTCGAACCGTTGTCGACGACGACCACCTCCGGCACGCCGGCGCTGACGTCGGCGACGATCGAGCGGACGCACTCGACGAGCAGGGGGCCGGACTCGTAGTTCACGACCACCGCCGCCCATCTCCCCGGCTCGCTCCCTGGGGACCGGGATACCCGGTCCCCGGGCGTTCGCTCGCGTCTCCCCGGCTCGGGGGTCACGTCCAGGTTCGGTACCACTCGAGCATGTGGAGCAGTCCCTCCCGGAGGGGGACCACCGGTCGCCATCCGAGCTCGCGCGTCGCGAGCGAGATGTCGGGGCAGCGGCGCACCGGGTCGTCCGTGGGCAGCGGCTCGAAGACGAGCTCCGAGCTCGATGCCGTCACCTCGAGCACGAGCTTCGCGACCTCGAGCACCGTGTGCTCCTCGGGGTTGCCGATGTTCATCGGACCGACCCAGTCGCTCTCGAGGAGCGCGAGGAGTCCGCCCACCTCGTCGTCCACGTAGCAGAACGATCGCGTCTGCGTCCCGTCGCCATAGACGGTGAGCGCCTTCCCTGCCAACGCCTGCGCGAGGAAGTTGGACACGACGCGTCCATCGGCCGGCTCGAGCAGCGGTCCGTAGGTGTTGAAGATGCGCGCCACCTTCGTGTCGATCCCGTGTACCCGGTGGTAGGCCATCGTCAGGGCCTCCCCGAACCGCTTCGCCTCGTCGTACACCGACCGCGGTCCGACCGAGTTGACGTTGCCCCAGTAGTCCTCGCGCTGGGGATGCTGTTGCGGGTCGCCGTAGATCTCACTCGTCGACGCGAGCAGGAAGCGGGCATCGTGCGCGCCAGCGAGCTCGAGCGCGTTGCGGGTGCCGGTCGAGCCGACGGCGAGGGTCTCGAGCGGCCGCGCCAGGTACTCAGGCGGGCTGGCCGCGCTCGCGAAGTGGAGCACCGCGTCGAGCGGCCCGT
>JBBDWT010000204.1:8663-42446 GCA_040902705.1 Acidimicrobiia bacterium | reverse complement strand
GACGGGGATCCCGTCGACGACGTCGTGCACGACCAGGGTGAAGCCGTCATCGCCATCGAGGTCCGCGACGTGGTCCGCGGAGCCCGTCGACAGGTCGTCGACCGCGACGACGTCCCAGCCCCGTTGCCGCAGGGTGCGGCACAGGTGCGCGCCGACGAATCCCGCGCCGCCGGTGACGACTGCTCGGGGCATCAGCGCCCGACGCCGCGGTACGCGAAGCCGAGGTGTCGCATTGCCGCCGGATCGAGCAGGTTCCGCGTGTCGACGATCCTCGGGTGTCGCATGACGTCGGCGACGCGGGTGAAGTCGAGCCAGCGGAACTCGTCCCACTCGGTGAGCACGGCGAGCACGTCGGCATCGGCGCACGCGGCGTACGGGTCGGTCACGAGCTCGAGCTCGGGGAGCGCGACCGCTGCAGCCTCACCGGCGCGCGGGTCGTACCCCCGAACGACGGCGCCCTCCGCCAGGAGCCGCGAGACGATCGCGACCGCGGGCGAGTCGCGCAGGTCATCGGTATTCGCCTTGAAGGTGAGGCCCCACGCCGCGATCCGCTTGCCGGCGAGCGCGCCGTCGCACGCGTCGCGCAGCTTGTCGACCATGCGCGCCTGCTGGTCGTGGTTCGCCGCGATGACCCCGCGGAGCAGCTCGAACTCGTAGCCGGCCTCGTCGGCAGTGTGCAGGAGCGCCGCAGTGTCCTTGGGGAAGCACGACCCGCCCCATCCGGGGCCGGGGTGCAGGAACTCAAACCCGATGCGCGGGTCGTAGCCCATCCCGAGGACGACCTCTCGCACATCCGCGTTGACGAGCTCACAGATGTTGGCAATGCCATTGACGAACGAGACCTTCGTCGCGAGGAACGCGTTGGAGGCGTACTTGATCACCTCGGCCGAGACCGCGTCGGTCACCACGAGCGGTGCCTGGACGCCCTTGTAGAGCTCGCTGACCCGCACGGCAACCGCAGTGTCTTCGGCACCGACGACGACCCTCGACGGGTGGAGGAAGTCGCGCACCGCCGTGCCTTCACGGAGGAACTCGGGGTTCGACGCGACGCCGACGTCGGCGACGGCGCGGGCAGCCCGGAGCACGCGATCGACACGCACGGTCGTCCCGACCGGCACGGTCGACTTGTTGATGACCACGGCGCCCGGCTCGAGCACCGGCGCGATCGCGCGCGCCGCGTCGTCGATCGCGCTGAGATCCGCGGACCCGTCCTCGCCCTGCGGCGTCTGCACGCACAGGAAGACGAACTCGGCGTCGACAGCCGCGGCTGCGGCACCGACGACGAATCGCAGTCGCTCCGACGCCAGCCCGTGGCCGACGAGCTCGTCGAGGCCCTCCTCGAGGATCGGGACCTCGCCCTTCGAGAGCCGGGCCACCCGGTCGACGTCGAGGTCGGCGCAGACGACGTCATGACCGAGGTGCGCGAAGCACGCAGCCGTCGTGAGCCCGACGTATCCCGCGCCGACGACCCCCACTCTGCTCATCGATCCCCCATCAGCACGCGTCTCGCCCGGCCATCAGCACGGAGGGGTCTTCACTGCGGGCTCACCGAGCTGGTTCTCGTTCGAGATCGCGGCCGGCGTGCCGGCCTCGCTCCCCGTGGGCGCGGCGGTCGGTGTCGAGCTGGCGGGCGAGCTCGACGTCGTGGACCCGGCGACCGGCTCGACGACCCCTTCGAAGTTCGTGCCGAGCACCACCTCGACGTCGGTGCCCTTGAGCTTCGAGTCCTCGACGAACCGTGCGTCGGGGTTGATGTATCGGAACACGGCCTTGGCCTTGTCGATCTTGCCCGGCTGGTAGCGGATCTCCGTCTGCTCGACGGTGCCGCGGACGTCGTTGCCCGTCCCCGCGTCGCGGAACCCGAAGCCGGTGAGCGCGGTCAGCGCCGCGGATGCGGAGCCCTCCGGCGCACCGGCGTTCAGGACCTTGAGCTTCACGTCGGCCGGCGCGACGGCCGCACCGGACGACCCCGAGCTTCCGCTGAAGTCGTTGAGCCGGGCGATCATGTCGGTCGCCGCAGGCTCGTCCGGGTACAGCACGGACTGGCCCTTCTGGTTCGGTCCGTTCTTCCACGGCAGCGTCTGGAACTCGAGCGCGCTCTGATCGTTCGGGTTGATCGTGCGGAACGCATCGATGAGGGCGAAGATGTCGTCCTTCGAGAGGTTGTCGTCGATCTTCAGGTTCTGGAGGACCTCGTCGGCGATGTCGTTCGCCGTCAAGGGGTCGTTGAGGCTCTTCTGGACCGCGAGGCCCGCAAGCTTGCGCATGAAGTCCTGCTGGCGCGCGATGCGATCGATGTCGGGGACGGCGTCGGCCGAGAGCCACTTGCTCTTCGGGATGCTGTAGTACTCGAGCCCGCGTGACCGGACGTACGACAGGGCCGACGCGCCGTCCATCCGGAGGCACCCGGGCAGAGTCACGTAGAGGCCGGTCTTCTCGTCGCGCGCCGCGTACGGGAAGAAGACGGGCACCGACCCGATCGCGTTGACGATGCCCCGGAACGTCTTGAAGTCGACCTCGAGGTAGTGGTTGATGTCGATGCCGAAGTTCGACTTCAGCGTCTCCACGATCTTGTCGGGACCGCCTTCGTTGAAGGCGGAGTTGATCTTCGAACCCCCGACGCCGGGGATGTCGACCCAGAGGTCACGCGGGAACGAGACCGCGAGCGTCTTCTGCCGGTTGGGCTCGACGTGGAGCACCATCATCGTGTCGGACCGTTGGCCCCCGGCGTCGGACTGGTCACCGAACGCCTCGTGCTCGGCGTCGGACTCGACGAACGCGCGGGTGTCGGACCCGATCAGGAGGTAGTTGGCGCCCTCGGGCGGCGCGTCCGCCACCGTGACGTCGACGCGGTCGACCGAATCGAGCTTCTGGTCGATGACGTAGTTGACCGCGAACACGGCGCTGCCCATGAAGATGGTCGCGGCGCCGAAGGCGACCCCGAATCGGCCCGCGAAGGCGCGCAGCGGCGAACGACGAGGACCCATGAGCACTCCATGTTACCGGGGGGTCCTCCGAACGGACCCTCGGGACTGATTCGGGGGACGTACCCTCGTCCAACGTGGTCCCGACCCCTCCAGTTCCCGCCGGAGCTCCCGCCGGCGCCGCCACCGTGCTGCCCGTGCCGGAGGCGTCCGCCTTCCCGGTGGTGGTCCGGCGCGGCCGCGCGACGATCATCTCGGCCGCGCCGATTGAGGTCGTGGTCGCCGACGGCGTCGATGCGCTCGGGTGCCTGGACCGGCTGACTCCGGGGTGGTGGGCCGGGTTCCTCACCTACGACCTCGGCCGCGCCGTCGAGCACGTCCGGCCCCGGCTCGAGCGTGACGCCACGCTCCCCGACCTCGTCCTGGCGCGCTACGACGCCCGGCTCGTGATCGACGACGCCGGAGCTCACCTCGAGGGTGACGCCCGGGCGCGTGGCCACCTCGATCGGCTGCTCGAGGGAGCGCCGGCACCCCGCGCGCTCGCGCCGGTCGGCGCCCCGAGCACGAGCCTCGATCGCGACGCGTTCGAGGCCGGCGTCCGGTCGGTGATCGCCCTGATCGAGGCGGGCGACTGCTACCAGGTGAACCTGACCCGGCGGCTGACGTGGGACACCGCCGTCGACCCGGTGGCGCTCCACCACGCGCTGGGTTGCCTGAACCCTGCACCGCACGAAGGGCTGTTCGTGCTGCCCGGGCCGTCCGGGCCGATCGCGGTCGTGAGCGCGTCGCCCGAGCGCTTCCTCGCGTGGCGCGGCCCCGACTGCGAGACCCGCCCGATCAAGGGCACCGCGATCGACGACGAGTGGCTTCGGGCGAGCCCGAAGGACCGCGCCGAGAACGTGATGATCGTCGATCTCGCGCGCAACGACCTCGGCCGGGTCTGCGACTACGGGTCGGTACAGGTCCCAGAGCTCCTCGGCATCGAGGAGCACCCCGGGCTGGTGCACCTCGTCAGCACCGTGCGCGGTCGGCGGCGCGCGGGAGTCGGGCCCGGCGCGCTGGTGCGCGCCACGTTCCCTCCGGCGTCGGTGACGGGCGCGCCCAAGCCCCGCGTGCTCCAGGCGATCGAAGATCTGGAGCCCGTCCGCCGCGGCATCTACTGCGGCGCGATCGGCTGGATCGACACCGAGCGCGACGAGGCCGATCTCGCGGTCGCGATCCGGACGTTCACCATCTCCGGCGGTCGGACGATGCTGGGGGTCGGAGGCGGGATCGTCGCCGACTCCGATCCGGCCGCGGAGTGGGCGGAGACCGAGCTCAAGGCCGCGCGCCTGCTCGACGCGCTCGGCGCGCCGCCGACCGCAGGGCGCGCCGCATGAGCAGGCGGATGGTCTGGCTCGACGGCAGGCTCGTCGCCGCGGACGAGGCTCGCGTCTCGCCGTTCGACCACGGTCTCCTGGTGGGCGACGGGGTGTTCGAGACGCTCCGCGTCTACGGCGGCGTCCCGTTCGCGTGCCCCCCCCACGCCGAACGGCTTCGGCACTCGGCGGCGGGCCTGGGCCTGGACGTCCCACCCGACACGCTCCTTCGCGACGCGGCCGAGCAGGTCCTCGCCGCGAACGCGCTCGCCGAGGCCCGCCTGCGGATCACGGTGACGGGTGGGCCGTCGCCACTGGGATCGGAGCGCGGCGACGCCGGGCCGACCGTGATCGTGGCCGCGAGCGACGCGCGCGCGTGGCCCCTGACCGAGCGGATCGTGACGGTGCCGTGGCCACGGAACGAGCGCGGCGCGACCGCCGGGCTGAAGACGATCTCGTACGCGGAGAACGTGCGCGCACTCGCGTACGCGCACGAGCACGACGCCACCGAGGCGCTGTTCCTGAACACCGTCGGCGACGTGTGCGAGGCGACAGGGTCGAACGTGTTCGTCGTCGCCGGCGGCGCGGTCCTCACGCCACCGGGCGATGCGGGCTGTCTCCTCGGCGTGACGCGTGCTCTCGTGCTCGAGCTGGCCCCGACACTCGGCGTCGAGGCGATCGAGCGCGCGCTGGCTCCGAACGAGCTCGGCGACGCGGACGAGGCGTTCCTCACGTCCAGCACACGCGAGGTCCAGGCGCTCTCCCACATCGACGGCACCGCGCTCCCCGCCGCCCCGGGGCCCGTGACCCGGCGGTTCGCGGATGCCTTCGGCGCACTCATCGCCCGCGACCCAGACCCCTGAGGTGACGGGGGTGGGGCCGTCAGGACGGGCGCACGTGGACGACATCGCCCACCGCGACGACCACCGGATCGCCGGTCGCCGGCCCGCCCGGCGCCGGGTCGATGATCAAGCGGCCCTGCTCGTCGACGTCGCGCACCCGTCCCGTGACGACCCGGCCGCCGAGATCCACGCGCACGTCACGCCCGATCGTCGTGAGCCGCGCGCGATAGGCGTCGAGCACCGCGCCACGAGGTGCGTCGAGCAGCTCGTCGAGTCGGGCGAGGAGTGCATCGAGGACGGCGTCGCGGTCGGGCGCGCGTCCGGACTCGAGGAAGCACGACGTCGCGATCGGCGCGAGCTCGTCCGGGAACGACGTCTGACCGAGGTTGCAGCCGGCACCGATGACGACGGCCCGCACGCCGTCTCCGGCGATGTCGGCCTCGGCGAGGAGCCCGGCGAGCTTGCGGTCGCGGACGACGAGGTCGTTCGGCCACTTCAGGCCCGGCGCGACGCCGCTCACCTGCATCACGGCGTCCGCAAGCGCGAGCGCCGTGGTCATGGTCACGACGTGCAGCTGCTCCGGAGCGAGCCGCGGCCGGAGCAGCACCGACACGAGCAGCGACGTGCCGGGCGGCGCGTCCCACGTGCGACCCCGCCGCCCCCTTCCCGCGTCCTGGTGGTCGGCCACGGCAACGAGGCCCGCCGGCGCGCCCTGCCGGGCCTGGTCGAGCAGCCAGCGGTTCGTGGAGTCGAGGGTCGAGAACCACTGCACCGACCAGCGCTCGGGCCGCTGCGTCGGGGGCCCGGGCCCGTCGGCCGGCGTGCCCCGGGTGGCCGGGCCATCACCCATCGCCCGTAGGATACGGCGTTCCATCAGGCCGTCCGGGGGTCCCGTTGCTGTCGAAGGTGCTCATCGCGAATCGCGGCGAGATCGCTGTGCGCGTCATGCGGACCTGCCGCGAGCTCGGCATCCCGACGGTCGCCGTCTACTCCGACCTCGACCGCGACGCGCTGCACGTGCGCTACGCCGACGAGGCGTATGCACTGGGCGGACAGACCGCGGCCGAGAGCTACCTCAACACCGACCGGATCCTCGAGATCGTCTCGACGTCCGGGGCCGACGGGCTGCACCCGGGATACGGGTTCTTCGCCGAGAACGCCGACTTCGCCCGCGCCGTCGCCGACCTCGGGGTGGCGTGGATCGGCCCGCCGCCCGAGGCGATCGAGATCATGGGCGACAAGATCTCCTCCCGGAAAGCCGCCGCAGCGAGTGACGTCGCGTCGGTTCCGGGCACGCTGGAGCCGATCGGCGATGTCGCCGGGATCGTGGCCTTCGGCGAGGAGTTCGGCTGGCCGGTCGCGATCAAGGCGGCATACGGCGGTGGCGGCAAGGGGATGAAGGTCTGCGACGACGCCGACGGCGCGGCAGCCGCGTTCGAGTCCGCGGCCCGCGAGGCGCAGGCCTACTTCGGGCGCTCCGAGGCGTACCTCGAGCGGTACCTCTCGAACCCGCGGCACATCGAGATCCAGGTCTTCTGCGACACCCACGGGAACGCGGTGTGGCTCGGCGAGCGCGACTGCTCGACGCAGCGCCGGCACCAGAAGCTCATCGAGGAGACGCCCGCCGCCGGCCTCGACGACACCGTGCGCCAGGCGATGGGCGAGGCGGCGGTGAAGGTCGCGATCGGGTGCGGCTACGTCAACGCCGGCACGGTCGAGATGCTCTTCCAGGACGGTGAGTTCTGGTTCCTCGAGATGAACACGCGCCTCCAGGTCGAGCACTGCGTCACGGAAGCGGTCACGGGCCTCGACCTCGTCGCCGAGCAGCTGCGCGTCGCCGCCGGCGAACCGCTCTCGTTCGGGCAGGACGACATCGAGCGGCACGGGCACGCGATCGAGTGCCGCATCAACGCCGAGGACCCGGCCAAGGGCTTCCTGCCGTCGCCCGGCACGATCACTCGACTCCGGCTCCCGTCAGGTCCGGGCGTGCGCTGGGACGGCGGCTACGACGAGGGCGACACGATCTCGCAGTACTACGACAACCTCGTGGGCAAGCTCGTCGTCTGGGCCCCCGACCGGACGGCAGCGATCGCGCGCATGCTCCGCGCGCTGCGCGAGCTCGATGTCGGCGGCATCCGCACGACGATCCCGGCCCACGAGGCGCTGGTGGCCCATCCCGACTTCGCCGCCGCGGAGCACTCCACGAAGTGGGTCGAGAACGACTTCGATCAGGCGGCGTTCGCGACCGCGACGGCCGCCGCGCCGCCAAGCGTCCCCGAGGCGAGCCCGGCCGATGCCGGGCCCGCCCTCGTCGAGCGGGTCGTGCCCGTCGAGGTCGACGGCAAGCGCTTCCGGGTGAAGCTCTGGATGCCCGACGCCCCCGCCGGCGCGGTCACGGCCGAGGCGGCGACACGCCGCCGGCGTCCGACCCCGGCCTCGAGCAGCGGCGGCGGCGCGAGCAACGGCACGATCGCGGCGCCGATGCAGGGCACGATCGTGAAGATCCTGGTGGCCGAGGGCGACGAGGTCGAGGTCGGCCAGGGAGTCCTCGTGCTCGAGGCGATGAAGATGGAGAACCACATCAACGCCGACCGGGCCGGCACCGTGCGCGAGATCCGGGTGGCCGCGGGGGACACGGTCGGCACCGGTGACGTCCTCGTCGTCATCGAGTGAGCGGCGCCTCCCCCGCCTTCCCGAGCTGCCCCATCTTCTGCGTCGACGCGTTCACGGACCAGCCGTTCCACGGGAACCCGGCGGCGGTCTGCCTGCTCGACGAGGCGTTCGACGAGCAGCGGATGCTCGCCATCGCCGCGGAGCTGAACCTCTCCGAGACCGCGTTCGTGGTCCCGCAGCGCGACGGGTTCGGGTTGCGCTGGTTCACACCGACCGTCGAGGTCGAGCTGTGCGGGCACGCGACGCTGGCGAGCGCACACGTGCTGTTCGAGACCGGGCGCGTGGCGCCGTCGGAGCCGACGCGGTTCCACACCCGGTGGAAGGGTGAGCTCGTCGGCACCGCGGTCGGCGGACGCGTCGCGCTCGACTTCCCCGCCGCGCCGTCCACGCCGGTCGACACACCGTCCGGCCTCGCGACCGCGCTCGGCGCGGAGCCGATCGCCGTCGGCGTGAACGACCTGCACCACGTGATCGAGGTGGCCGACGCCGCGATCGTGCGCGCGCTCGCCCCCGACATCGCGGCGGTCGCCGCCGTCGACGGGGTCTCGGCCGTCGCCGTGACGGCGCCCGGTGACGAGCCGGGCGTCGACTTCGTCTCCCGCTACTTCGCGCCGCGCCACGGCATCGACGAGGACCCCGTCACCGGCAGCGCGCACACGAGCCTCGGACCGTGGTGGTCGGAGCGGCTCGGCCGCACCGAGCTCGTCGGTCGGCAGGTCAGCGCGCGCTCGGGGACGGTCCGCGTGACGGTGGACGCACCCGCGCCCGGTCGCGTCACCCTCACCGGAAGCGCGGTGACCGTGTGGCGCGGCGACCTCACCCTGTAGCCACCAGTAGCGCCCCATCGCATCACGCGTGGCGTCAAGAGGCGGCGTCGGCAAGCGACTCGCTGAGCGTGGGGTGCACGAGCAGCGAGTCGACGATGTCGACGACCTTCAGGCCGTTCGTGACCGCCACCGCGAGGATGCCGATGAGCTCCGCGGCGTTGCCACCGACGATGGAGCCCCCGAGCACGACGCCGGTCGCGGGATCCGACACGATCTTGACGAACCCCCGCGGGTCGCCCTTGATGAGTGCCTTCGCGTTCGCGCTGAACGGCACCTTGGTGACGCGGATCTTGCGGCCCGACGAGAACGCCTCGGCCTCGGCGAGCCCGACGTCGGCGATCTCGGGCTCGGTGAACACCGCGGACGCAGCCTTGCCGTAGTCGAGGTTGCGATGCGGGCGGTTGTGCATGCCCATGAGGTGCTCGGCGATCTTGCGACCCTGCATCGCCGCGACCGACGACAGCGGCAGGTTTCCCGAGATGTCGCCGATCGCATAGATGTGCGTGAGGTTCGACAGGCAGTTGTGGTTCACGCCCACATACCCGTGCTCGTCGACGTCGACGCCGATCTCCTCGAGACCGAGCCCGTCGGTGTTCGGCACCGATCCCACCGCGAGCACGGCGTGGCTCCCCTCGAGCTCGCGGCCGTCCTCGCAGTGCACGAACACCCGGTCGCCGTCGCGCCGGATGGCGTCGGCACGCGCGCCCTTCAGCAGGGTGACGCCGCGCTCGAGGAACGCCTCCTCCAGCGCCGCCGCGACCTCGGCGTCCTTGATCGGCAGCACCTGCTGGCGCGAGACGAGCAGCGAGACCTTCGACCCGAGCGAGTCGAACAGGTGGGTGAACTCGACGCCGGTGACGCCCGACCCGATCACGATCACGTGCTCGGGGACCTCCGACGGCGGATAGCAGTCGCGGGTCGTCAGGACTCGCTCACCGTCGACCGGCGCGAAGTCGGGCACGCGGGGTCGCGAGCCCGTCGCGACCACGATGTAGTCGGCGGAGAGGCGCTCCTCCCCGTGCGACCCCTCGACGAGCACCGTGTGCGGGTCGACGAGTCGGCCGGTACCCATCACCACGGACACGCCCTGGGACACGAGCAGCTGCTCCGTCGAGGTGCGCAGGTGCCCCTCGATCGAGGCGATCCGCTGCCTGAGGGCGTCGACGTCGAGCTGGCCGGCTGCCTTGATGCCCATCGCTGCAGAACGGCCGAGCTCCGCCAGCTCGCCGCCGGTCGCGATCAGGGCCTTCGACGGGATGCAGTCCCACAGGTGCGCCGCGCCACCGACGACCTCGCGCTCGACGAGGGTGACCTCCGCGCCCAGCTGGGCCGCGACCGTCGCGCACGTGTTCCCGGCAGGACCGGCCCCCAGGATCACCAGTCGCGTCGTCGGCATCGCTCCAGGCTACGCGAGACACGTTTTTCCGTTCGCACTCCTCCTAGCCTGACGGCGTGTCCGAGCTCCGCCACGACCTGCTCACCGGCCGCCTCGTGCTCCTCGCGCCGGGTCGTGCCGCGCGCCCTCGGACCAACGCCGAGGTGGTCTCGCGCGCTCGACCGACCTCGGACTGCCCGTTCTGCCCCGGACACGAGCACCAGACACCACCGGAGGTCGCACGATCGGGCCCCGGAGATGCGGACACACCCGGATGGCGGGTCCGCGTGGTGCCGAACCTCTACCCGATCGTCGGAGGCGATGCGCCCGGGCCGGGGGCGACCGGTGCGCACGAGGTCGTCATCCTCTCCCCCGCGCACGACGCGACGTTCGGGGACCTCGACGACGACCAAGCGGTCGACGTGCTGACGATGCTGCGCGAGCGCGCACGCGCGCACGCCGCCACCGGTCGCGCCTACTCGCAGATCCTGATCAACGAGGGCCGCCCCGCTGGCGCGTCGATCGAGCACCCGCACGCGCAGGTGCTCGCGCTCGACTTCGTGCCGCCCGCGGTGACGGTCGCGGTCGAGCGGTTCGCGGCGCTCGGATCCGACCCGGTCGTCGGTGACCGGGAGGATGCCCTCGCGTGCGACCAGGGCGTGATCGTCGGCGACGAGGTGAGCGCCTGGTGCCCCACCGGCGCGGCCGCGCCGTACGAGACTCGGCTCGCAGTGCTCGGCGCCGGCGCCCGCTTCGAGGACGCGACCGACGGCCAGGTGCTCGGCACGGCGATCGTGCTGCGTGACGTGCTCGCTCGGCTGGCCCGAGCGCTCGACTCGGCGGAGAGCCGCGTGCCCTACAACGTCGTGCTGAACAGCGGCCCCGCGCTCGAGGAGGTCGGGTACCACTGGTGGATCGGCATCGTGCCGCGCGTGGGCGTCGTGGCCGGCTTCGAGATGGGCACGGCGATACTCGTCAACACGGTCGATCCCCACGACGCCGCGCGCACCCTGCGCGGCGGCGCCTGACCGCGCGGCACGACCTCAGCGACCGGAGAAGGTCGCCTTCCCGGGTCCGTGCTCGAGGAACGACCGCACGCCCGTCACGGCATCCTCGGTGTCGAAGACCTCGGCGAACGCGTCGCCCTCGAGGTCGAGACCGTCCGGGAGGGACCCGTCGAGCCCGGCGTCGATCGCGCGCTTGGCCAGGCCCATCGCCGCGACCGCTCCCGTTGCGAACGATCCCGCCCATTCCAAAGCGTTGCGCTCGACCTCGCCCGCCGGCACGGTGCGATCGACGAGGCCGATCGCGAGCGCCTCGTCGGCTCGCACCTGCCGCCCCGACCAGATCAGCTCCTTCGCCCGCGCGGGTCCGACGAGACGTGGGAGCCGCTGCGTCGCACCGGCACCCGGGATGATGCCGAGCAGGATCTCGGGCTGTCCCAGACGCGCCGAGTCCGCGGCGACCCGCAGGTCGCACGCCAGGGCGAGCTCGAGACCACCACCGAGCGCGAACCCTCGGATCGCGGCGATGACCGGACGCGGGATCGCCGCGAGCGAGTCGAACGCGCTGCGGAAGAGGCCACCGATGCGACGGGCATCAGAGGAATCGCCGAACTCCTCGATGTCTGCGCCCGCGGCGAAGGCCTTCTCCGATCCGCCGACCACCACCGCGTGCAGGTCGCGGTCGATGGCGAGCTCACGCGCGACCTCGGCGAGCTCCTGCAGCAGGGCCGAGGACAGGGGGTTGAGCGGAGGCCGGTTCAGCCGGACGAGCGCCACGCCGTCGCTTCGGCGCTCCGAGAGGACGAGCGGTTCGGTCACGTCTCGGAGGGTAGTAACTCCTCAGCCGCACCGTAGGGGTCCACCTCGCGGCGCTCGACTCGATCGACGAGCGCCTCGAACGCGGGTCCGTCGCAGATCACGTCGGCCCGCTGCGCGATGCGCGCGTCGACGATCCCGCGGATCTCGCTGCGCAGGCGCGCACTCCGCCGGTCCGCGAGCTCGCCGCTGGCCTCGAGGGACGCGCGGTGGTCGACGATCGCATCGTGGAGCGCGTCGATCCCCGTGCCGTCGGTTGCGATGGTCTCGACGATCGGCGGCGTCCATGACCGCGGCGCCGACAGCTCGAGCATCTGGGCGAGGTCACGCCGCGTGTCGTGAACGCCCGTTCGATCCGCCTTGTTGATGACGAACACGTCGGCGATCTCGAGCAGGCCGGCCTTGTTCGCCTGTACCCCGTCACCCCAGCCGGGGTTCACGACGACGACGGTCGTGTCGGCCGATCCCGCGATCTCGACCTCGACCTGCCCGACACCGACGGTCTCGACCAGCACCCACGGCTTGCCGACCGCGTCGAGGATGCGGACGGCCTGTGGCGTCGCGAGGGCGAGCCCTCCGAGGTGACCACGCGTCGCCATCGACCGGATGAACACGCCCGGGTCGGTGGCATGGTCCTGCATGCGCACGCGGTCTCCGAGGATCGCGCCACCGGTGAAGGGGCTCGTCGGATCGATGGCGAGGACGCCGACCTCGGCGCCGTCACGTCGGAAGCACCCGATGAGTCGATCCGTGAGCGTGGACTTCCCGGACCCGGGAGCACCGGTGATCCCGACCGTGTACGCGTCGCCGGTGTGGCGGTAGAGCCGCGCGACCGCGGTCGTGGCGTCACGACCACCGGTCTCGACCAGTGAGATCAGGCGCGCGGCTGCGCCGCGGTCACCGTCGAGGGCACGGTCGACGAGCGCGTCGACCTCATCGACGGCGCGCGTGGACATGATGCTCGCCCGAGGTCGCTCAGACGACTTCGGCGTCGGTATCGATGTTGTCGGCGACGACGGCCATGATCTCGGGCACGCGGTCGCGGATGATGCGCTCGACACCCGCCTTCAGCGTCATCGTGGACACGGGGCACGTGCCGCAGGCACCGACGAGCTCGACGTGGACGACGGAGTCACCGTCGATCTCCTTGAACACGATGTCGCCACCGTCGGCCTGGAGCGCCGGGCGGATGGCTTCGATCGCGGTGAGGACGTCGGCTTCGGTGCTGGCCGTTGCGGTCACGATGGCTCCCTGGTGGGGTGCTCGCTGGTCGAGTGCTTGAACCCGTACAACCCAGTATCGCAGGGGATGCTTCCCCGGCTCCGCTCCCCAGCCCTCGTGGGGCCGGGCCTCAGGTCGCGGCGATGCGGGTGACGTCGGCGCCCAGCGCCTGAAGCTTGGCGGGCAGGTCGGGATAGCCCCGCTCGACGTGGTGGGGATCGAGGACCGTGGTCTCGCCGTCGGCCGCGAGCCCGGCCAGCACCAGCGCGGCACCGGCGCGGACGTCGTGGGCGCGCACCGGCGCGCCGGAGAGCCGCGAGACGCCACGCACGACGGCATGCCGACCTTCGGTTCGGATGTCGGCACCCATGCGGTTGAGCTCGTCGACGAACGCGAACCGGTTGTCGAAGATGTTCTCGGTGACGATCGCCGTGCCTTCGGCAGTCGTGAGCGCCGCGACCGCGAGAGGCATGAAGTCGGTCGCGAAGCCCGGGAACGGAAGCGTCTGGACGTCGACCGCGGCCAGCACGCGCTCACGGCGCACGCGGACGCCGTCGGGCGTCGGCGAGACCTCGGCACCCATCTCGCCGAGCTTGCGGGCGATCATCTCGAGCGGCTCGATGCCGATGCCCTCCACCGTGATGTCACCGCCCGCGGCGACGCACGCGAACAGCAGTGTGCCTGCCTCGATGCGGTCGCCGATGATCGTGTGCTCGACCGGCGCGAGCTCGTCGACGCCCTCGATCTCGATCGTGGAGGTGCCGGCACCCTCGATCCGCGCGCCCATCTTGGTGAGGAAGGCCGCGAGGTCGCGCACCTCGGGTTCCCGAGCGGCGTTCTCGATGACGGTCTGGCCCTTGGCGAGCACTGCTGCCGTGAGCACCGTCTCGGTGGCACCGACACTCGGGAACTCGAGCACGACGCGCGCGCCACACAGCGCGTTGCACCTGGCATCGATGAAGCCGTGCACGACGGCGAGCTCCGCGCCCATCAGTTCGAGGGCACCGAAGTGCATGTCGAGCTTGCGACTGCCGATGTTGTCGCCACCCGGCATGGCGACGCGCGCCTTGCCCGTACGGGCGAGCAACGGGCCGAGCACGTTGATCGACGCGCGCATGCGACTGACGAGCTCGTAGGGCGCTTCGGCGGTCAGTCGCTCGGGGACGTCGATCGCCAGTGCGTCCGCGGCCGCCCAGGTGACGTCGGCGCCGATCGCGCGGAGGAGCTCGATCATGGTCTCGAGATCGTCGACCGGCGTGACGTTGCGGATGACGCTCACGCCTGGCGCGAGCAACGCCGCAGCCATCTGCTTCAGGCCGGCGTTCTTCGTCATGCCGGAGACGCGCACCGTGCCGCACAGGGGCGCTCCGGAGCGCACGACGTACCGATCCATCGGACCAGGGTACGACAGACCGTCCGAGGCTTTGGTTACCGGCCGCGATACTGCGGCGCGCGCTGCTCGATGAACGCGGTGATCGCCTCGCGCATGTCGTCGGAACCGAGGCACATCGCCTGGCCCTCGGCTTCGACGACGAGGCCATCGCGCGTGCTCATGCCCGACATCGCCGCGTTCACCGCGCGCTTGGCCGCGCGCAACGCGAGCGGAGGCTGCGCCGCGATCAGCTCCGCGAGCTCGTCGGCCGTCTCCTCGAGCTCTTCGTCGGAGACGACGTGCTCCGCGAGGCCGATGCGCTCGGCTTCGTCCGCATCGATCTGCGCGGCCGTGAAGATCATCTCCTTCGCACGCGCCGGGCCGACCAGCCGCGGCAGCCGCTGCGTGCCGCCGAGGTCGGGGATGATCCCGTACTTGAACTCGAGCAGGCCGAGCTTGGTGCCACGCGCGACGACCCGGAGATCGCAGGCGAGCGCGAGCTGCAGGCCGGCGCCGAGCGCGTACCCGCGGACCGCGGCGATGGTCACGAACGGCACCTCTTCGAGCCACGTGTATGCGTCCTGGGTGTCGAGGATCGCAGCCACGACCGGGTCGTCGTGACGCCGCGCCGCGCCGTCGGCCGCGAGGTCGCCGGCGCCCTGGCCGCTGGTGAAGACGCTCGTGTCGATGCCGCTCGAGAACGCCCGGCCCTCGCCGATGACGACCAGCGCGCGCAGGTCGCCGGGGTCGGCGAGCAGGGCCGCCCCCAGCTCACGCAGCTCGCGCCACATCTCGACGGTGAACGAGTTGAGCTTCTCGGGCCGGTTCAGGGTGAGGCGCCCGATCGGGCCCTCGACCTCGATGCGGATCGTCTGGTACTCCGGCACGGCGCGCAGGCTACCGGCCGGCTCGCGCCGAGCCGCGTCGGTCGGTCAGCCGGCGGCGAGTGCGGTGACGCGCACCGCACCTTCGACCCGTACGACGTCGATGCGTTGCACGAATCCGGGCACCGCCAGCGCTCCGACGGACACGACATCGGCCCATCGGGGGACGGCGTCGACGAGCGGGCTCGTCGCGAGGAGCTCGTTGGCCTCGGCCGCGGCACACAGGCGCGCGGCCAGGTTGACCGCGCTCCCGACGTAGTCGTCGCCCTCGAGGAGGATCACCGGGCCCTTCGAGGCACCGATGCGCAGCGGCAGGGCGACGTCGGTCGTGTCGGCCCGGCCCATCAGCTCGAGCAGTGCGTTCAGCAGCCGGCGGTCGTCGGTGCTCACGAACATCGCCCCGTCGCCGAGCCACTTGTCCACCCGCACCGCGTGGTCGGACGCGATCTGGCGCACGACCGCGCGGAAGCGCGTCAGCACCTGCACCGCCTCTTCGTCACCATGGGTGTCGGTGAAGCGCGTGAAGCCACAGAGATCCACGAAGGCAAAGGAGCGGTCGACGCGCATGAACCCAGTGTGCCGCGCGGCGCACCGCCGACCCGAACAATTCGGGTCGTTTCACGCCAGGTTCACGCGCTGTTCGTCGGGGCGCGACCGAGGCTCTGCACCCATGTGACGGATGTCTCACCAACTCGTGCGAGCACCTCGTCGATCGAGGTCCCGGTGCGCTTCAGCGGGCGGAAGCCGTGGTCGGCCGTGTCGAGCCACTCGAACGTGACCGGTCCGGCGACCTTCCTCGCCGAGCTGGTGAGCGCGGTCCGGGGTGCCAGGGAGTCACGCGTGCCGCTCACGAACAGCACCGGGCAGGAGATGCGCGCGAAGTGGTCGTCGCGACGACGATCGGGCTTGCCCAGGGCCTGCAGCGGGTAGCCGAGCAGGAGCAGCCCCAGCGCCGGCACCGGATCGTCCGGGTCGGCCGCGACCATCGAGCAGTACCGCCCGCCCATGGACCGCCCGCCGAGCACGAGCCGCTCGGGCGGGAGGTCGGTACGCCGTGCCAGCGTCGCGGCGGCCTCGCGGGTGGCGGCGTCGAGCACCGGCGGGCGATCGGGCGCCCTCTTCCCGGCCGCGCGGTACGGGTAGTCGAAACGCAGCGACGGGATCCCCGCCGCGGCGAGCGCAGCCGCGACGACGGTGAGCGAGGCGGCGTGTCGGTCGGCGCCCGCGCCGGGCGCGAGGAGCACCGCCCGGTCGGCGCCGCGCCGCGGGCCCTGGAAGCTGACGGCGAGCCCCACGTCAGGACCCACCTCCGAGCACCCCGCCACCCAGCACCCAGCGACGCAGGAACGACTCCATCCGGGCGTACACGTCCAGCACCGTCTCCTCGCGCGCCCAGCCGTGACCCTCCCCCTCGTAGACGTGGTGCTCGACGTTGCCGCCCGCCGCCCGGATCGCGTCGACGAGCGCCGCCGCCTGCGTCGGGGGGACGACGGGGTCGGCGTCGCCCTGGAGCACGAGCGTGGGGATGCGGATCGAGGCGGCGTGCGTGACCGGCGACCGCGCGCGATAGCGCTCCGCGTCGCGGGGCAGCTCGCCGACGATGCGATCGAGGTAGCGCGACTCGAACCGGTGGGTGGATGCCGCGAGCTCGAAGATGTCGGTGACGCCGTACATGCTGATGGCGGCGCGCAGCAGCGCCCCGTGGTGCGCGGCGAGGAGGAGCACGGTCAGCCCGCCGGCCGATCCGCCACACGCCGCGACCCGTGCGGGGTCGGCCCACCCACGCTCGCCCGCGGCGCGGATGCCGGCGGCGCAGTCCGACACGTCGAGCGCACCCCACTCGCCGCGCAACGCCTGGGTGTAGTCGCGTCCGTGACCAGTCGAGCCACGCGGGTCGGGCGCGAGGACGGCCCAGCCGCGGGTCACGAAGTAGTGATGGAGGGGCTTCCACTGCACGCTCGCCTGGCCCGTCGGCCCGCCGTGGACGTCGACCAGGAGTGGCGCCGGCCCGGCGCCCGGCCCCCCGACGGGTCGGGTGAGCAGCCCGAAGATGGTCGCACCGTCATCGCCGTCCCAGGTCACCGGCTCGGGCTCGACCAGCCCCGCCGCCTCGAAGCCCGCGGGCGCGCCGCGCGCCAGGAGACGGCGCACTCGCTCGTCGTCGTCGACGCTCGTCACGCACACCGTGGGCGGGGTGCGCGCGCCCGAGCGGACCGCGGCGATGCCGCCGTCGCCCCAGTCGAGACCGTGGTGCCACCCCTTGGCCACCTCCCGCGGCTCGACGACCCCGTCGCCGGCGCGCACTGGCGCCACCACGAGACGCCCGAAGCCGTCCTCGTTGCGGGAGAGCGCGATCGCGTCGCCCCGCGGCGACCATGCGAACGAGCGCTGCCCGGGGCCCCACGCCGGCTCGGCGTGCTCGCAGGGCTCGGTGAGCAGGGCCGCGGCGTCCGCACCGTCGGGCCCCGCGACCCGCACGTTCCACCACCCGTCGTCGTCGCCGATCCACGCCAGGCGGCTGCCGTCCGGCGAGAAGCGCGGCTGCCCCACCGACACGTCGTCGCCGCCGGCCACGACGCGGGCGTCCTCGCCGTCCGCACCGGCGAGCACGATGCGCGACCCGTCCCAGGACATGCGGTCGAGGTCCCACTCGTGCCACGCGAGCCGCCTGGCATCGGGTGCCCAGCTGGGATCCCACGCGTAGTCGGCGGAGGACACCCGTCGGGGCCACGCGGCGCCGTCGGCCGGGACCACGGCCACGTCGCACGTGTCGTCACGCTCGAGCACGAAGGCCACGACCTCGCCGCTCGGCGGCGACGCGGGCGCGGCCGCGCGACCGTCCCTCGAGAGCACCCGCATCGCGCTGCCGTCGATCGCCAGGCGCACCAGGCGGCCGTCGGCGTCGCTCACGACGACGTGGTCCGGGCCGGCCCAGCACCAGGCTCCCCCGCCGGACGCGCCGATCGGCGAGACCCCGGTGACCGCCGTGACCACGATGGGCGGTCGCGAGCCGTCGGCGGGCGTCACGACGACGTCGGCTCGCCCCCCGAAGGCCTCGACCCACCCCAGCATCGCCCCGTCGGGTGACCACCGGGGCTCCGCGACGACCCGGGTCCGGGCGATCAGCGCTGCCGGAAGGGCCAGAGCGGGATCGGCACCGTCACCGGCCGGATCGGGGGGCACCACGGGGCCCCACGGTAGGCGCACGCCCTCCCCGACCGTCCGGGGCCTCCCGGGCCCGCCGGAGGCCACCAGAGAGGCGGAAAGTAGGCTTCTCCTTCTTATGTCCTCCGAGCCGCTGCGCATCGCGTACCTCCTCTACCGGGGGAACCCGCACTGCGGCGGCCAGGGCGTCTACACGCGCTACCTGGCCAAGGAGCTGACCGATCTCGGGCACCAGATCACGGTGCTCTCGGGCCAGCCGTACCCCGATCTGGTCCACCCCGAGCAGCTCGAGGAGGTGCCCGGCCTCGACCTGTACCGGGCCACGAACCCCTTTCGGGTCCCCTGGCCCCACGAGTTCCGCGACTCGATCGACGTCCGCGAGTTCCTGATCATGGGCGCCGCCGGCTACCCCGAGCCGTGGGCGTTCAGCATGCGGGCCCGCCGCCTCCTCCAGGGCCGGCGCCACGAGTTCGACCTCGTCCACGACAACCAGACCCTCGGACGCGGGATCGTCGACATGGTCCATGACGGGTGGCCCCTGGTGGCGACGCTGCACCACCCGATCACCGTCGACCGCGACCTCGACCTCGCGCACACCTCCAACCCGGTCCGGCGCACGATGCTGCGCCGCTGGTACGCGTTCCTCGACATGCAGATGGAGGTCGCCCGAGCGATCCCCCGGGTCCTCACGGTCTCGGAGTCGTCGCGTCGCGACATCGTCGACCAGCTCGGCGTGCCCGCCGAGAACCTCCACGTCGTCCCGGTCGGCATGGACCCGTCGATCTTCGGTCCCCGCCCCGACATCGCCCGCATCCCGGGGCGTCTCATGACCACCGCGAGCGCCGACGTCCCGCTCAAGGGCCTCGCCCCGCTGCTCGAGGCAGTGGCGAAGGTGCGCGCCGAGCGCGACGACGTGCACCTCGTGTGCGTCGGTCGGCCCAAGCCGAAGAGCAAGATCCCGGCGCTGATCGAGCGCCTCGGCCTCGAGGGCCACGTCGAGTTCGTGAAGGGCGTCAGCACCGAGCGGATCGTCGAGCTCTACGCCGAGGCCGAGGTCGCGTGCGTGCCGTCGCTCTACGAGGGCTTCTCGCTCCCCGCCGTCGAGGCGATGGCCTGCGGGATGGTCATGGTGGGAACGACGGGCGGCGCCCTCCCCGAGGTGATCGGCCCCGACGGCGAGTCCGGCCTGCTCGTCCCCCCGGGCGACCCCGACGCCCTCGCGCAGGCGATCCTCCGTGCGCTCGCCGATCCCGAGCTCCGCGCCCGGCTGAGTGCTGCGGCGCGCGAGCGCGCGCTCGCGAACTTCACCTGGCGCAAGACGGCCGAGCGCACCGCAGACCACTACCGACTGACCCTCGAAGACCATCGGGCAGCAGCGTCGAGCCGGCGGACCGGGCCGTCCCGGGAGGTGGACACGGCCTGATGCTGACCGTCGACTTCGATCGCGTCGGCGTGACCGACGGCAGTCGCGTCCTCGACATGGGCTGCGGCGGTGGACGCCACGCGTTCGAGGCGTGGCGGCGCGGCGCGACGGTCGTCGCGCTCGACTACTCCGCCGCGGAGCTCAAGGACGTCCGCGGGGTGCTCGGTGCGATGGTCGCGGGCAACGAGCTGCCGCACGGCGAATGTGGCGGCGCGGTGAACGGCGACGCGCTGCGGCTGCCCTTCCGCGACGGCACGTTCGACGCGGTGATCGCGTCGGAGGTGCTCGAGCACCTCTGGGACGACGAGCGCGCGATCAGCGAGCTCGTGCGCGTGCTGAAGCCGGGCGGGCGGATGGCCGTCACCGTGCCGACGCGCTGGCCCGAGCGGGTGTGCTGGGCCCTGGACCACCACTACAACGACACGCCGGGCGGTCACGTCCGCATCTACCGCCAGCACGAGCTCGAGGCGAAGCTCGAGCGGGCGGGGTGCTGGCTGCGCGGATCGCACCACGCGCACGCGCTGCACTCGCCGTACTGGTGGCTGAAGTGCGCGACCGGCATCGACCACGCCGACCAGCACCCGGCGGTCCGCAAGTACCACGACTTCCTGTCGTGGCAGATCACCGAGCAGCCCGCGTGGGTCAACACCCTCGACCGCGTGCTGAACCCGGTGCTCGGCAAGAGCCTGGTCGTCTATGTGCAGAAAGCATCGAGCGTCCCGAAGGGCGCCGCCGGGTACCAGCGCGCGATGAGAGAGGTGGACCGCTGATGCGGAAGGTCATCATCCCTTCGGTCGACGGGGTCATCACCGCCGACGAGGTGCGCGCGACCGTCGACGCGATCGCGGCGATCCAGCTGCCCGACGGGAACATCCCCTGGACGCCCGGCGAGCACTCCGACCCGTGGAACCTCGTCGAGGCGGCGATGGCGCTCGACATCGGCGGACGTCACGCCGAGGCCGTGCGCGCGTACGAATGGCTGCGTTCCCTCCAGCACGATGCGGGGAGCTGGTACGCGTACTACATCGGCAACGACGTCAAGGATCCTGCACTCGATACGAACGTCACCTGCTACCTCGCGAACGGCGCGTGGCACCACTACCTCACGACCGGCGACACCGCGTTCCTCGAAGACTTCTGGCCCAACGTCGAGCTCGGGATCGACTACGCGCTGTCGCTGCAGTCACCGACCGGAGAGATCGCGTGGCGCGGCGACGAGCCCGCGCCCGGCTCGCTCCTCACCGGCGCGTCGTCCATCCACGCGAGCATCCGCTGTGCCATCGCGATCGCGGATCGCCTCGGCCACGAGCGGCCCGACTGGGAGCTCTCGCTCGGTCAGCTCGCCATCGCGATCGCGCACCGGCCCGACGCGTTCCTCGACAAGGCGCGCTGGGCGATGGACTGGTACTACCCGATCCTCGGCGGGGTGCTGCGCGGCGATGCCGCACAGATGCGCGTTGCCGCGCACTGGGAGACCTTCGTGGTCGAAGGGCGCGGCGTCCGCTGCGTGTCCGACCGCCCCTGGGTGACTGCAGCCGAGACATGCGAGTTCGTCATGGCACTCGACGCCCTCGGTCTCGACCGCGAAGCGCGCGCGCTCTTCGAGTGGGTGCAGTTCCTCCGCCACGACGACGGCGGCTACTGGACGGGCATGAACTTCGACGACGAGCGCTTCCACGAGCCCGGCGAGCTCTACCCGGTCGAGCAACCGACGTGGAACTCCGCGGCCGTCGTGCTCGCGGCCAACGCGCTCGGCGGCACCGGGCCCACCGCGGGCCTGTTCCGCGGCGAGGGGCTCCCCGCGGGCCTCACGCCCGAAGAGCTCATCGAGGCCGGGATCGAGATCGAGGCAGAGATGGTCCGCGGCCGCCGCGAGCTCTGACACCCGGGGCACACCGGTCTCGAATCACCGACGCCGAGCTAGATGGCGCTCGCAGTGCGCAGCACCCGCAGCGAGCCAGTCGTCGACTCCGGCGTGAAGCCGTCGGCGACGGCGCGCTGCCACACTTCGTACGGGGCTTGGCCGCCTTCATCGGGGTCCTCGAAGACGTCGTGGAACACGAGCACTCCACCTGGCGCGACGCGCGGTGACCACTGCTCGTAGTCGGCGAGAGCGACGTCGAACGCGTGGCCACCGTCGATGAAGAGCAGACCGAGCGGCGTCGCCCACGCGCTCGCGACCTTGGTGGAGTGACCGATCACGGCGACGACCGTGTCCTCCAGGTCCGCGCTCTCGATGGTGCGCCGGAACCAGGGCAGGGTGTCCATCCGTCCGGTGCGCGGGTCGACGAGCCGCTCGTCGTGGTGCTCCCATCCCGCCTGGTTCTCCTCCGACCCGCGGTGATGATCGACGGTGTACAGCACGGTGTCCCGCTCGCGTGCGGCCGCGCCGAGATACACCGCCGACTTCCCGCAGTAGGTGCCGACCTCGAGCAGGGGCCCGACCGCACCACCCGCCAGCCCGGCGTCGTACAGCGCGAGCCCTTCGTCGTCGGGCATGAACCCGATGGCGGCGCGCGCGTGTTCGAGGAGCTCGGGATCCACGGTTCGCCTCGCCCGGGCCACTCGGGTCAGAGGACCGGGGTCTCGACGTAGCGACCGAACACGTCGGCGAGCGCGTCCATGGTCTCACCCTCGGTCGCGTAGAGGTCGACGGCGTCGATCAGCGACGGCATGACGTTGGTCGTGGGCTCCGCGGCCGCCGCGCGCACCGCGTCGAGCGCGTGGCGGACCTGCTCGTCGTTGCGGTCGGCCCGCACCTGCGCGAGCCGCTTGAGCTGCGCTTCCTCCACCTCGGGACCGATCTTCAGGATCGGGGGCGGTGCCTCGTCGTTGCCCTCGAGCGCGGTGTTGACACCCACGACGAGGTGCTGGCCGCGGTTGAGCTTCTGTTCGAGCGTGTACGCGGCATCCGCGATCTCGCCCTGGAACCATCCGTTCTCGATCCCGCGCAGCGCGCCCTCGAGCATCGAGCCTTCGCCGAGCTCGTCGAGGTGAGCGAAGACCGCCTCGGCCTGCGCCTCCATCTCGTCGGTGAACGCCTCCACGTACCACGAGCCGCCGAGCGGGTCGGCGACGTTCGTGACGCGCGTCTCGTTCGCGAGCACCTGCTGGGTGCGCAGCGCGAGCCGGGCCGCCTTCTCGCTCGGCAGCGCGAGCGTCTCGTCCATCGCGTTGGTGTGCAGGCTCTGCGCCCCGCCGAGGACACCCGCAAGTGCTTCCACTGCCGTCCGGACGAGGTTCACCTCGGGCTGCTGCGCGGTGAGCGACACGCCGGCCGTCTGGCAGTGGAAGCGCAGCTGGAGCGACCGTTCGGCCTCCGCGCCGTAGCGCTCCCGCATCCAGCGCGCCCAGATGCGCCGCGCGGCGCGGTACTTCGCGATCTCTTCGAAGAAGTCGGTGTGGGCGTTGAAGAAGAACGACAGGCGCGGGGCGAACTCGTCGACCTCGAGCCCGGTCGCCCGCGCGGCCTCGACGTAGGCGAACCCGTTCGCGAGAGTGAACGCGAGCTCTTGCGCAGCCGTCGAGCCCGCTTCCCGGATGTGGTACCCGGAGACCGAGACCGCGTGCCAGCGCGGCATCTCGGCCGTGCAGAAGCGCATGGTGTCGGCGACGAGGCGCATCGAGGGCCGCGGCGGGAACACGAACTCCTTCTGCGCCTGGTACTCCTTGAGGATGTCGTTCTGGAGCGTGCCACCGAGCCGGGAGCGCTCCACACCGTTGCGCTCCGCCGCCGCGACGTACATCGCCAGCAGCACCGCCGCCGGCGCGTTGATCGTCATCGACGTCGTCACCGACCCGAGGTCGATGCCCGCGTAGAGGTCTTCCACGTCGGCGAGGGTGTCGACCGCGACCCCGCACTTGCCCACCTCGCCCAGCGCCAGGTGGTCGTCGGAGTCGCGGCCCATGAGCGTGGGGAGGTCGAACGCGGTCGACAGGCCGTCACCCCCCGCGGTGAGGAGCTCGTGGAACCGCTCGTTCGTCTGCACCGCCGTGCCGAAGCCGGCGAACATCCGCATCGTCCAGAGCTTCGACCGGTACATCGAGGCGTACGGACCCCGCGTGTAGGGGTACTCGCCCGGGTACTCCGCGTCGTCGCCCGGCGCGGCGTAGACCGGCTCGACGGGGACGCCCGACATCGTCTCGAAGTCGGCGTCGCGCGTCGGCGCGGCGTCGTAGGCCTGCCGCCACCGTTCCCGTGAGTCGGCCACGCACCCAGCGTAACGGGGCAACTACGGTGCCGGACCATGACTCCTGGAGAAGCCGTCACCGCACTGATCAAGGCCAACGAGGCGCGCGACGTCGACGCGATCGTCGCGGTCCTCACCGACGACGTCGTGTACGAGAACGTGCCGATGGGCGTCATGAACGGCCACGACGAGGTGCGGGCGATGCTCGGCCCGTTCGCCGAGATGGCCGAGCGCATCGAGTGGGAGGTGCTCGATCAGGTCGAGGGCGGCGACACCGTCATGAACGAGCGCGTCGACCGCTTCTGGCTCGAGGGCGGCCACACGATCGAGCTGCGCGTCGCGGGAGTGTTCAAGGTCCGCGACGGCAAGATCGCCGTCTGGCGCGACTACTTCGACCTCGAGGCGTTCAACAGCCAGATGCCCGGCGCCTGACCCACCCCCTTGATGCGTCCCTCACCGTCGTAGGGCGGGTCGAGAGACGCATGTGGATGGCGCGTTGTGCATGAGTGCATGCGTCGCTCGCCCGCGCACTTCACGGTGACCAACCCCGCGATCAGCGCGTGAAGAAGCCCGGGCGCGTCATGCCGGTGCTCGCCGTCACACCGCCGTCGACGGGCAGCGCGACGCCGGTGATGAACGATGCGTCGTCGGAGAGGAGCCACGCGATCGCCGCCGCCACCTCGTCCGGCTCGCCCCAGCGAGCGAGCGGGACATGGCTGCGCATCTCCTCGTAGAGGTCGGGTACGTGGCGCTCCAGCGGCTTCGTCATCCCGGTCGAGCGGATCGGCCCCGGGCACACGGCGTTCACACGGATCCGATCGGCACCGAGGTCGATCGCCGCGGCGCGCGCGAAGTTGAGCGCGCCGCCCTTCGACGCGTTGTACGCCCACATTGTCGGATCGCCGTACTGACCGGAGACCGACGCGGTGACGACGATCGCGCCGCCACCCGAGGCGCGCAGCGCCGGGATCGCGGCACGCACACCGAGGATGACGCCTCGCAAGTTGACACCGAGCACACGGTCGACCTCGTCCATCGACTGTGATTCCAGCGAGCCGCTCGACGCGACGCCTGCGTTGAGCGCGACACCGTCGAGGCGACCGAAGCGGTCGAGCGCCGCGGCGACGATCTCCGCATTGCCGGCATCGGCACTCACGTCGGCCGAGCACGACACAAGGCCGGCGTCGCCCGTCGCGTCGACCCACGCGAGTCGATCGGCATCCCGGTCGACGGCGACGACGGCCCACCCGTCCGCGCGGAGTCGGGTCGCGGCCGCCCGACCGATGCCCGACGCCGCTCCCGTCACGACGGCGACGCGGGCCGCATCGGTCTCGGTGCTCGCGCCGGTCACGACCCCCCAACCTACGATGCCGCCCGATGCCGCCCGACGACACGGAGCACCCTGCTCCCCGGCCGGAAGCGCAGATCCCCACTCGTTCGGTCTGCGGAGGGCACAGGTAGGCTCCTCGGCGCAGCTCAGGGCGGGCGGCGGCCACAGAGGGTGCTGCCCTCCACACGGAGTGTGATGCCCACCAGAGGAGCAGAAGCACGATGGAAGAGCGGGAAGCCCCTGATCGCAACCTGGCAATGGACCTGGCGCGGGTGACCGAGGCCGCGGCCCTGGCCGCAGCACGGTGGATCGGGCGGGGCGACAAGCTCGCGGCCGACCAGGCCGCGGTCGACGCCATGCGCCTGGTCCTCAACACCGTGCCGATGGATGGCGTCGTCGTGATCGGCGAGGGCGAGAAGGACGAAGCGCCCATGCTCTTCAACGGCGAGGAGATCGGCGCCGGCGGCCCCCGGTGCGACATCGCCGTCGACCCTGTCGACGGCACCACGCTCACGTCGCTCGGTCGGAACAACGCCATCGCGGTGATCGCCGTCGCCGAACGCGGGTCGATGTTCAACCCCGGTCCGTGCGTCTACATGGAGAAGCTCGCGGTCGGCCCGGAGGCGCGCGACGTCGTCGATCTCGACGCCCCCGTCGAGGCGAACCTCGAAGCCGTCGCGAAGGCCAAGGGCGAGCAGGTCAAGGACGTCACCGCGGTCGTGCTCGATCGCGATCGGCACACCGACATCATCCGCTCGTGCCGCGAAGCCGGCGCGATGGTGCGTCTGATCCCCGACGGCGACGTCATGGGCGCCCTCGAGACCGCGTGGCCCGACTCCGGCTCCGACATCCTCTTCGGCATCGGCGGGACCCCCGAAGGCGTCATCGCGGCGTGCGCGCTCAAGGCGCTGGGCGGAGAGATCCAGGGACGCCTCTACCCTCGGAACGAGGGGGAGCGACGCGCCGCGCTCGACCTCGACTACGACCTCGACCGCGTGCTCACGACCGATGATCTCGTTGCGAGCGAGGACGTGTTCTTCGCCGCCAGCGGTGTGACCGAAGGCGACATCCTGCGCGGGGTCCGCTACCGGGGCGACGGCGCGAGCACCGAGACGCTCGTCATGCGCTCGAAGTCGGGCACGATCCGCACCATCCGTGCCACGCACAAGTGGGACAAGCTCCACCGCTACAGCTCACTCAACTACTGATCGCAGGTCGTGCGCCGGCGCGAGCTCCCCTACGGCTTCCACGCCGCCTGGGTGCCGGCGGACCGAGCGTCGAGCCACCTCGGTGCGGGCCGGCCCATCTCCTGGAGTTGGGCCCGCAGACGGGCGTTCGGCTCGACGTAGCGCCGCGCGAGCTCCTCACGGAGAGGCTCGGGAAGACGCTCGCGGCGCGCCGACCCGTTGATGCGGTAGTAGAGCGAGCGCAACCGCTCCTTCAGGCCGTAGTGGCGCCGAAGGAATCGCTCGAGCCGGTCGTTGACCGCGAGTGCGACCTTCTGGAGCCCGGCCCGCTTGTATCCCGTCGTGCGGTTCTCCGACGCGAGCTCGACCGATGCGTAGCCGTCCGGATCGATGCCGAGGAACGTCGCGACCCGGTCCAGGGCTCGCGCCGGCTCACTCATCAGCTCGTCGAACCACACGATCTCCAGCCGATCACCGAACGCCTCGTCCCACGCCGGCAGCCAGTCCGCATAGCACCCGCCGCGGAACCCGAACCAGCACTCGTTGTCGGGCTGGCGGAAGTCGGCGTCACCCATGCTCTCGGCACGGTCGAGGTACTCATCACCGGTCATCGTGTCGGGCACACGCAGGCGCGCCTTCTGATAGTTGAAGAACGACCAGAAGCGGGACACGGGCTCGCGCAGCACGATCATCACCCGCAGGTCGTCCCCGCACACGTCGCGCATCGCGTCGATCACCGGTTCGCCGCCGTAGAAGTACGAGGGTGTCGCTTCCAGTCGGACGGCGCGATCCGCGGCGTCGGCGAAATACTGCTCGTAGACCGATGGCGCCTCGAGCGGCCGGCCCCACCGCGCCGGGAGGAAGTACCGGGTCTCCTTCACCGCCGCCGGTGCGACGTCGCGGTGACCGGAGAGCGACACGAACAAGGACGTCGTCCCCGCCTTGTTGACGCCGGCGATGATCGCGTTGGCGCGCACTGCGCTCACCCTACCGATCTCGGAGCCACGCCCAGACGCCGCTCGTCGTCGTGTTGAAGTCGTAGATCGAGTAGCCGATCGCACCTCGTCGCTCGGCGGCCTTCACGAATCCGATGTAGTCCTTCGTGGCCGCGGTGTCCGCGATCCCGCCGATCGCGTGCACCCGCGCATCGGGATCGTGGAGGCGCTTCCGGACCCGGCGGATGTTCTCTTCGGTGTAGGCGAAGCCGTCGCGGAAGCCCGACGCTTCGTCGCGGTTCGTCCAGTAGCTCATCGGGAGCCAGACGTCGAAGCTGTCCTTCAGCTTCTTCCACGGGAACCCGGGCCAGTACTGGCGGTTGACCTCGTCCAGCAGCAACGGTTCGAGGACGATGGCGCCGAGGGCTCCCTCGTCCACGACGTCACGGGCCCGGCGGGCGAGCTTCACCAACGCCGCGTTTCGGGTCGGCGGGTCGGGCACGCCCTGGGTCCACTCGAGGTCGAGCGCGATGCCGTCGAAGCGCTCACCGCGACTCCGGAAGCTCGCAAGGCCACGGATGTGTCGAAGGTCGCGCTTCAGGTCGTCGAGCTTCGGCAGGTACCACGCGACGACGTCGATCCCGACCTCGTGCGCACGCCGGAGGTACCGACCGAGGAGCGCGGGATCGACGGTGGCGCCCGGGACGCGGTCGTCGTCCTGGGCCGACTGGAGGTAGAGGGTTCGCACGCCGAGCCGGGCCATGTCGTCGATGCTGTCGACGGACACCGGCGGCGGTCCGCCATCGCTCTGGACGGCCGGGACGTAGTCGTACACGTCGAGCCACGTGCCGAGGCCCCGGAACGCGCTCACGTCGGCATCGGCGGCGCCGGCCGGGGCGGCCGGCGCCACCGCGACGATCGCACCGGCGCACGCGAGCGCGACCAGGCCGCGGAGGAACGTGGGCACGAGGTCCAGGCTAGGGCCCGACCGCGACCTCACCCGCGCGGCACGAACCGGACGACTCCGGCGTCAGTGCGCGGGCTCGGTCGCGCCGGCGACCTCGAGGCGCAGCGCGGCGCGAGCGAGCGCGCCCGCTGCGAGCTCGTCTTCGGCCTCGGCTGCGAGCGCGGCTTCCGCGCGCTCCTTCGCCGCGGTCGCGCGCGCGATGTCGATCTGATCCGGGAGCTCCGCAACGTCGGACAGCACGATGACGCGGCTGCCGCTCACCTCGACGAACCCGGCGTGCACCGCGATGACCTGCTCACCGTCGCCGGGGAGGATCACCCGGACCTTCGCGACTCCGAGCGCACCGAGCAGCGGCGCGTGCCCGGGAAGGAACGCGATGTCGCCGTCGGCGGTCCGACACACGAGCATCTCGCCATCACCCTCGTAGAGGATCTGCTCGGGCGACACGACCTGCACGTGAAGGGTCGGGTTGTCCATCAGTCTTCGCTCGCTCTCTGCGGCGCAGGGTACCTACGCCGCGAACGTTCGCTCGCTGGGCGCCCTCCGCTGCGCTGCGGCCGCCTCATCAGCTGTCTTGCAGCGTCTTGGCCTTGGCCAGCACGCTCTCGACGCCACCGACGTTGAAGAACGCCTGCTCGGGCACCTCGTCGAGCTCACCCTTGGCGAGGGCGTCGAAGCTGTCGACCGTCTCGTCGACACCCACGTAGATGCCGGGCAGGCCGGTGAACACCTCGCCGACGAAGAACGGCTGCGACAAGAAGCGCTGGATCTTCCGAGCGCGGGACACGATCACCTTGTCGTCCTCGGAGAGCTCGTCCAGACCGAGGATCGCGATGATGTCCTGTAGCTCCTTGTAGCGCTGGAGGATCTCCTGGACGCGTCGGGCGACGTCGTAGTGCCGCTGACCGACGATCTCCGGCGCGAGGATGTTCGAGGTCGACGCCAGCGGGTCGACGGCCGGGTAGATGCCGAGCGCCGCGATCTGGCGCGAGAGCTCGGTCGTCGCGTCGAGGTGTGTGAACGTCGTGAACGGAGCGGGGTCGGTGTAGTCGTCGGCGGGCACGTACACCGCCTGCAACGACGTGATCGAGTGGCCCTTGGTCGACGTGATGCGCTCCTGGAGCTCGCCCATCTCGTCAGCGAGCGTCGGCTGGTAGCCCACCGCCGACGGCATGCGACCCAGCAGCGTCGACACCTCCGAGCCTGCCTGCACGAACCGGAAGATGTTGTCGACGAACAGCAGCACGTCCTGGTTCTTCACGTCGCGGAAGTACTCGGCGACGGTGAGCGCCGACAGCGCGACACGGAGGCGCACGCCGGGCGGCTCATCCATCTGGCCGTAGACGAGTGCGGTCTTCTCGATGACGCCGGACTCCGTCATCTCGATCCAGAGGTCGGTGCCCTCACGGGTCCGCTCCCCCACTCCCGCGAACACCGACACACCACCGTGCTGGGTCGCGACGCGCTGGATCATCTCCTGGATGAGCACGGTCTTGCCCACGCCGGCGCCACCGAACAGGCCGATCTTGCCGCCCTGCACATAGGGCTCGAGCAGGTCGATGACCTTGATGCCGGTCTCGAACATCTGCGCCTTCGGCTCGAGCTGGTCGAAGCTCGGCGCGTCGCGGTGGATCTCCCACCGGTCGTCGATCCCGGTCAGCTCCGCCTCGGTGATGTCGAGCGGCTCACCGATCACGTTGAACACGTGACCGAGCACACCGTCACCCACCGGCATCGTGATGCCGTGACCGAGGTTGCGCACGAGGGTGCCGCGCTTGAGACCGTCGGTGGGCTTCATGCAGATGACGCGGCAGCGTCCCTCGCCGATCTGCTGCGCGACCTCGGCCGCGATCGTGATCGTCTCGCCCTCGAGCTCGAGATCCATCTCGAGCTGCGTGTTGATCTCGGGCAGCGAGTCGGGGGGGAACTCGACGTCGACGACGGGTCCCGCGATCGCGACGACGCGTCCGTCCTTGCGCTCGGTCTCCGGGCGGTCGGTCTGCGGCTCGGCGACTGCGGTCATGGGTGCTCCTGCTTCAGTTCGTGGACTGGGCTTCGAGGAGATCTTCGTGCTCGTGCTCGCCGTGACCGCCCTTGCTCGAGCGGAGCGCCTCGGCGCCACCGACGATCTCCATGATCTCGGTCGTGATCTGCTCCTGGCGGGCGCGGTTCATGTTGCGCCGCAGGGTGGTGATGAGGTCGTCAGCGTTGTCGGTCGCGGCCTTCATCGCGCGCTGTCGTGCTGCGTGCTCCGACGCCGCCGCGTTGAGCAGTGCGGCGTAGACGCGCGCCTCCGCGTAGCGGGGAAGCAGCTGCTCGAGGATCTCCTCGGGTGCCGGCTCGAACTCGTACGACGACGCCGACTCACCTTCCGCGGCGTGGTCGGGCTTCGCGTCGCCTCCCGCGAGAGACTCGCGGTCGAGCGGCATCAGCGGGCGGACGACGACTTCCTGCGTTCCGGCCGAGACGAAGCGCGTGTAGACGAGCTGGACCGCGTCGAACTCGCCCGCGAGGAACGGCTCCTCGACCGACCGTGCGATCCGACGGGCGTCCTCGTAGGTGGGCTGATCGGAGAACCCCGTGAACGACTGGTCGATGCGGAACTGGCGGTACCGGAAGTAGCTCTCGACCTTGCGGCCGACCACGACGAGCCCGTAGTCCGCCCCCTGCTCGCCGAACTCGCGCATCTCACCCTCGGCCGCGCGGATGACCGAGGAGTTGTAGCCACCACACAGGCCGCGGTCCGCTGCGATCACCACCTGCGCGACGCGCTTGATCTCCTCGCGCGGTGTGAGCAGCGGGCTGTCGCTGCCGGCACCGGCCGCGGCGAGGTCGCGCACGACCTCCGTGATCGTCTCGGAGTACGGCACCGCGGCCTGGACCCGGCCCTGGGCGCGCACGATCCGACTCGCGGCGATGAGCTCCATCGCGCGCGTGATCTTCTTCGTGGACTCGACGGTGCGGATGCGTCTCCGCAGGATCCGTTCCTGGCCACCGGCCATCTAGTCTCGCTCGCTCCCGTTCGTGGTCATTCGGTCTCGAGGGTCTTGTCGGACTCCGCGTCGCCGAGCGCCTCGGCATCGGTCGCCATGGGGTCGGCGACACCCGCTGCGGCGGCCTCGCCGAGTCCGGCGAGGAACTCCGCCTTGAAGGTGTCGACCGCGGTCTTCACCGCGTCCTCGGGCAGTGCGCCCGTGTCGCGGATCTCCGAGAGCAGCCCGGCGTGGCGCGAGCGCATCCAGCCGAGCAGCTCCTGCTCGAACCGCTTCACCTGGTCGGCCGGGAGGTCGTCGAGCGCACCCGAGGTCCCGGCGTAGATGGAGATGACCTGCTCCTCGATCGGCATCGGCGAGTTCAGGGGCTGCTTCAGCAGCTCCACGAGACGCACGCCGCGGTCGAGCTGCGCACGCGAGACCGCGTCGAGCTCGGAGCCGAAGGTCGCGAACGCCTCCAGCTCGCGGAACTGGGCGAGGTCGAGCTTCAGGGTTCCGGAGACGGCCTTCATCGCCTTGATCTGCGCGGCACCACCCACACGGGACACCGAGATGCCCACGTCGACCGCGGGGCGCACGCCCGACTTGAAGAGGTCGTCGATGAGGTAGATCTGGCCGTCGGTGATCGAGATCACGTTCGTCGGGATGTACGCCGAGACGTCTCCACCCTTGGTCTCGATGATCGGCAGTGCGGTCAAGGAGCCCGCCCCGAGCTCGTCGTTGAGCTTCGCGGCGCGCTCGAGCAGGCGGCTGTGGAGGTAGAAGACGTCACCCGGGTACGCCTCGCGGCCCGGTGGGCGTCGGAGCAGGAGCGAGAGCTGCCGGTAGGACTCGGCCTGCTTCGAGAGGTCGTCGTACACGATCAGCGCGGCCTCGCCGCTGTCCATCCAGTGCTGACCCATCGCGCAGCCGGCGTAGGGCGCGAGGTACTTGAACACCGCTTCGTCGGCCGCCGGCGCGTTCACGACGACCGTGTACTCCATCGCGCCGTGCTCTTCGAGGGTCGCGACCGTCTGCGCGACCGACGAGCCCTTCTGGCCGATGGCGACGTAGATGCACTTCACGCCCTGACCACCCTGGTTGAGGATGGTGTCGATCGCGACGGTGGTCTTGCCCGTCTTGCGGTCGCCGATGATCAGCTCGCGCTGACCACGACCGATCGGCGTCATCGCGTCGATGGCCTTGATGCCGGTCTGCAGGGGCTCGTGCACGGGCTTGCGGCCGACGATGCCCGGCGCCTGCACCTCGAGGCGTCGCACCGTGTCGGCCTGGATCGGGCCCTTGCCGTCGATCGCGTCGCCGAGCGCGTTCACGACGCGCCCGATCAGACCGTCGCCGACCGGCACCGAGAGGATGCGACCGGTGGCCTTGACCGCATGGCCCTCCTCCACCTCGTCCGACTGCCCGAGGATGACCGCGCCGATCGAGTCCTCGTCGAGGTTCAGCGCCAAGCCGAGTGCACCACCGTCGAACTCGAGCAGCTCGTTGACCGCGGTCTGCGGGAGTCCTGCGACGCGAGCGATGCCGTCACCGACCTCGAGCACCCGGCCGACCCGTGCGGACTCGAGCGTCGGGGTGAAGGTGTCGACGTGCTCGCGCAGCGCCGCCGCGATCTCGTCGGAATTGATGGTGAGTTCAGCCATCTCTACTTGCTCACTCTCTCGGCGCCGGGATACCCGTCGCCGCCCTTCGGGACGTTCGTTCCCACTTAGAGCTGCTCCTTCATCTCTTCGATGCGGTGGCGCACCGTGCCGTCGATGACCGTGTCACCGACGCGTGCGACGAGGCCGCCGAGGACCGCCGGGTCGATGATGACCTTCACCTCGATCGTCTTGCCCGTTGCCTTGCTCAACGCCGCCGCGAGCCGCTGGACCTGCGTGTCGTCGAGCGGGATGGCGCTGCGCACCTCGGCGACCTCGTGGTCGCGCTCGGAGGCCGCCAGCTCGACGAAGCGCTCGACGATGGCCGGGAGCTCGGAGGCCTGCCCGACCGCGACGACCATCCCCACGAGCGCCGTGCTCGCCTGCAGGGCCTTGCCGTCCATCAGCTGGTCGATGACCGCGATCCGACGCTCGATCGGGAGCTGCGGGTCGGTCAGCGCGAGCCGCAGGTCGTCGGAACCCTCGAACGTCCGCGCGAAGCGGAAGAGGTCGTCCTCGATGCCCTCGAGGTGACCGCTCGCGCTCGCGACCTCGAGCATCGCCTTGGCGTACGCCTCGATCTTGCTCATGCTCACTTGGTCCCGACGGACGCGATGTAGCTCTCGATGAGCTGCTCCTGGGCAGTCCGGTCGATGC
>JBBDWT010000204.1:0-8563 GCA_040902705.1 Acidimicrobiia bacterium | reverse complement strand
CCGACGGACGCGATGTAGCTCTCGATGAGCTGCTCCTGGGCAGTCCGGTCGATGCTCCGCTCGACGATCTTCTCGGCCAGCTCGATCGAGATATTGGCGACCTGCGCCCGCAGATCGGCCAACGCCCGCTCGCGCGCGGCCTGGATGTCGTCGTTCGCACGAGACCTGATCCCCGCGGCTTCCTGCTCCGACCTCGTGATGAGGTCCTGGCGCACCTGCTCGGCGGCAGTGCGGGCGTCCTCGACGAGCCGGTTCGCCTCGTTGCGGGCGTCCGCGATCAGCGCCTGGTAGCGGGTGCGCTCCTCCTCGGCTTCCTGGCGAGCACGCTCGGCGCCCTCCAGGTCGCTGCGGATCTTCTCCTCGCGCGCCTTCACGCCCTTCTTGAGGGCGGGGAAGGCGAACTTCGTGAGGAGCACGAGCACGATCAGGAAGGCGAGACCGCCCCAGATCATCTCGGGCACGGCGGGAGTGATCAGGCTCGGCGCCTTCTTGCAGTCCTCGATCGCGTTCGTGAAACCCTGGACGTCGTCCTTCTTGACGTCGGCACCGAACTCCGAGACCGCCTCTTCGACGCACTCGAACAGCTCTTTGCCGGCGTGGACGCCGGGATCTTCAGCGTGTGCCGTTCCTGACACCGCGAACGAGGCCGCGACGGTGACGAGACCGACCGTCAGCAGCTTGCGCATCTTCATCTGGGAACCCCTAGATGAACTTGAGGACGAAACCGATGAGCGCGAGTGCCTCGGCGAACGCGATGCCGAGGAACATCGTGGTGCGCACCTGGCCCGCCATCTCGGGTTGCCGTGCCATTGCCTGCACGGAGTTCCCGACGATGAGGCCGATGCCGACGCCCGGGCCGATGGCCGCGAGGCCGTACCCGACCGACCCGAGGCCGCTCTTGAGCTCGGGGCCGATCGACTGTTGCTGTGCGAGGAACTCGAGGACGGTCCGCACGGATGCTGTCTCCTTGTTGTGTGCTCTGAGGATCGATTCAGTGCTCGGGATGCAGGGACTCGGCGATGTACACCGCCGTCAAGATCGTGAAGATGTACGCCTGGAGGACGGCGACGAGGATCTCGAAGCCGGTGAACGCCACGAGGCCGGCGAACGGCAGCGGCGCGAACGCGACCTGGAACCAACCGCTGTTGTGCACGATCAGCAGCTCGTTGGTCATGATCGCGAAGATCGTGAGCAGGAGGTGCCCCGCCACCATGTTGGCGAAGAGTCGCACTGCCAACGAGAAGGGCCGCATCAGGAACTTCGAGAAGAACTCGATCGGCACGACGAGGAACTTCAGCGCGACGGGGACGCCGGGCGGGTTGATCGCCTTCCAGAAGTAGCCCGGACCCTGCTTCATCACGCCGACGGTGATGAAGATCACCCAGACCATGAGCGCGAGCATCAGCGGGATGGCCAGGCGCGACGTGGCCGGGAACTGGATCCCCGGGATGACCTCCCAGATGTTGATGAAGAAGATCCAGAAGAACATCGCCGCGAAGAACGGCGTCCAGCCCTTGCCCTCCTCACCGATCGCGGCGAACGTGACGTTCTCCTCGATGGCGTCGTAGCCCATCTCGGCGAGGTTCTGGATGCCCGTCGGCACGAGCGCCTGCTTGCGGGCTCCGATCCAGAAGAACCCGACGCAGACGATCGTCGAGACCAACGCCATCAGCGCGGTCTTGTTGAACTCGAGCAGCGTGTGCTCGCCGACGATGCCCTTCCACGAGAAGAGCTCGTTGATGTTCGGCAGCAGCTCGGCGAGGATGGTCAACCGGTCACTCCCAGTCTCGGGTCTTCGATGGCTTCAGGCCGGGGGATGCGAGCGACACGCTGATCGAGCGCAGCTCCCAGAACAACAGGCCCAGGTAGCTCACGACGAGCGTGATGCAGAACACGGGCCAATCGACGATGTCGAGCTCCTTGATCCCCACACCGAGCAGCGTGATCAGGATCAGGCGGCCGAGGAAGCTGAACAGCGCAGCGCCCATGAGCAGATCGGGGTGCACGCGCGCCGTCCAACCGAGGATCGCGGCCGACAGGAGGAAGTTGCCGATGATGAGGGCAAACGCCAGGGCCACCGCGCCGGCGGCGTCGGGACCGCGCCAGAGACCGACCCCGAGCATCGCGATCGGCGCGACGTAGAGGCCGTGGCGCGCCACGTCGCGCGCGATGCGCGACTCGATGCGGTCGATCGAGACGGCCGTCATCGAGCGGTCTTCCCGATGTCACGGGTGCCCCGGGACGGATCGCGCATCCAGGGCTTGCCCTCGTCGTGGTCGGCCATGCGGCGCTCGTACTTGTAGAACGCCGAGGCGAACGAGCAGACGACGCCGAAGGCGGCGAACAGCAGCAAGAAGACGGGGATGGTGCCGAGCGTGCTGTCGACCCACCATCCGAAGAGCCCGAACACGGCCGGCACGGCCACCATGGCCATGGCATGGCTGAGGGCGTCATTGTCGGCGGACGGAGCTCCTCGCCACCGGAACGACTTCACCGCCGGGACTCTCCTCCACCCCTGGAACACACGCAAACCAAGCGCGGAACCGCGCTTGTGAACCAATTCTCAAAGTACCGGGGACCCGGCCCGGGGTCAAACTGTGGGTCGGATGCCGGGCTCCCGGCGCCTCGCCCGCGGCGTCACCCCGTGCCGTCGCGGAGGCGCCGCCGGTCAGCGAGCTGGATCACCGGGGGCATCGGCGGGGTGGTTCTGACTCCGGCCTTGCTCCCTCGCATGGCGTCGCTCGCTGCGGGCCGGGGTACCCCGGCCGCGGGCGTTCGCTCGGCATCGGACGGACCGTCGCCGCTGCCGTCTCCCTTGCCGCGGAGGCCGGGATGGAAGTACGTGAAGAGGAGGAGCGCCAGCGCGGCAAGGGCGATCGGCACGAGCGAGTTCCCGCGGTTCGTGTACGTCGGGATCAGCGCCGCCGCCGACGCGAGCGCCGTCCAGAGCCAGAGGATCATCACCGACCGACGCGGGCCGTGCCCGAGCCGCATCAACCGGTGGTGCAGGTGCTCCCGGTCCGCGGTGTGGAACGAGCGCCGCTGCGCGAGACGGCGGAGGAACGAGAACGCGGTGTCGAGCAGTGGCACGGCGAGGATCACCATCGGGATCAGCAACGGTGCGAAGAAGAAGTAGGTCTGACCGCTGAACTGGTCGGCGGTGCGCCCTCCCATCGTGATCATGATCGCGGCGAGCAGCAACCCCAGGAACATCGCGCCGGCGTCGCCCATGAACAGTCGTGCCGGGCTGAAGTTGTGCGGGAGGAAGCCGATGCAGATGGCGACCGTGATCACCGCGACGAGCGGTGCGATGTTCGAACCGTCGAGCAGGCCCGCCTTCAACAGCCGGTCGGAGTACAGGAAGAGCGCAGTGCCGGCGATGATCACGATCCCCGCCGCGAGTCCGTCGAGCCCATCGATGAGGTTGATCGCGTTCGCGAGCACGACGACGGTCAGGACGGTTACGAACGTGGCCATGTCGGGTGACAGGACGACGTAGTCGTAGCTCGCGAACGGGACGCGGAAGTACAGCATCGTGACGCCGAACAGCGACAGGACGCTGCCGGAGAGCACCTGACCCGCGAGCTTGGCGGGCGGCGAGACCTCGCGGAAGTCGTCCACGGCGCCGACGACGAACATCATGCCGGCCGCGAGCAGCAGCCCGAGCGGCTCCGACGACGAGTCGAACATCTCGTTGAACTTCGTCATCTGTGACGCGGTCGCGAGCGCCGCGCAGAAGCCGACGAACATCGCCGCGCCACCCAGCAGCGGCGTGGGTCTGGTGTGGACCGAGCGGGGCCCGGGCTCGGCGATCGCGCCGATGCGCGGTGCGACCTTGCGTACCGCGAACGCCATCACGAAGGTGACGACCGCTCCGACCCCTCCGACGAGCAGGTATCCCCACATGTCTCGCTCGCTACTGCGGGCCGGGAGACGTGAGCACCGGGCTCAGAGCTCGGGGTACGGGGTGAACTTCGAGCAGAGACGGGCAGCGGTGTCGCGCACCTCGTCGGCGACCTGCTCGTCATCCACCGATCGCAGCACCCGCGCGATGAGCGACGCGATCTCCGTCATCTCCGGCTCGGCCATCCCGGCGGTCGTGCACGACGCGGTGCCGAGGCGCAGCCCGCTCGTCACGAACGGCTTCTCCGGGTCGTTCGGGATCGCGTTCTTGTTGCACGTGATCCCGGCGACGTCGAGTGCCTCCTGCGCGACCTTGCCCGTCACACCGAACGGGCGGAGGTCGACGAGCATGAGGTGGTTGTCGGTGCCACCGGAGACGATCCGGAAACCCTCTTCCGCGAGCGCATCGGCGAGCGCCTGGGCGTTGCGCACGACCTGGGCGGCGTAGTCGCGGAAGTCGGGCTGCTGCGCGAGGTGGAACGCGACGGCCTTGGCCGCGACCACGTGCATCAACGGCCCACCCTGGAGGCCGGGGAACACGGCCTTGTCGATGGCCGCCGCGTACTGCTCGCGACAGACGATCGCGCCGGCACGGGGACCCCGAAGCGTCTTGTGGGTCGTGAACGTGACGACATCGGCATGCGGCACGGGCGACGGATGCGCCCCACCCGCGATCAGGCCCGCGATGTGCGCGGCGTCGACGAGCAGCATCGCGCCGACGTCGTCGGCGATCGCGCGGAACGCCTCGAAGTCGATCACTCGCGGATAGGCCGTGGCACCCGCGACGATGAGCTTCGGCCGGTGCTCACGCGCCACGCGTGCGATCTCGTCGTAGTCGAGGGTCTCGCGCTCGTCGTCGACGCCGTAGGCGGCGAACTGGTACAGGCGGCCGCTGAAGTTGACCGGGGAGCCGTGCGTGAGGTGACCGCCCTGGTCGAGACGCATCCCCATGACGGTGTCGCCCGGGTCGAGGAGCGCGAGGTAGGCCGCCATGTTGGCGTTCGCACCCGAGTGCGGCTGGACGTTGGCGTGCTCCGCTCCGAACAGCTCGCAGGCGCGATGACGAGCGAGCTCCTCCGCCTCGTCGACGACGAGGTTGCCGCCGTAGTACCGCTTCGCCGGGTAGCCCTCGGAGTACTTGTTGGTGAGGACCGACCCCTGGGCCTCGAGCACCGCCGGTGACGTGAAGTTCTCCGAGGCGATCAGCTGGATGGTCGTGTTCTGGCGTTCGACCTCGCGACGGACGATGTCCGCGATGGCGGGGTCTGCGGCCTCGAGGGCATCGGACACGCGCACTGCTCCCGGTGGATGGCTCGCGGCGCCGGCCCGCGAGCGCGGACGGCTCAGTGTACGGGTGCCATCAGCCCGTCGTGGACCGGTCGCCGGACGCTCGGCCGTCCGGGGCTCGTGCTCCCCGAGGACATGACCTCTCGGTGCCATGCTCGTGGCGATGCACGAGTCCCCCGATCCGCTGCCTCGCGTCACGCCGTCCGCGTTGCGCGGGATCGCGGACAGGTGCCCGCGCCAGATCGCACTCGACTACGAGGGCGCCGGATTCTCCGACTCGGTCACCCGCGGTCGCCTGCGAGACGCGTTCCTCGACGCCGCGCGCGCCGCTCACGGATCGGGCGAGCTCCCACACGTCGACTCCTTCCGCACCCCGATCGAGCTCGAGCCGGAGGAGCAGCGCGTCTTCGAGCATGCCGCGAGGTGGTACGTCCACCTCTACGGCGACCGCCCCGTCGCGCTCCACCTGCACGACTGCGAACGCCCGACCGAAAGGCGTGGCGTCCGCGTCGGTGGATGGGTCGACCTGACGTTCGAGCACGCCGACGGCACCAAGGAGCTGCGCCAGGTCGATCTGTGGCGGGGACGGCGTCCCCAGCAAGGAGATCCGCTCGAGCTCGAGAGCGTCTGGCTCGCGGTCCTGAGGCTGCGGCCGTGGATCGGTGACAGCCCACTCCTGGTCTCGTGGGCCGACCTCGTCGACGGCGCGCGCCACGAGCGCATGGTCGATCTCGCGGCCGAGCTCGAGCCGTTGCGAGAGCGGTTCGAGAGCACGCTCACCGAGCTGCAGGCCCGGGCCGACGAGAACCATGCCGAGCCCGGCGCCGGTTGTCGATGGTGCAACCACCTCGCGGGCTGCCCCGCGCACCCGGGCGCGGTGCGGATCCGAGCACCGCGCGGCGATCTCCGCCCGGGGATCCTCCGGATCACGCCCACGTCGGTCGACTCGTGGCGCCGGTGCCGGCGTGCCTGGTGGCTGAACGAGCTGACCGTTGCCGCGAGCGACGAGACCGGCTCACCCGACCACGGTCAGCTCGTCCACGACGTGCTGAGGTTCGTGCACGCGCGCGGCAGCTGCCACGACGCCGCGCACGTCGACGAGGTGCTCGCGAGCCATGGCGGATCGGAGCGGCTTCGAGACGAGATCGCGCGTCATGCGGAGCGGTGTCCGTCACCCACCGAAGCGCTCGGGCACGAGATCTCGGTCTCGCGGTTCACCGCGGCGCGACCGGCGCTGCACTCCTTCCTCGCCACCGCGCGTCTCGATGCCGTCTGGGTGCACGACGGGGTGCTGGACGCCCGCGACTACAAGACCGGCGCGGTGTGGACGCCGCGCGTCGCCGACGACGCGCGGGCGTGGCTCCAGGCCTGGGTGCTCATCCCGTACGCCGAGAAGCACGACCTGCGACTGCGGCTTCGCTACGAGCACCTCGCGGCCGAGATCAACGAGGAGCCCGAGCCATGGGAGCCCGACGCCGACGATGTCGTCGCACTCGAGGAACGGCTGCGCGCCGAGGTGATCGCCATGCGCGAGGAACGGGACTTCGCCGGGGTGGCCGATGCCAGCGTGTGCTCGCACTGCCGCTACAAGTCGATCTGCCGCGACTCGGCCGCACCCGGCGAGCCGACCTGGCCCGAGGTGATGGACGCGTGATCGATCCGCGTACCCCGGTGATCGTCGGGGTCGGGCAGACCCAGCAACGCAGCGACGACCTCGCCACCGTCCGCGAGCCGATCGACCTCCTCGCCGATGCCGCCCGTGCGGCCGATGCCGACGCCTCGGCGACCCGGTCGGTGGTCGACGCCGTCGACACGATCGCCGTCGTGCAGATGGTCTCGTGGCACTACCCCGACCCCGGCTCGCTCCTCGGTCGGCGCCTGCGGCTCGACCACGCGCGCCGAACGGTCACGTCGACGACCGGCGGCAACAGTCCGCAGATGCTCGTCAACGTGCTGGCCGCCGAGGTCGCAGCCGGTCGGTCGGGCGTGGTGCTCCTCGGTGGTGCCGAGTGCGTGCACAGCCGGTGGCGCGCCCGCCGCGAGCCCAAGGTGTGGTTCGACTGGACCGAGGACGATGCCCCGCCGTGCGCCGAGGTCATCGGTGACGACCGCCCCGGTTCGAGTGACTACGAGCTCGCGCACCTCGCCAACGCGCCGACCACGGTGTACCCCCTCCTCGAGACCGCGCTCCGCGCCGCGGCCGGCCGCGACGTGGACGCGCACCAGCGGTTCGTGGCCGAGCTGTGGTCGACGTTCGCGGCGGTCGCCGCGGAGAACCCGTGGGCGTGGTCACGCGAGGCGTGGTCACCGGAGCAGATCCGCACCGTCGCGCCGGACAACCGGATGGTGACGTTCCCGTACACCAAGCGGATGTGCGCCAACATCGACGTGGATCAGGCAGCCGCGATCATCATGTGCTCCTACGGGACGGCCGTCGACCTCGGTGTCCCCAGCGATCGGATGGTGTTCCCGATCGCCGGTGCCGACGCGCACGACCACTACTTCGTCACGACCCGCGACCGGCTCGCGGCTGCGCCCGCCATCGGGGTCGCGACGCGTGCCGCGCTCGCGGCCGCCGGGCGCGACGTCGACGACATCGCCCGCTTCGACCTCTACTCGTGCTTCCCCGCCGCGGTCGAGCTCTCGATGGCCGCGATCGGGCTCGCGGGCCCGGCGGGCGGTGACGACCGACCGCTCACCGTGACCGGCGGTCTCGGGTTCGCGGGTGGCCCGGCGAACAACTACCCGACGCACGCGATCGCCCGCATGGTCGAGGCGTGCCGCGCCGACCCCGGCTCGAGCGGCCTGGTGCACGCCCTCGGCTGGTACGCGACGAAGCACTCGGTCGGCCTCTACTCCACCGACCCACCTGCTCCTCCCGACGGGGGAGGCTTCGTGCGCGTCGATCCGCGGGCGACCCAACGCGAGGTCGACGCGCTCCCCGCACGCGACGTCGCGGGGCCGTACGCGGGCGACGCGACGATCGAGGCCACGTCGGTGGTGTTCGATCGCGACGGCACGCCCGCCGTCGCGGTCGTGGCACTGCTGACCGCCGACGGCCGTCGGGTGCTCGCGAACACGAGCGACCAATCCATGATGGAGTCGATGACACGCGAGGCATGGGAAGGGCGGGCGGCCACGATTGCGACCGACGGTGACGTGAACCGCCTCGAGTCGTGACCCGGCCGACGCTGCCGGCCCGGGCCCAGATCCTGTGGCGCGGCGTCATGAAGCGATGCCCCCGGTGCGGCTCCGGTCACCTCTTCCGGCGGTGGTTCCACCTGGACCCCGACTGCCCGCGCTGTCGGCTGCACTTCGAGCGCGAAGAGGGCTACTGGGCAGGCGCGCTCGCGATCAACATCGCGATCGCGGG
>JBBDWT010000203.1:0-1931 GCA_040902705.1 Acidimicrobiia bacterium | reverse complement strand
CGCGGTGCTCGGTGCCGACTGCTACACGGGTGGCTTCGCCGCCGCGATGTTCAACCAGCTCCTGACGAGTGACGAGCTGACCGGCGCGACCGAGCCGATCGTCCTGTCGCCAGGCGACCTCGACGAGACGATCTCGGCGCTCATCGACTACACGTCGGCGCGCGGCGTCGACGCGAGCCTCGACGTGACGTTCCTGCGGGTGCGCGCCTTCCGCGACGGGTTCTTCAACGGCTACGAGGGTTGCGCCTCCTACCGCGACGGAACCGCATCGTTCGGGGAGCGCGCCGTCGGATAGACAGGAGACCGTGAGCACGGCGCCCGCGGTCGAGGTCGACGGACTGGTCAAGCGGTTCGGCAACTTCGTCGCGGTCGACGACGTGTCGTTCGCCGTCGAGCCGGGGGAGCTGTTCGGATTCCTCGGCCCGAACGGTGCCGGCAAGACGACGACGATCAGCATCCTGTGCACGCTGCTGCGCCCCAGCGGTGGCCGGGCTCGGGTGGCGGGCTACGACGTGGCCACCGAGGCGGGCGCGGTGCGTTCGAGCATCGGTCTGGTCTTCCAGGAGATCACGCTCGACGACTACCTGACCGGTGCGGAGAACCTGAAGTTCCACGCCGTGCTGTACGGGTGCCCGCCCGGCCAGGTCCGCGAGCGGGCCGAGCCGCTGCTCGAGATGGTCGGGTTGAGCGATCGTGCCGATCAGCAGGTCCGCTTCTACTCCGGCGGGATGAAGCGGCGGCTCGAGATCGCGCGTGGCCTGCTCCATGCGCCGCGCGTCCTGTTCCTCGACGAGCCGACCATCGGGCTCGACCCCCAGACTCGCGTCCACATCTGGGACTACGTCGACACGCTCCGGCAGCGGGAGTCGACGACGATGTTCCTGACCACCCACTACATGGACGAGGCCGAGCGCTGTGATCGCATCGCGATCATCGACCAGGGCAAGATCGTCGCGATCGACACCCCCGACGCGCTCAAGGCATCGATCGGCGACGACATCGTCACGGTGGTCACGACCGACGACGCCGCGGCGCGCGAGCGGATCGCGCGCGCACTCGGCGTCGAGGGCGAGATGACCGACGACGGCCTCCGGCTTCGCGTGCCCAAGGGCGACGAGTTCGTCCCTTCGCTCTTCGAGCACGGGCTCGATGTGCACAGTGTGAGCGTGCGTCGCCCCAGCCTCGACGACGTGTTCCTCGAGTACACGGGCCGCGACATCCGCGACGCCGAGGCGGGGGCGAACGACCAGTTCAAGATGGCGGGCATGACGCGGGGGTTCCGGCGCTGATGGCCGACGCCGCCGTCCCCGCGCCGGTTCCGGCGACGCTCCCTTCCGAGGTGCGTCACGAGGGCGCGTTCGTCCGGAACTTCCGGGCGATGATGATGGTCTGGCGCCGCGACATCATCCGTCTCTTCCGGATGCCGACCCGGATCATCTCGGGTGTCGCGCAGCCGCTCCTCTTCCTCTTCGTGCTCGGTGCCGGGCTCGAGAACGCGATCGGCGCGCAGGGCGCGGCCGGCGTCGACTACCAGCAGTACCTGTTCCCCGGCATCCTCGCGATGTCGGTCCTCACCTCGGCGCTCTTCTCGGCCATCGCGATCGTGTGGGACCGCGAGTTCGGCTTCATGCGGGAGATGCTCGTCGCACCGGTCTCGCGGGGCTCGCTCGTGTTCGGCAAGGCCCTCGGCGGTGGGTCCGTCGCCGTCGTCCAAGGCCTCGTGCTGGTCGTCGCCGCGCCGTTCGTCGGGGTGTCGTTCACGGTCGTGAGCTTCCTCGAGATGGTGGGCTTCCTCCTGCTGCTCGCGTTCGCGCTCACCGCGTTCGGCATCGTCATCGCGAGCCGGATGGAGCGCATGGAGAGCTTCCAGATGGTCATGGCGCTCGTGCTCCAGCCGATGCTCTTCCTCTCGGGCGCGATCTTCCCGCTCG
>JBBDWT010000202.1:0-13335 GCA_040902705.1 Acidimicrobiia bacterium | reverse complement strand
CCGGAGCGAGCGTGGCGGAACGGCAGACGCGCCGGGTTTAGGTCCCGGTGCCCCCAGGGGCATGAGGGTTCGACTCCCTCCGCTCGCACACCCGCTCGGCGTCGCTCCCTGCGACGCCGGGTACCGACGCCGCGGGCGTTCGCTCCGCAACTCCACAACGTCTAGCCGCGTCCCTTCTTCTTCTTGTTCTTCTTCTTGCGGCCGAAGCGGCCCTTCGACTTCTTCGCCTCCATCTCGGCGAGGATGTCGGGCGCCGCAGAGTTCACGATGTCCTCGGCCGCGTCGAGGAGCGCAGCCACGTCTTCGCCTTCCGGCTCCGGCTCGGGCGTCGCCAGCCCGCGATCGATGGTCCCGACCTGCCAGCCCGCATCGATCCGGCGCTTCTCGAAGCCCCCGCACTCCTCGGGGCACCGCCACGGCGCCTCGGGCGCCAGGTCGAGGCGGCACTTGCGCACGACCTCACCCGCCCCGTACGTCCGGCTCTCGTAGTGGCGACAATCGACCCGCATCGGCACGGGATGCATTCTGGCGCACCCGAGCGGGTCTCACGGGCCAGGCAGCTCTCTGGCGGTGTCCGTCGCGTTGGGCGCGACGGGCGTCGAGCGACAACAATCCCCGCATCCCACTCACGGTGACCTCATGACGGACGACACCACCTCCGACCCGACCTCCCCGGCCCCGGATCCCCTGGACGCCGACGGGAGCGACCGCGACCCGGGGTCGGCGCTGCGCCAGGCCGGTCAACGGTTCCGGGCGCTCGTCGCCCACTCCTCCGACATCATCACCGTGCTGGAGCCCGACGGCAGCTGGCGCTCGTCGAGCGCGGCCGGGACCCGCCTGCTCGGCTACGAGGAGGGCTACGACCCGGACGGTGGGATCCTCTCGCTCCTGCACCCCGACGACGTCGAGGCGGCGACGCAGGCCTTCCAAGAGGTCATCGACGGCACGCGGGGCGACGAGCCCATGATGCTGCGCGCCCGCCACGTCGACGGCACGCGGTGGATCCACCTCGAGACGGTCGCGAGGAACCTCGTCGACGATCCGGCCGTGCGTGGCATCGTGCTCAACTCACGCGACGTCACCGACCGCGTCGAGGCGGAACGCCGCTTCAGCGCGCTCGTCGAGAACACCACCGACATGATCACGGTCGTCGAGCTGGTGGGCGACGAGGTCCAGATCACCTGGGCGAGCCCGTCGGTCGAGACCGCGCTCGGCTACCACCCCGACGAGCTGATCGGCACCAACCCGATCGACCTGATCCATCCCGACGATCTGGAGGAGATGTTCGCCGCGTCCGCGGCCTCGGTGGAGGCCGGCACACCGGCACTCGTCGAGTACCGCGCGATCACCAAAGACGGCTCGATCCGGTTCTTCGAGGCGACCACCACCGACCTCACCGATGAGCCGAGCGTCGGGGGGTTCGTCACGAACGCGCGAGACATCACCGATCGCCGGCGGGCGGAGCAGCGGGCCCGCCAGCTCATCGAGGTGCTCGAGCGGTCGAACGAGGTCGTGGTCCTGTCCGACGTCTCGGGTGCCGTCGTGTACGCCAACCAGCGGGCTCGGGAGTTCCTCGGCTTGGGCGAGGACCAGAACGTCAGCGAGCTGACGAGCATCGAGTCGCGCGAGCGGCTGCGCGCGGTCGTGATGCCCCTCGTCCGGAGCCACGGATTCTGGAACGGAGAGCTCACGCTCCGGACGACGGCCGGCAACGAGGTGCCCGTCATCGCGACCGTCCAGGGGCACCGCGAGCAGGGCGAGATCGTGCTCATCTCGACGATCGCCCACGACATCACCGAGCTCAAGGCCGCACAGCATCGGCTGGAGTACGAAGCGACGCACGACTCGCTGACAGGCCTTCCCAATCGGGCGATGCTCCAGGAGGTCGGAGAGCAGGCGCTCGGGCGCGCGGCGCGACGGGGCACGACGACCGCGCTCTTGTTCCTCGACCTCGACCTCTTCAAGGAGGTCAACGACACCCTCGGGCACGATGCCGGCGACCGCGTGCTGGTCGAGCTCGCCCGTCGGCTGCGCGTCGTGATCCGCTCCGGTGACCTCGTCGCGCGCCTCGGCGGCGACGAGTTCTGCGTGGTGTGCGAGGCGATCGAGAGCCAGCAGGAGATGCTCGACCTCGGGCGGCGCTTGTGCGACGCCGTGTCGAGCCCGCTGAGCATCCATGGGCGCGAGGTGCAGGTCGGGACGAGCATCGGCATCGCGATCGTCGAACCGGGTCGGGAGACGATCGGCAGGCTGCTGCGCAACGCCGACATCGCGCTCTACAGAGCGAAGCGTTCCGGCGGGTTCAGCGTCAGCCTCTTCGACGAGAGCATGGTCGAAGACTCGTCGACCGACAGCGTCGACTCGTAGCTAGGCGATCCAGCCGTCGGCCTGCGCGAGCAGATGTCGGCTCACCGCGAGGCATCGGTCCAGCAGCTCACACGAGACCGCGTCGCCCTCGCGAATGTGCACCAGCGACACCCGTTGACGGGCAACGACGCGGAGGCTCCGTTCCGGCGCGTCGGTCGCCGCCGGGATGGAGTCGATCGCCGACACCTCGAGCGGCAGCTCCGGCCCACCGATGCCGGCGAGCTCGGTCGCGACGACGAGGAGGTCGGGCCCCTGGGGCAGCGGTGGCAGCCCCCAGGTGAAGTTGAGCGGGAACGCGTACTCGTCGGGCGGCTCCTCGTCGCCCTGGAGCATGACGATGTCTTCGAAGCCGAGCAGGACGCGGGGGTCGATCTCGAGCGAGAGGTAGAGGTCGACGGGCCCTTCGCACCCCTCTTCCGGGTGCACGTCGACCTCCCAGGTCTGGCGCAGCGAATAGCTCTCGACGAAGTGCCGCTCGTCGTGCACGTGGAAGCCGTGCTCGACCGCGTGGTCCTTCAGGTCGGCAACGAACCCGGCGACGTCGAGGACTGCCATGATCGGGTCAGACGTCCCCCACCTCGGCGAGCACCCTCAGACCTTCGGCGAGGGTCCGGAACGCGCGACCACGGTGCGAGATCAGGTGCTTCTCCACCGCGCTCATCTCGGCGAACGTCCGACCGTCGCCGTCGTCGGGCACGAACACCGGGTCGTACCCGAACCCCGACGCGCCCCGTGCCGCGTCGATGATCATGCCCTCGACGGAGCCGATGGCTGCGACCTCGCGGCCGTCGGGCCAGCGCGCCATCGCGACCGTCGAGAATCGTGCGCTGCGTTCGTCCTCTGGCACACCCGCGAGTCGCTTGATCAGGAGCGCGCAGTTGTCGGCGTCCGTCGCGTCGTCGCCGGCGAAGCGCGCCGACCGGACACCGGGCTCGCCACCGAGCGCGTCGACCTCGAGGCCAGTGTCGTCAGCGATCGCCGGCAACCCGGTCGCCTCGCACAGCGCTACGGCCTTGAGCCGCGCGTTGTCCTCGAGCGTCTCGCCCGCCTCGTCGACCTCGGGGATCGTCGGGTCGCGTTGCTCGAGGGTGATCGGTGGCCCGGCGACCGTGAGCACGTCGCGGATCTCCCTCGCCTTGTCGGGATTGGCCGTCGCGAGCACGAAGGTCGTCACGGCCGCCGTGGGGGCGGCGGCTCGGCGAGCAGCTCGCGCTGAAGATCGAAGATCTCGCCGATCCCCTTCTCGGCGAGCCCCAAGAGGTCGTCGAGCTCGGCTCGGGTGAACGGAAGCCCCTCGGCCGTGCCCTGCACCTCGATGAAGCGGCCGGCACCGGTCATCACCACGTTCATGTCGACCTCGGCACCAGCGTCCTCCGAGTAGTCGAGGTCGAGGCTGGGGATAGATCCGACCACACCGACCGAGATCGCCGCACACGCGTCGCCGAGCGGGTGCGACGTCAGCGTGGTCGCCGCGACGAGTCGCGTGCACGCGTCGTGCAGCGCGAGGTAGCCACCGGTGATCGATGCGGTCCGCGTGCCGCCGTCGGCCTGCAGGACGTCGCAGTCGACCGTGATCTGCACCTCGCCCATGGTCGTGAGATCGGTGACCGCACGCAGCGAGCGACCGATCAGGCGCTGGATCTCCTGCGTCCGTCCCGACTGCTTGCCCTTCGCGGCCTCGCGGCCGACGCGCTCGGGCGATGAGCCCGGCAGCATCGAGTACTCGGCAGTGACCCAGCCCTTCCCGCTCCCGCGCAGCCACGGCGGCACTCGGGTCTCGACCGAGGCGGTGCACAGCACACGCGTGCGCCCGAACTCGACCAGCACCGATCCAGATGCGAACTCCGTGTAGTCACGCGTGAACGCGACCGGGCGCAGCTGGTCGGATTCGCGTCCGTCGGTTCGATTTCCCACAGCCTCAGATCCTGGTGAGGAGGTGCGGTGCGGCGAGCACCACGGGTTCACCGTAGGCGTCCGAGCCTTCTTCGACGACGAGATGCGGATCGAGGCGGGGCCAGAGGTGGGTGAGCATCAGCCGCCGTGCGCCCGCATTGCGCGCCGCGAGGCCCGCCTCGCGGGCAGAGAGGTGGATCTCCGTGGGCTTGTCGTCGTGCAGATACGTCGCCTCGGACAGCACGAGATCGGCGCCGGGTGCGAACGCGTCGACGCTCCAGCCGGGCCCGGTGTCGGCGGTGTAGACGAGTCGCGTGTCGCCGGAGGTCGCCTCGACGGCAAAGGTGGGTGGCGGGTGATCGGTGCGAGAGAAGCGCAGCGACATGTCACCGATCGCGATCCGCTCCGACTCGTCCATCGTCTGCCACGCGAACGCCTTGCCCCAGTCGCCACCCACGAGCTGGCCGAGGTGCTTCTCGACACCCTCGGGCGCGATCACCGGAAGCCCTTCACGCTCGATCCCGTATCGCACGAGCACGTGCAGTCCGTAGAGGTCGACGCAGTGATCCGGGTGCTCGTGCGTGAGCACGACCGCAGTGAGATCTTCGGCATCGACGTGCTGCTGCAGGTTGGCGAAGCTGCCGTTCCCGCAGTCGAGCCAGATCCTCGTGTCGCCGTCGCGCAGCAGGTACCCGCTGCACGCGCCGCTCTCGGGCCCGTTGAACGAGCCAGAGCACCCCAGCACCGTCAGCTCCATCGTGCCCGCTCCTGTTGCTTCGCGACGGGCCGCTCGGGCCACGCTTCGCTGCGGCGCCCGATACGTGCGCCGCGGCCGCTCAGCTCCATCGGTACGACTCCACTCGGCAGACCTCAGGGCCGAGGAATCGGGAACCGAGCTCGCGGAACGTGTCGACGTCGCCGCTCGTCAGGAACAGGTGCTCGGCTGACGTGGCGCGCGTCACAATCGACGGAGCGACGAGCTCGCGCACCTCGAATGCGGTCTCGTCGGCGCTCGACACCAACACGACCTCTCTGCCCATCACATCACCGATCGTACGGGCCAACAGGGGGTAGTGGGTGCAACCGAGCACGACGGTGTCGACACCCGCGGCGCGCACCGGTTCGAGCAAGCGCTCTGCAAGCACATGCACCTGATCCGAGTCGACGTCACCCGCCTCGACGAACTCGACGAAGCCGGGACACGCGGCGCAGGTGAGCTCGAGCGACAGCTCCAGATCTTCGGCTTCGCGCTGATACGCGCCCGACGCGATGGTGCCGACCGTGCCGATCACCCCCACCCGACCGTTACGTGTCGCGCGCGCCGCCGCGCGCAGGCCCGGCGCGATCACACCGACCACCGGGACGGGGAGCTGATCGACGAGCGTGTCCAGTGCGGCGGCTGTCGCGCTGTTGCACGCCACGACCAGGAGCTGCGCACCGCGCTCGACGAGGAGCTCACCGATCTCGATCGAGTACTTGAGCACCTCGTCGCGCTCCTTCGATCCGTACGGGAAGCGGCCGGTATCACCGAAGTAGACGATGTCGGCCGTGGGCACGAGATCGATGAGCGAGCGCAGCACGGTGAGCCCACCGAGGCCCGAGTCGAAGATGCCGATCCGGTCGGGAGTCACGAAGCGCTCGCGCGCGTAAGGCGGTCGAGCACCGCCGCGCCGATCCCCTCGGTCGTGGGCGCCACGGCCAGCACCACGTCGAGCCCACGCCGGTCGGCGTCGCGCAGCTGTGAGTAGAGCATGCGCGCGTAGTCGTCGGCGTCGACCGGGGAATCGAGCACGACGAGACCCTCCGGGAGGTCACGCGGTACCGGCTGCACCGACAGCAACCCGACGCGATCACCTCCGGCGAGGAATCCCGTCGCCCGCGCCGCGACGTCGCCGGCGTCGACGACGATCACGCGCGCGTCGGGTGCATAGTGCGCAGCCATCGTCCCGGGGCTGGCCGTCTCGCCGCTGGTGCGGAGCGCGACGCTGCTGCCGATCAGCTCCTCGACGAGAGCGCGCGGAATGCCGCCGAGCCTGAGGATCGCGGGTGGCACGGTGGTGCAGTCGACGATCGTCGACTCGACACCGACGGTGCAGGCTCCCCCGTCGAGCACAACATCCACCTCGCCATCGAGATCTGCGCGCACGTCGTCGGCTGTCGTCGGGCTGACCCGTCCGAAGCGGTTCGCCGACGGCGCCGCGATCCCGCCATCGAAGGCGTGGAGCAGCGCCGCCGCGACCGGCTGATCGGGGACGCGCAGACCCACCGTGTCGCGCCCCCCGGTGACCGCGTCGGGGACGCGCGTCGCACGGCGGAGCACCAAGGTGAGTGGCCCGGGCCAGCAGGCGCCGGCGAGGATGCGGGCTTCAGGGGGCACGTCGACCGCCCAGTCGTCGAGTGCGTCGGCACCAGGGACGTGCACGATCACCGGGTGCTCGACCGGGCGGCCCTTGACGGCGTAGAGGCGCGCCAGCGCCTGGTCGTTGGTCGCGTCGCACCCGAGGCCGTAGACGGTCTCGGTCGGGAACGCCACGAGACCGCCGCGACGCAGCGCGTCGACTGCGGCGTCGATCCCGACCGCGGTAGCCATGACGATCAGGCCGCCGCTACCAGTAGTTGATGCGCGTCGCGCGCTCTTCGACCACATCGAGCTCGTCGGTCCACGCTCCGGACGAGAGGTACTTCCATCCACCATCGGGGAGCAAGGTCACGATCGTGCCCTCGTCCATCTCCGCGGCCATCTTCGCGGCGCCTGCCACCGCCGCGCCCGACGACACGCCGGCGAAGACGCCCGCGTCCTCGAGCAGTCGACGCAGCCACACGATCGACTCGCGCGGGCGGACGATGAACTTCCGGTCGAGGATCGCGGGATCGAAGATGGGCGGAACGAACCCGTCGTCGAGCGAGCGAAGGCCCTGCACCAACTCGCCCGCGGGCGGCTCGACCGCGACGATCTGCACCGACGCGTCCTGCTCCTTCAGGTAGCGCCCGACACCCATCAGCGTGCCGCTCGTGCCCAGGCCGGCCACGAACACGTCGACGTCGGGGCAGTCGCGCCAGATCTCGGGACCGGTGCCCTCGTAGTGCGCGAGCGGGTTGGCGGGATTGCCGTACTGGAAGAGGAAGCGCAGGCTCGGATCGTCGGCCACGAGCTTCTCCGCGAGGCGGATCGCGCCGTTGCTCCCCTCCTCGCCGGGTGACAGCACGACCTCTGCGCCGAAGATCTCGAGCAGCTGGCGGCGCTCGACCGACACGTTCTCCGGCATCACCACACGAAGCCGGTACCCGCGAAGCTTGGCGACGAGGGCGAGCCCGATCCCGGTGTTCCCCGACGACGGCTCGAGGATGGTGTCGCCGGGCTGGAGCGTCCCCTCGGCCTCTGCGAGCTCGATCATCTTGAGGGCGATGCGGTCCTTCGACGATCCACCGGGGTTCTGGCCTTCGAGCTTGGCGTAGATCTTCACGCGCGGGTTCGGCGAGAGCGCGTGCACGCCGACGAGCGGAGTGTCGCCGATCAGCCCGAGCACGGACTCGTGCCGAGGCATGCGCGGAGCTCAGCCCCCGGCGACGGCGGGGAGGATCGAGATCACGTCGCCGTCGGCGACCTTGGTGTCGAGTCCGTCGAGGTACCGGATGTCGTCGTCGTCCTTGTAGACGTTCACGAACTTGTGGAGGTTGCCGTCGTCGTCGACGAGGTTGCCGGCAAGCCCCGGGTACCGCTGCGTGAGCTCCTGGAACACCTCGCCGATCGTCGATCCGTCAGCGGTGACGGACGGCGCGTTGCTCGTGTGCACGCGCAACAGGGTCGGCAGCTTCACGTCGACGGGCATCGCACCATCGTAGGCGGTGCCATAGATGCGTCTCTCAACCCGCGTGGAGACGGTGAGGGACGCATCAAGAAGAGACGGTGACGTCGACCTCGGCGATCTTCCCGTCGCGGATGCGGTACCCGCGGAGCACGGGGTCGGGGTGCTTCAGGCTGACGATGACATACACCCATCCCGGCTCGACCGCCTGGCGGACGTCGGTGTCGGACGGGTAGGCGTCCGTGTGGGTGTGCGAGTGCCAGACGCCGATGAGCTCGCCCCCCTCGGCCTCGGCCGCGCGCATCGCCTTGATGAGGTCGCGCGAGTCGACCGTGTACGTGCGCGCCGACGCGTCCGCGTTCCGACAGGGGAACACCGATGTGACGTCGCCGATCGGGTCACCGACATCGGTGATCGGACCGCCGAGCAACCCGCACGCCTCGTCGGGATACCCGTCGAGGCAGTGCGCCACGATCGCGAGGTGCTGCTCCGTCGTGAGGCGGAGCGTCGGGGACGCAAAGGTCATCGAGCCGGCGGTGCGTCCTGGATCGCCCGCCACACCCGCTCGGCCGTGAGCGGCATGTCGATGTGGCGCACACCCAGGTGCGAGAGCGCGTCGATCACCGCGTTCTGCACTGCGGGCGTGGAGCCGATCGTCCCCGACTCCCCGATGCCCTTGGCGCCCAGCGGGTTCAACGGGGTGGGTGTCTCGGTGTTCGACGCCTCGAAGCTCGGCATCTCCGCCGCGCTCGGCATCGCGTAGTCCATGAGGTTCGCGGTGAGCGGGTTGCCGTCGTCGTCGTACACGATGCCCTCGTAGAGCGCCTGCGCGACGCCCTGCGCGATGCCGCCGTGCTGCTGGCCCGCGACGAGCAGCGGGTTGAGGATCCGCCCGCAGTCGTCGACCGCGACGTGGCGCAGGTGCTCGACCGCGCCCGTCTCGGTGTCGACCTCGACCACCGCGACGTGCGCGCCGAACGGGTAGGTCGCCTCGCCCTGGTTGAAGTCGACCGACGCGATCAGACCGGCTTCCGGCCCCTCGGGCCAGTCGGCGGGTCGACGCGCGGGATCCTGCGCTGCGGTCGCGAGCTCGCCCCACAACAGGGCGGACGCGGGCACACCGGCGACACCGACCTTGCCGCCGTCGTGGAGCACGATGTCGTCGGGGCTCGCTTCGAGCAGATGCGCCGCGAGCCGCTTCGCCTTCGCGAGCACCTGTTCGCTGGCGTTGTGGACCGCGGAGCCGGCGATCTGCAACGAGCGCGATCCCATCGTCCCGCTGCCGCGCGGCACGAGCGCAGTGTCGGACTGCACGATGCGCACGTCCTCCATGGACACCCCGAGCAGCTCGGCCACGATCATCGAGAACGCGGTCTCGTGACCCTGGCCGTGCGCCGAGGTGCCGACGGTCGCGACGACGGTGCCGTCGGGCTCGACCTCGACCCCACCGAACTCCTGGAACAGTCCGCCGGCAGTGACCTCGACGTAGGTGCACAGGCCGATGCCGAGCACCGTCGCGTCGCCGCGCTCGCGTCGGGCTCGCTGCTCGGACCGGAGGTCGTCGTAGCCGGCGACCCGACACGCCTCGTCGAGCGCCTTGGCGTACTCACCGACGTCGTAGTTCGCGCCGGTCAGCGTCGTCAGCGGGAAGCGCTCAGGCGCGATGAGGTTCTTGCGGCGCAGCTCGGCGGGGTCCATCTCGAGCTCCGCGGCCGCCATGTCCATGATGCGCTCGAGGAACGCGGTGGCCTCGGGGCGCCCCGCGCCGCGGTACGCCGCGGTCGGCGTCGTGTTGGTGGCCGCGCTGATCGAGTTCACCTCGACCTTCGGGATCTCGTAGACGCCCTGGCCCATCGAGTGCGTGAGGAACGGCAGGAACGCGCCGATCGCCGGGTAGCCACCCGCATCGCAGACGATCTTCGCCCGGACCGCGGTGATCGTGCCGTCGCGCTTGAGGCCCAGGTCGACGTACTGGATCTGGCCGCGCCCGTGCGTCATCGCGACCATGTTCTCGGATCGCGTCTCGGTCCACTTCACCGGTCGCTGGAGGCGCTGGGCGAGCGCGGCGCTGACGATGTGCTCGCAGTACGCGCCCGTCTTCGCGCCGAAGCCGCCACCGACTGCCGGCGCGATGACGTGCACCTGGTCGGCTTCGAGGCCGACGGCACCTGCGATCCCGTCGCGCACGCCGAACGGTGCTTGTGTCGGCACGTTCACCTCGAGTCGCCCGTCGGCCGCCGGCTCGACCAGGATCCCGTTGGGCTCCATCGGCACCGCGGCGACGCGCTGGTTCACGAACCGCCCGTGCACGACGACCTCGGCGTCGGCGAGCAGCTCCGGGTCCTCGCCAAAGTTGAACTCGATGGCGACGTTCGAGCCGTGCTCGGGAAACAGGATCGGTGCTCCGTCTTCGAGCGCCCGCTCCGGGTCGATCACCGTCGGGAGCGGTTCGTAGTCGACGACGACCATCTCCGCGGCGTCGACCGCCTGGGCGCGGGTCTCGGCGACGACGACCGCCACCATGTCGCCGACGAAGCGGACGATCCCGTCTGCGAGCGGCGGCCGGGAGAACACCGGCGGGAGCATGATGAAGCCCTGCACCGGAGCGAGGCCGAGCGTGGCGTGTGTGTGCACCGCGACCACGCCGGGCATGCCTTCGGCTTCGCTGGTGTCGATCCCGGTGACGCGCGCGTGCGCGATCGTCGAGCGCACAAAGACGACGTGCGCGCACCCGTCGGGGGCCATGTCGTCGAAGTACCTGGCCTGGCCATGGAGGATCTTGGGGTCCTCGCGCCGGGGCACCGGGTGACCGAGGATCGATCCGCCCGCGCCGCTCTCGGTTGCAGTTGCCGTCATGGGCGCCGAGGCTACCGATTCGCGGCGCAGGTACCCTGCGCCGCAGGGAGCCGGGCCCCGAGCGGGCCGGCCCGCAGGGCACGAGCGGGATGCCGGCCTCGTTCAGGCCGTGTAGCGGTCGGCGAGGTCGGCCAGGACCTCGCGCAGCTCGACGACCATGTCGTCGATGATCTCGGAGACCGGACGCACCTCGTCGATGCGGCCCGCGACCTGGCCACCGAACGCGAACGCGGCGTCGAGGTCGCCCTCGAAGTAGAGGCGCATGATCCCGTCGAGGCTCCCGAGCACGACCTGCTCGTCGCTCTTCTCCTGGGCTTCGGAGCGCGGCGTCGCGAGCACCCGGAAGCCGGGCTTGTGCCAGCGGTTCAGGAACACGGTGCTCGTCTCGGCCGAGTCGACGATGAGCTGCTTGTAGTTGTCGTGCACCGGCGACTCCGCGGCCGACACCATGCGCGTCCCGAGCTGGACCCCCTCCGCGCCCAGGGCGAACGCCGCCGCCATCGACCGACCGTCGCACACTCCCCCGGCCCCGATCACCGGCACGTCCACGGCGGAGCAGACGAGCGGGAGCAGCACCATCGTCGCGACGTCGCGGCTCGCCTTGAAGCCGCCGCCCTCACCGCCCTCGACGACCAGCCCGTCGACCCCAGCGGCGAGCGCCTTCTGCGCGGCTCGCATCGAGGGGACGACGTGGAAGACGGTGATGCCGGCTTCGTGGAGCAGCCCGGTGAGGACGCTCGGGTCGCCGGCCGACGTGGTGACGAAGCGCACGTCGTGCTCGTGCACGAACTCGACGACCTCGACCGGGTGGCGCACGAACAGCTGCGCGATGTTGACGCCGAACGGCTTGTCGGTCAGGTCGCGCATCATGACGATCTCGTCGCGCACCTGGTCGAGCTGGCCCGACGACGTCTCGATGACCCCGAGCGCACCCGCGTTCGAGACCGCCGACGCGAGCTGGGCACGCGCGATGTAGCCCATCGGCGCCTGCACGATCGGGTAGTCGACACCGAGCAGGTCGCTGACCCGGGTCTTCACCGGACGCGGGCGGTCGGGCCGGGCGCGTCGCTCGCTCAGAGGATCCCCCGCCACCGTGTCTCCTCTCCTGGGTCAGTGACGGCGAACGGTACCGTGGCTCCGTGAATCCCCGCCCCAGCCCGCGCGCCACCGGCGCCGGCAACGCGCCGACGCTCAACAACCGCAAGGCGCGCCACAACTACGCCATCCTCGACACCTACGAGTGCGGGATCGTGCTCCAGGGCTCCGAGGTGAAGTCGATCCGCGAAGGCCAGGCGACGCTCGCCGACGCCTACGCCCGGGTCGAGGACGGCGAGGTCTGGCTCTTCGGGATGCACGTCACCCCCTACTCCTACGCGCGGGGCGACGATCTCGAGCCGCTCCGGCGCCGCAAGCTCCTCCTCCACCACAAGGAGATCGACCGGATCTCGCGGGCCACGGACGAGAAGGGCGTGACGCTGGTCCCGCTGCGCCTCTACTTCAAGGACGGGCGCGCCAAGGTCGAGCTCGCCGTGGCCCGGGGCAAGCGCGCCTACGACAAGCGCCACGCGATCGCCGAGCGCGACGCCTTGCGCGACGCCGATCGGGCCATGAAGGAACGCAACCGCGAGTAGCCCGGTCCCTCAGGCAGCTCGGGAGGGAAGCGTCCCACCCACCGCTACACTGAGTGGTGCTGGGTCACGCGCACGACCTGGCACCTTGACATGGGGGTGCGTGGCTTCGATTTCGTGGATCGAGGCGGGTGAAGCGAGCCGACGTCGCCGGATCGTCGTAAAAGAGTCGGCACCAACACAACTGCCGAGGATCAGAACGACCTCGCACTCGCTGCCTGACCTAGTCAGGTAGCGACGTCCGGAATTTGGGTCAGCTGCTCATCCGGCCCGGACGTCATCAAGAGCAGCTCACCGTCGGGAATCGCCTCGTGGCCCGACGGGACATCACAGCGAGGCTGGGGCGCCTGTCGTGGCCGACGGAAGGCAGGAGCCCGAGATCTCTCCGTCGGCTGCGCTCGGAGAAGCCCCGTCAACAGCACGAAAGACCCGGGTTCGACTCCCGGCACCTCCAAGAGTGCTCTCCGACGTGAGCACTGTTGGAGGTGCGCCAGCCCCCTCGTCTCCATATCGCTCGAGGATCTCACGCGCCCAGGCAATTGCGTCGCTGACGCGGATGCGTGACCCGGGCGCCCCCGCCTTCCCACGCTCGCCGCGTTCAGCGGATCAACGCCCGGGCGATGCTGCGTTCGAACGTGGCGAGGTCACCGGCATACGGCTCGCTCGCGCGCGGCCAGTGCACCACCAGATCGGTGACGCCGATCTCCGCGTAGCGATCGCACGTCTCCTGGAAGGCATCCGCCGACTCGAGCCCGGCGGCGAGCGCCGGGCCGGTGAGCACGAGT
>JBBDWT010000201.1:41204-71720 GCA_040902705.1 Acidimicrobiia bacterium | reverse complement strand
AGCACCCGGCGCACCTCTACTTCAAGCGCGCCAAGAGCTCCGAGATCCTCCTCGGCGACGCCACGTACCACCGCGAGCTGCTCGCCCAGCGCATCGGGATCTGATCCCGGCGACGAACCAGGCCCGTCAGCCCTCGGGTGGCTCGATTCTCCTGACGGTTCCGACTCGATCCAGCGACCGGTCGAATGACGCGATCTTCGCCACGCTCGTGCTTTCGGCACAAGCAACGAGGTACGCCTCGGCGAAGTCGATCCGGTCGGTCTCGTACGGGAATCGCGTACGGCACCGGGTACTCAGCCACTCGCGACACCCAGGAGTCGCGGTGCGCGGACCGCGATTGTTGAGGATCGAACGAGTGGGCCGCGACGAGCGTGGATATCTCCTCGGCCACCTACCGACTGCCGCGAGCCATTGACCCAGCCATCGGACAGTCCCCAGGTACGATCCAAAGGCATGGCGGATGCATTTGAAGTCGCCGCGAGTTGTCGGAAGTTGATTTGCGCAACCACGCGAACAACGGTCTGCATCCTCGTCACGACGCAGCAGGCATTCTATGAATCGTGGCATCTCTGAACTCGCAAAGATGACTCGTGATCGTAGAGCAGGCGAGGGAGATCACGTCACGGTGATTCTGGCTTGTGGCGGATATCGATCGGGTTCAACCCTTCAGTACAACCTGCTCGCGGAATACGCAGAGCTTGCCGGTCTTGGGAGCAGGCTCGGGTTCGTGAACCCGCATGAGGCACACGCTGCTGTCACGAGTCTACGTGTGAGCGACAGGGGGGTCGGGGTCGCGAAATGCCACCACGTCGTCGCTGGGTATCATGATTTCCGCAGTCGGGACGAGGCTTGGGCAGAGCTCACACAGAGCGCGGAGGTTCTACCCATCTACTCGCTGCGCGATTGGCGCGATGTGGCGGCGTCAATGTGTCGAAAGTTCCGGTTGTCGCTCTCGGATCTGTTCGAGTCCGCGCTCTGGCGAGAGAATCTTGCAAATCTGGACCGCTGGCTTGAACTCGGTGCCGTGGTGCAGCGTTACGAAGTGCTTGTCAACGAACCGCAGTTGGCGATCAGCGAGGTGGCAGATGCTGCGGGCTTGCCATTCACAGCATCGATCGCGATCGACGCGGCAGTTGCCACCCGACTCGATGCTGTGTATCGCGCGATGCGGTCAACGACCGCTGAGCACTGGGACGAACGAATGCTGGTCCATGACGACCACATCGCGGCTCCCGCGGGAGGTGCTTGGCGAGAGTGGACCACCGAAGAGTGCCGCACTGCTCGTTCGCACCTGGAACCCCTCTTGAACCGCTTTGGGGCCTCGTGGGACGCGTGATCTTGGCGCATTGCGCAATCGCAGCATGCTCCAGACTCCGAGAAGTCTCGTCGAGGTCGAACCCGGCAAGTCTCCTGCGCGCCCGGCCCAGCGCATCGGGATCTGATCCCACAGGTCACGTGCACGCGCGTGACGCTCGGGCGTCGTCGTCGCTCCACCAGGTTCACCGGGGGCATCTCGGTAGCCTCGCGCGATGGCGCTCGACGAGCCTTTGGACGTCAGTCACCTCGGTCCGGCCGAGGCCGCGCGCGTCCGCCTCGCGGTCTCGTGCCGGGACACCGATCCGATCCCAAAGGTCGACGATGCGGGGGCGGTCCGCCGCATCGGCGGCGACGCGGTGCAGGTCATGCACAACGGCGTCCTGGTCGGCGCCGGCTGCTACTACGGCGAGTTCATGACCGAGATCATCCGCCAACTGCGCGGACATCACGAGCCCCAGGAAGAGGTGGCGTTCCACCTCCTGATCGAGCGGCTCCGGGAGACCGCGACCTCGCCGACGATGCTCGAGCTCGGGTCGTTCTGGGCCTACTACTCCTTGTGGTTCCTCCAGACGTTCCCCGACGGTGACGCATACTGCGTCGAACCCGACCTGGCGAACCTGGCGGTCGGGAAGCGCAACTTCGCTCTCAATGGAAGGTCGGGCACGTTCCTCCACGCCGCGGTGGGCGGCGCCGACGCGCCTCCTGAACCGTTCCTGTGTGAGAGCGACTCGCAGACGCGGCTGGTTCCGACCGCGAGCCTTGCGTCGCTGTTCAGCCGGTTCGGGCTCGATCGCGTCGATGTGCTGCTCGTTGACGTGCAGGGAGCAGAGCTCTCGTTGCTCGAAGGTGCCGTAGACCTTCTCGCTCGACGCGCGGTCCGTTTCATCGTGCTCTCGACACACCATCACTCGATCTCGGGCAGCTACTTGATCCACGAGCGGTGCCTCCAGATGCTTACCGATCTCGATGCGCACGTCATCGCGGAGCACACGGTCGCCGAGTCGTACTCGGGCGACGGCTTGATCGCGGTGTCGTTCGACGAGCGGGATCGCGATCTCGTCGCAGACATCACGTACGCACGCGCCGGCGAGTCGTTGTTCGGGGATCCGCTCCTCGAGCTTGCTGGCCTGGTCGAACGCGGAGTCGTGTAGCGCCGCGAGCCGGCGGCCGTATCCCGAGTCTCACGGTTCCCCCGAACCGAGCCGCGCGCCGGGTGAAGGTACGGTCGTCGGCAGGTGTCAGAATCGTTGCCATGGCAGTGCTCGTCACGTTGCTCGGCCTGGTCATCGCTCTTCTCGCGGTGCTCGTCGCCGGACTCCTGCGGAGTCACGCCGAGATCCTCCGTTCGTTGCACGAGCTCGGCGTCGATCTCGACCCGGACTCGCCCGCCGCGTCGCGGCCGCGAGGCGTCACCGTTCCCCGGCCGAGAGACCGCGAGTCGGATCGGGTCGGCACCGACGTCACCGGCGTCACGCCCCGCGGTGATGCGGTGAGCATCGCGGTCGCCGGAGCGCGACACTCGACGCTCGTCGCGTTCCTCACCACCGGTTGCTCCACCTGCGCCGACTTCTGGACCGCGTTCTCCGATGCGCGCCGGTTGCAGGTTCCGGGGGATGCGCGCGTCGTCGTCGTGACGAAGGGTGAAGAGGCGGAGAGCCCGGCGCGGCTGCGCAAGTTCGTGTTGGCCGACGTGCCGGTCGTGATGTCGAGTGAGGCTTGGAAGGCATACGACGTGCCGGTCGCGCCCTACTTCGCCCTTGTCGACGGGCCGACGTCGCAGGTCGTGGGTGAGGGTGCCGCGGCGACGTGGGACCACCTGGCGCAGATGATGGAGCAGGCGCTCGCCGATGCCGGATTCACCCGACCGACGAGCCCCCGACGTCGGCGCGACGGGCGATCGCGGGAGGCGAACGTCGACGCGCAGCTCGCGGCGGCGGGGATCGAACCCGGTGACTCCAGCCTCTATCCGCAGCAGGAAGGGGATCTCCAAGAGCCCGAGGCCTCTGAGTAGCGAACACGTTCGTGTCCCTCTCGGTTGCCAACGTCGCTACCGTGGCGTCGGGCGGTGGGCGAACGGGGCGGATCCACACGAGAAGGCGACGGAGGAGCGGGACGCATGACCGAGCTCGCGGCCCACGGCGTCACCGTCGCGGCTCCTGGTGGCTGGGAAGGGCGCATCTTTCGCCGCACCGAGCACGGCGCGCCCGAGGGTCTCGAGGCGCAGGAGGTGCCCGGGGCACCGGCGCCCGACGGTGCGCAGACGTACGCCGTGGTGCACGTCGCGACGATCCCCGTGCCCGTCGACGCGGCCGACTACGGCAGCGACGTGGTCGAGGACCTCGGCCCTGACGACGCGCTCATCGTGCTCAAGGAGTTTGCGCCGAGCTCCGTGGGCACTCCGCTCTTCCAGCGTGCCGGCATGCCGCGGCGGCTCGGCGCGGACGACTTCGACCCGTCGACGCTCCAGCGCAGCCTGCCCGGACTGGCGGGCCACCAGGCGTTCTTCCACGAGGGGGGGCGCGCCTTCTGCCTGTACGTCGTGTTGGGGGAGTTCGCCCGCCGCGCGTGGATCGTGCCGCGCGTCAATGAGGTGCTCGCCTCGATGAGGATCGACCGCGCGTGACGATCGCGGCGGGACCGTTCGCCGTCGCCGCCGTGCTCCTTGCCATCGGCGGGGTGGCCAAGGCGCTCCATCCGGACGACACGGCGCGCGCGCTGGGTCGGGTGGTCGACCGAGCGGTGCCTCCGCTGGCGGTGCGCGTCGGCGGTGCCCTCGAGGCGGTGCTCGGTGCCGCGGCGCTCGCGCTGGGCGACCGCACCACGGCCGTGCTCGTCGCGATCTCCTTCGCCGGGTTCGCCGCCTTCGCTGGAGTCGCGCTGCATCGCGACCTGCCGATCGCGACGTGTGGTTGCTTCGGTCGGGCCGAGACCCCGCCCACCGTGGTGCACGTCGTGATCACGGTCGTCGCCGCCGCCGCCGGCGCCGTCGTCGTCGTCGAGCCCGGAGTCGGGATCGGTGAGGTCGTCGCCAGCCAGCCGATGGCCGGTATCCCCTTCATCCTCCTCGCGGCAATCGCGACCGGAGCCACGTACCTGAGCTTGACGACCCTGCCCAAGACGATGGCGCTGGTGCGCGAGGCTCGGGCGGCATGAGATTGCGTCGTGCGGCCGAGGTACCGGACCGCCTGGTCACGGCCGCGAGCGGGTTCTTCGGTCGTCGTCTCACTCGGCGTGGGTTCATCTCGCGCGCGACCGTCGCAGGTACCGCCGTTGCGGCGACCGGATGCGCGGTGATCACCCAACCCGGCTCGCCCTACACCGCGGTCACGAGCTGTCCCCCCGGCACCTTGTGCCGCGATGGCTACACCGAGTTCTGCTGCGTGATCAACAGCGGTCTCAACGCGTGCCCATCGGGCACGTTCCCGGCCGGATGGTGGCGCGCCGACTACTCGGTGTACTGCAACGGCACGCGCTACTACATCGACTGCAACGACTTCAGTGGCGCCGCGCCGCCGTGCCACTGCGCCGAGGGGTGCGACCGGCGGAAGGTCTACTGCAACCACTTCCGCTACGGGCAGTGCAATCAGGGGATCCCGGGAACGGGCGTGATCGCGTGCCGCGTCGTGACCTGCACGCCGCCGTACTTGATCGCCGGGGCCGGGTGCAGCCCCTCCGACGCGGTCGACAACTCGACCGCAGGTCACCACGCGGACTGTCCGCCGCCGCCGCCACCCCCGCTCGTCTCGGCGCCAGTGATCCCGTCGCTCGGGAGCGCGGTCGCGTTCGCGCCCGGCGAGGTCTCGCTGCTCGTCCGCGGAGCAGACGGTTCGGTGTGGCGTGGCGTGATCGCGGCCGGCGTCTTCGCGGCATGGGAGCCGTTGAGCGCCACGTCGACGTCGCGCGCCCTTGCCGTGACCGGGAACGGCTCCGAGATAGAGGTCTTCGTTCGCTCGGGGAACGGTGGCATCTGGCGGAATCATCGAGTCGGTGGGACGTGGGCCGGGTGGCAGTCGCTCGGCGGTGTCGCGACGTCCGACCCCGCCGTCGCCGTCGGACCGGCCGGCATCGACCTCGTGGTACGCGGCACGGACCAGGCGATGTACGGCGGCCGGCTCTCCGGGAGCACCTTCGACGGATGGGAGCCGCTCCACGGTGCGCTGACGTCGAACCCGGCGGTTGCGGTCGGCCCCTCGGGCACCGCCCGGGCGTTCGTGCGGGGCACCGACGGTGCGATTCACGAGAACGAGCGAACAGCCACCGGATGGTCGGGCTTCCGCAGCCTCGAGGGTCGACTCACGTCCGACCCGGCAACTGCGCTCGCGGGTTCCGAGCTCCACCTCTTCGCGCGAGGCACCGACGACGCCATCCACACGCGCCGCATCACGGGTGGTGCATGGACGGCCTGGGAGTCATTGGGGGGCGCCTTCACCTCGGACCCGGTCGCGGTCGCCGAAGGTGGCGATGTCTCGGTCTTCGCGCGGGCCACGAGCGGGAACGTCTGGCATCGGCGGCGCACCGGCGGGGTGTACCAGCAGTGGGAGACACTCCCGGTCGGAACGACGGCGAACCCGGCCGCGGTGTCCGACGGCACGCGCCTGTGGGTGTTCGTCACCGACGGTGCCGGGTCGGTCAGCTCTGCGACCTGCACCGCGGGTGTGTGGTCAGGGTGGTCCGCCATGCCGGGGCTCGCCGTCGCGCCGATGAGTGGTGCTTCGTAGCCATCAACCGAAGCGACGCGGCAGTCCTTTGCGCGTCTCATCCTTGCGGTCGCGCGCCCTCGGTGAGAGCTCGGCGTTAGCCTGCGCGGGTGGTGCTCGTCGTCGGCTTCCTCGCCTTCGGGCTGGTGATCGCGATTGCCGCGGTCCTCGTCGTGCGGGAGGCCGGGCGAATCGCGCATGAGCCACCCGCGGCGATCTTTGATCCCGACGACGCATTCGAATGGGTCGTCGATCACGTCCCCGACGACGTGGCGGCAACGCTCACGCCCGATGACGTCCGCAAGATCCTCGACTTCCAGGTCGAGTTCTTCCAGCAGAAGGGCGTCGCGGTGAACGGGTCTCGAGCACGCCTGCCCGGGCCGGTCGTGGTGGGCGGCGCAGAGCAAGTGGAGTTCATCCTGGAGCGCGCCTCGGCGACGGGCGAGCCGTACCTGCCGGAGCAGGTCTCTGCGGTGGTCGAGACGCAGCTCAGCTACCTGCGCGCGATCGGGGCGATCGGCCCTCCCGCGGGCGATGGTGGAGCCGCGCGCTAGTCGCGACGCGTCATTCGCACGAGGCTGCGTGTTCGTCGTCTGCAAGCTCCGTCATTCCCACCCAAGGCAGACTCCGGCCGCTGGCGGGCCGGCGACCGTGGGATGCTGGATCGTTCTTCGGCACCGAAGTGGGTGCCACGTCGAACGAGAACCGCGACGAGGAGCGAAGCGATGACGATCAAGCGGGTGGGAGTGGTCGGCTCCGGGATCGCGGGCTCGGGGGTCGCGGAGGTGGCGGCCCGGGCCGGCTTCGAGGTGGTGCTCCGCAGCCGGGCCCAGGCGTCGGCCGACGCCGTGGTGGCGGGCCTCGAGAAGTCCCTGGCCCGGCAGGTCGAGCGGGGCAAGTTCGACGACGCCGAGCGCAGCGCGGTGCTGGCGCGGGTGCGGGCGGTGACTGACCTCGGCGAGCTCGCCGAGTGCGACCTCGTGGTCGAGTCGATCGTCGAGGATCTCGCGACCAAGAAGCAGCTCTTCATCGAGCTCGACCGCGTCTGCGCCGACGCCGCCATCCTCGCCACGAACACTTCGAGCCTGTCGGTCGCCGAGATGGCGATGGAGACGGGCCGCCCCGAGCGGGTGTGTGGCATCCACTTCTCCAACCCGGCGCCAACGATGGCCCTCGTCGAGGTGGTGCGGGCGATCACCACGTCCGAGGAGACGATCACCGCGGCGCGCGCGTTCGCTGAGGCGTGTGGCAAGACGGTGGTCGACGTGCGCGACCAGGCTGGCTTCGTCGTGAACGCGCTGCTGTTCCCGTACCTCAACAACGCGGTGAACATGCTCGACGCGGGCGTCGCGTGCCGTGACGACATCGACGCCGCAATGAAGGGTGGCTGCAACTTCCCGATGGGTCCACTCGAGCTGCTCGACCTCGTCGGCCTCGACACGAGCCTGTCGATCGTCGAGGCTCTCTACGAGGAGTTCAAGGACCCGAACTACGCGCCCGCGCCGCTCCTCAAGCGGATGGTGAGCGCCGAGTGCTACGGCCGCAAGTCGGGCCGCGGCTTCTACGACTACCGTGCGTGACGCTCCGATCTCTGATCGGGCAATCCCTGGTTGACGACTCCCGCGGTCTGGTTATGGGCGGTTCGTACCTGAGCCGTCTTTCTCGATGCTGTCATTCGAGTCCACACGTCGCTCGCGGTGGTGTTGTTCGGAGAACCACCTCAGCGGTCCGGTCACGCGCCATGACGTCGAGTTCCGGATCATCGTCTCTGCAGCGCGCGCCGCAACGGCGGCATGTTGCTGTCTCTCGACTTCGTCGCGCAGCTCCTTGATCTTCGCCCTGAGGCCCACGAGTTCCGCACCAAGTGCCTCGACCGTGGTCCTGAGGCGGGCGAGTTCCGCATCGCGTCCCTCGATCTCGGCTCCCGCGTGCTTGAGCTGATGGACGTAGAGGTAGGGGTCGTAGCGATCCAGTGCGATGGTGGCCGGGGTCGTGAGGAACGGACCGAGGCGTTCCTCGTCCTCTTCGCGCACGAACCAGAGGTTGATTCCGTCGAAGAGGGTCTGTACATAACCAGCGGTCGTGAGGAGTGGCAACCACTTCTCCGGGGCGTTACCTCGCTCGGCCAAGACGACCCGGGGCCGGAAGCCCTCGAAGTCTGTTCCCTGGAGGACTTCACGTTCGAAGCCCTCTGCATCGATCTTGAGGAAATCAACATCCTCCACACCGTGCTCCTGGCACACCGTCAACAAGGTTGTCGTGGGTACGGTCAACGTTTGGATCTCGTAGCCCTCATCGCGGTGCATCTGGGCGAGTCCGGGGTCGAATGTCGACAGCGCCGAGAGACCGATGACCTCGTGGAGCACGAGCCTCCCAGAGTCGTTCGACAGGCCGACATTGAGGTTGATGTCGCGCGGACGTTCGCGTTCGAGCTCTGAGAAGCGATTCGGGAGTGGCTCGATGTTGATACCGCTCCAGCCGCTGTCGTAGAAGTGCTTCGTGACCGAATCCCATACGGGGTGGCTTGCACCGACATCGATGTAGAAGCCGGTCGCGGAGCTCGCGAACGCACGGCGCAGGACGACGTCCTCGGCGTTCTGCGCATACGAGATCATGCGCTCGGCGGTCACGGAGCGGACTCTCCGCGGGGATTCCAGGACACCGAGACCATCTTCTATCACTCGCCTCTCCTGCCCGGTGGCCGGCTCCGATCCAGGAGTCGTGGCTCCGGTGGGCAGGATGCGCTTCCCGGTACGATGATGTCTGGCTCGATCGGGGAGACGTGCATGAGGGTCAACGTCGTGGGCATCGGCATGACGCCGCAGGGTCGTAGTCCGTACGGCCCCGGAGAGCTGATCTCGCAGGCCGCGACCGCCGCGCTCCGTGATGCCGGTGTGGATCCGGAGCGAGTGTCGTTGATCCTCGTCTCGAACGCGCTCGGTGGCCTGCTCAACGACCAGGAGTGCATTCGCGGGCAGGCGTGGCTGCTGGGCGCGGGGCTCGGGAGCACTCACGTCGTGAACATCGACAACGGCTGCGCGGGCGGTTCGGCGGCTCTTCACCTCGGCTACCTCGCGGCGCTCGCGGGAAGCGGTCCGGTGTTGATCGCCGGAGTGGAGAAGATGTGGACGGGTGACCGCGGCGCGACGCTCAACGGCATCGAGAACTGCCTCACGGCCGAGGAACGACCGCGGCTGCGCGCGGATGTGGCCGGCAACTCGGGAAGTGTCTTCATGGGCATGAACGCGAAGTGGGCGATGCATCAGCTGACGGAGCGGGGCCACACCATCGAGCAGTTCGCGGCGACTGTCGTCAAGTCGCGCCGGCACGGCGCCCTCAACCCGTTGGCGCAGCGACGCGAGCTGGTCACCGCCGAGGAGGTGCTCGCATCACCGACGGTGCAGGAGCCGTTGACCCGCCTGATGTGCAGTTCGTTCACCGACGGTGCGGCAGCGATCGTGCTCGACACCGACGTTCCCGGTGCCCCGGCGATCCGCGCGAGCGTCGCGCGTTCAGGCGATACCTCGTCCGACTACCACAGCCGACTCGCCGAGGTTGCCAAGGTCGTCTATGACGCCGCCGGGCTCGGCCCCGGAGACATCGATGTCGTCGAGCTCCACGATGCTGCGACGTCGGAAGAGCTCTACGCGTTGGAGTGCTTGGGGTTCTACGACGAAGGTGAGGCGGGCGTCGCCACGCTCGGCGGAGAGACGACGTTCGGGGGAACGATCGTGGTGAACCCGAGCGGTGGACTCATGTCGCGCGGTCATCCGATCGGGGCGACCGGCGTCGCGCAGGTGGTCGAGATCGTGACGCAACTTCGCGGTGCGGCAGGAGACCGCCAGGTCGTCGGCGCGCGCCGTGGCATGACGGTGAACACCGGGGGGATCATCGAAGGCGACGTGGGCGCGGTCGTCGCACACGTGTTCGAGCGCAGCTGAAGCGCGCTTCGCACGCCGCTGCTCCGACGCATGGTCAGCGCGGTCACCGTGCGTTCGCCAGGATCGCTCGTGCGAACTCACCAGTGCCGCACGGAGCATCCCGGGCCGCTCGATCGAGGGTCGCGGTCACGAGGCGCGCTCGGCGTTCTGCGTCCCAGCCCAGGGCCCCGACGACGTGACGTGCATGCTCCGGTGCGTGAACCTCGGGCAGCAGGTCGACTGCGTGCAGGAGGTGCACCTCGTAGTCCTTTCGAGTCCGCGCGTGGGCTCGATGCGCGAGCTCCTGGTACGACTCCCCGAACACGTGCACCATCGACGTGTGGAAGGGAAGTCGTAGCCAAGGGATGACGCTGATCGGGATCTCGATGGGTGCCGGGCGTCCTGCCAGCAACGGTCGAATCCTGGTCGAGGCGATCAGGTCCGAGCGCTTTCCGATGCGCTTGCGCGCGTCGCCGTCGCGACCCCGTCGGAGGCGATGGACGACGTGCATCGCAGAGGTCATCGGGCCCGGGAGCACACTCGAGTCGTAGATGTATCCGAGCCGAGCGAGCAGATCGACGCAGCGGCGCCCGATCCGGTAGCCCGGACCGCGGAAGCCGATCGCGGGGCAACCGGTGGTCTCGCCGATGATGTCGTGCGTGCCGCGGATCTCGCGCTCCATCTCGCGATCTCCGAGCGATTCGAGGTCACCCGGATGGGAGAACGAGTGGTTCGCGACCTCGTGACCTCGATGGGCGGCCTCGCGTACGAAGTCCCGTGCGTCGGAACACGTGGCCAGGTCGGTTCCCACGACGAAGAACGTCGCCCGGATGCCTCGTCGATCGCAGGCGTCGAGAAACGCGGGGAGCGCGCGAGAGAAGATCACGTCCTGGTCGATCCCGATCTCGATGCCGTACTCGCGCTCGTAGACCCAGAGGTTGTCGACGTCGACCTGGACGAGCGATGTCATAGATCCGGGACTCGCACCGGCTCTCGCATGCCGACCGGCCTGGCCGGTCCACCGACGACGATCACCCATGGATCAACGGGCTTCTTCAGCACGGAGTTCGCGCCGAGCACCGCGCCTTCGGCGAGCGAACCGCCGGGCAGCACGACGGCGTTCGCGCCCACGACCGCGTCCCTTCCGATGAACACGGTCTCGGAGTAGAAGGCCTTCTGCTCTTCCGGGATCATCGGTCCGCTCATCCGCTTCCCGTCGGCCGGCATCTCGCTGTTCGCGTAGATCTTCGCGCCTGACGCGACGGCCGCGTAGTCCTCGATGATGACGGGCTCCCGCGCGCCGATGACGACGAAAGGAGCGATGTGAACTCGGCGACCCACCCGGATCTCGCCGAGCATTGCTTCGAACTTGCAGTATGAGTCGATCCAGACGTAGTCGCCGATGAAGATGTTGGCGGGGCCGTTGAAGATCACTCCGATGTCGATCAAGACGTTCTTGCCGAGATGACCGAAGCGGAACCGGTAATAGAAGGAGCGGATCTTGAAGCCGATGGGGCCCGGGATGTTGCGAATCAGGCCCTCGACGAGGATTCCGATCGCCTTGGCCCCAAGGAGCAGGACCGCTTTGAAGCCCATGAACTCACCGCGGATGTATCGATCGAACGATCGATACTCGAGGTCGTAGGGTCGTCTGCTTCCGCGTTCTGTCAATGCGCACCGCCATCAGGAAGGGGAGAACGGGTGCGATCGAGGATCGCTCTCTGACCGTCGCTCGATGCTGACCGTAGCCCGAGCACGAAGGCCCGCCGCGCCTCCGCCGCACCACGGCGCGGGCGTGAGCCGACAGAATGGCGGACGATGAGAGTCGGTGCGTTCACCTTCGACACCGATGCGATCCCCGCTGCGATGAACCTCGAATCGCAGACGTGGCGCGGAACCTGATGGTCCAGGCGATGAGCCTACCCAAGCCGCTTCGACATCTCATGCGGAGCGACGCTCTTCGCCCGTTCGTCGTCGTGCTCGTGGCCGCTGGCTGCGTTGCAGCGATCGGGGAGGCCCCCGAAGTTCTGGCCGTCCGGGAGCCGCGCATCGTCGTCGACATGCGAGTGACGGGGAACGCGACAGCATCGATGTTCGTCAACGACGGGCCTGACGTACAGGTCGCGACGATCGTGTCCGGTGTCCGGCGCCGGTATGAGTTCCCGTTCGACGGGGACGTCAGGTTCCTCTTCTTCCGCCCCGGCAACGCGCCGGGTCTCTCTGTCGAGCTCTTCAGCATCAAGGCCGAGAATGACGGTGGTGTCGTCGCGGTGTACCGGCCGGACGAACTCGCCTCGTGGGGCGCCGAGGACATGACCCTGGTCTCGGCCACGCCGAGGGTGATCCGATGGCGGACTGATGGTGTGCCCGCGTTGGCATCGAACGTCCAGATCCCGCTTGGAATGTCGCGCCGAGCGGACATCGCGGCGTCCCTCGATGACCCGGTGGCACTCACTGCGCTCACGACGTGGGTCGCGCTCGTCGTGCTCTCGCTTTGGATGCCACGGCGCCGCTCGCGGATGGCGGCTGTTGCACTTGTCACTCTGGCTGTGATCGTGGCAGCGATGGTGTACCCGATTGCGACGGGGCTGATCGACCCCATCCCGTCTGTGACGACCGCGGTAGGAAACGCGGCGCTCCTCGGCTATGGCTACGTCGGACGACAGGTCGCGAGTGTTGTCGTGCTGCTGAGCCTCCTCGCCGTCGCGGTCGCTGCGGTCCTCATCGCGAGAACCGGTATCGCGAGAACCGGTCCGCCCGAGCAGCCGGCACCAGATCAGGACGACCCCGAGGCCGACGCCGCACCTCCCTTCAGGCCAACGCCGGGCGCGCTGCTCGGTCTCGCGGGTGTGGGAATTGCCGCGCTCGCGCTCATCCCCGACCTCTCGGCCGGCGTTGCCGCTGCGCGTGTCGGCCAGTTTCCTGCGTCCGCCTTTGACTCGGACAACGTCCTGACGTGGGAGTGGCTCTCGAGCTCGGGCCGGATTCCGATGCGCGACTTCTGGTACCCGTACGGCTTCGACTACCTGTACCACTCATCGCTCGTGGTCGGACCGATCCTGCAGTACGTCGTGCAGCTCCTCGTCCTTGCCGGGCTCGGACGCGCCGCTTGGGTTCTCGCCCAACGGCGGTGGTGGCCGGCGATTGCAGTCGTCGGTCTCGTCACAGTTGTCTCTTCGGCCGACCTCATCCGATACGCGATTCCCGTGACCGTGGCGCTGCTCTACGCGGCGCGCGATCGGACCGTTGACCGGTTCCAAGTTGGAGACATCCTGTTCGGTCTTGCCGTCACGCTTGCGTTGTTCACAGAGTCTCCGCTTGTCGGCTATGCCGCGTTGGGTGTCGGGGCAGTGGTCATCGTGGATCTGCTCGAGCAACGGGGGCGGTCGTGGCGGTCGTGGCTTCGGCGTTTCGCCCACGAGCTCGTCGTCCCGTTGGCCGGAGCCATTGCCTACGTAACTGTCCTATTGATGAACGGGCAGTTCGGGGAGTCGACTGGCTATCTGCTGACTCTCCGCGCTCAGGCTGCGTATGGGGCGTCGCCCCTCGATCTCGATCGAGCACTGGCGGATCCGCTCGGTCCCAACTTTGTCGTGCTCGTCGCACCGCTGGTGTTCGTCGCTTGGGGATCGTTCGCGCGGACCCGACAGGATTCGCGTGTACGAAACGCCGGGTTGTACTTGCTCGTCGTCGGTGCGGTCTCGTTCGCGATGCTGCAGAAGTACCTGCTCCGCCCCGCGACGAGCATTCTCTTCTTCACGGCGCTGCTCGGAAGCGTGGGGGCGGTCGCGATCGCATGGCGTCCGATCGGGCGTTACCGCGCAATCGGCGCCGGGCTGGTTCTCGGTTTGGTCCTCTCGATCGCGACGGTGGGTCCAGAGCTCTCCGACACTTGGGAGCGCGCTCGGACCCTTCCGCGCCGCGTCTGGGACAACGCTGCACTCGTGTTGACGAACCGTGACGAAATCCGTCGGGCGTCGGCCGTCAGGTTCGGCCGGAAACACTTTCAGCAGCTGCCGGGTGAACGAGCGGTCGCTCGCGACCTGCGACCCTCGCTCCAGGGTGTGGATCATGGGCTCTTCGTCCTCGGCAACTCACCGATGCTGTACACCCTGCTCGAGCAGGAGCCTCTCTGGCAGATCAACACCTACAACATGTCGCCGCTACAGGAACAGCACCACGTTCTCCGCGACCTCGCGCGTCATCATCCGAGATTCGTGGTATGGGATCCAGGGAACGCGTCGTTCGACGGCGTACAAGACTTCGTGCGCATCCCAGCCGTGTACCGCTACGTCATGCGTCACTACGTCCCCGAACGAACGACCGCAGGGTTCGACGTGCTCGTGCCGCGAGAGAAGGCGCCGTTCGCGTTCGAGTACTGGGAGCGGACCCTGGGAACGGTCGCAGAGCTCGGCGCGATCGGCGCGGTCACCGGGCTTCCAGATTCGCGATCGTGCCGTGCTGGGGCCCGGGACTGCGCGACCTATCTGCGACTCCGCCTCGCTCGAAGCCAACCGGCCGGGAGCGCGATCGAGGTTCCGATCTCGGTCAACGGTTCGCCGTTCACCGTCCGGCTGCGGGCCATGAGTGACCAGACGGACTACGTGGTCCGACTCGATCGCCTGTGGTTCTGGGGAGTCGCGATCGCCGAGGGATTGCCGGTCGAGTTGATCCGCCCCCCGGCAGGCCCTTGGCGGGCCACCATCGTTTCGCGCCACGTGAGCCAAGACATCCTCTATTGACGGCCAGAGATCGGGTCGAACCGGGCGAGTCTCCCGTGACCCCTGTCGTCTGCCCCGACAACCTCGGAGCGTCCGAAGCCTTGGTCGACGAATCTCGAAGACACCGCACGAGAGCCGAGCCTCATGACAACCGGCGCGGGCTCCCCGGCCGAGCGCCTACCGAGCTTGAGGGCATCTTTTCGGATCGTGAAGGAGAACGCTCCCGCTGGTGCGCGCAATGCGCATCGAGGGACTCAATCCGCCCGATGGCGTCGGCTCTGACAGCGGCATCCCGACACTCGTGAAGCTCGAGAACCGTGCGGCGTGGACAAGGAGTTCGCGAACGCCTCCAAACTGCTTCGCTCTGATGTGACGGACGAAACCGAGACGCACGCTGGCGACGGATGCCGGACCTGAGTAAGAATCAGTCAATGGGTGAACGTGTCGCCGTTCTCGGTGCGGGCGGTATGCTCGGGCACGAGGTTTACGCTCGATTCAACGAGGCCGCACTCTCGGGAGCCCTCGAATCGGCCAGTGGCGTCGTGCGCCGCCCCGTCGACGACTACGAACCGTGGTTGCCCGTCGAGCATCTTCACCTCGTCACCGACGCCCGTGATGAGCAGCAGATGAACGACGCGCTCGCGACGCTTTCTCCTACCGTGGTCGTGAATTGCGTCGGGTTGTTGAAGCCGTTGTGCTCTGATCCGGTCGCTGCTATTGAGGTGAACAGTCTGTTCCCGCACCGCCTCTCGCAATGGTGCGAGGCGAACCGTGTGCGATTGATCCACGTGAGCACTGATTGCGTGTTCTCTGGTCGCACTGGGCTGTACGACGAGGCCTCGATCCCGGATCCCGTCGACGTCTACGGACGAAGCAAGCTTCTCGGCGAGCCGATGACCGCGTCAGCCCTGACCGTGCGCACGTCGATCATCGGACACGAGTTCTTCACGAGTCACAACCTTCTCGACTGGCTGGTGACCCAGCACGGCGAGGTGCAGGGCTACACGGAGTCGCTCTGGTCCGGCGTTTCGACGATCACGCTCGCGGACGTGCTGCTCGACCTCATCGTTGACCATGCCTCGCTCACGGGGTTGTTGCACGTACCGGGGGAGGCGATAGACAAGTATCGGCTCCTTGTGGTGGCGAACGAGGTCTACGAACTGGGTTTGACCGTACGTGCGGTCCCGGGCGAGCAGTGCGATCGGCGGTTGCGTTCGATCCGAACCGACTACACCGCGTCGATTCCGTCCCTCGAGTCGCAGCTGGCAGCGCTCAGGCACTCGTTGCCGCGTGTTCCGGGACGGGCCGGATGATACGAGCGCGTTCTGCCGCGGCACGCAACGGATATCGCAGGTAGCCCCGGATTGTCGTCAGCGAGTAGCCGAAGAGGGAGCTTCTCTGCTCGGCAGTGCGGCTCGTCAGGACCGTTGGCAACTCGCGGAAGCGCAGATCCCGGCGCCAGGCCCAGTAGCACTCCTCCATGATTACGGGGAAGCCGCGCTCTCGAAGCGGCATCGCAGCGAAGTCCCGTGCGCGGATTGCCCGGAAGCCGTTGGTCAGGTCATGGTGCTTCGACCCGAAGCAGAGCGACGCGATCTTGTTTCCGAAGCGCGATGGGATCACGCGCCGCAACGGAATACCCTCGGCGCGTCCTCCGGCAGCCCATCTGCAGGCCTTGACGAGGTCGACGTCATCACCGAGTGCCGCCGCGAAGCGGCGGATATCGTCGGGCGGGTTGGTGAGATCGCTGTCCATGAACAGCACCCAATCGCATCCCCGTTCGGCTGCCGCGCCCGCGCCCGTGCGCAACGCTGCCCCATAGCCCTGATTCGTCTGATGATGAACGACGTTGAGCGTAGGGATTTCGCGAGCGATCTTGTCGAGCTCTGAGGCGGTCCCGTCGGTGCTTCCGTCGTCGACGACGATCAGGGTCGTTGCCGCATCCACCGCGTCCACGCCAGCGGCGATCGCAGTAATGCACCGCCGCACGCCTGCGACTTCGTTGAACATTGGCACGATGATGCCGAGGTGGCACAGCGTCATAGGTCGTCTTCGCGATACGCACGGGTGACCGAGACCGCGTACTGCTCTGGGCGGTGTTGGTCGAATGTCCCTGTCTCCAGGCGTGTCAAGAGATCGTTCACGATCCGGTCGGAGGCGTGCCCGTCGCCGAGCCCATGCTGCCAGGCCGTGCCAACCAGTGACTCAAGCTTCTGGAACACGACGTCGTGCGGGTACATGTTCGGGCGAGATGGATCGAACTTCACGCTGGAGCGGCAGTCGTAGACCTGCGGTCGCTCGGTCGCGCGCCGCATCTGGACGGATGGGACGCCGAGCACAGCGGTCTCCTCGACGACGGTTCCCGAGTCGGTGAGCACGCCACGGGCCTGCGTCATGAGCGCGAGCATCGCGTCATAGCCGATCGGATCCACGACCGTGACGTTCGGTGGCACGGTGACTTCGAAGCGGCGCAAGTTCGTTTGTGTCCGATAGCTGGCCGGGAACCAGACCGAGCGAGCTGAAGCGCCCGCAAGCGCCATGATCGCCCGTAGCGGATCTGGATGCTCGACGTTCTCGCGCCGATGGCACGTCATGAGCAGGAACTCATCTGGTTCGAGCCCGCGACTTGTCAGCAGCCCATCGTCGACCATCTTTCGGAAGTGGTCCAGCCGCGCGAAGTAGTAGTGATCCAAGACATCGACGATCAGGTTCTGGACGACAACGATGTTCGCCGGGTTGAGGCCTTCCGCAACACCCTGCGCTTTGTACTCTTCGAAATACGCGTAGATGACGTCGGAGAGGTGATCGATCGTGGTGCGGTACTTCTCCTCGGGCATCCGCCAATCGTACGAGCGCATGCATCCTTCGATGTGCACGATCGGGATGTTGAGCTGGGCCGCAGCGAGGCATCCCATGACGGTGTTCGTGTCACCGAGGAATACGACTGCGCGCGGCTCGAGGTCGGCGAGGACCACGGAGAGTCGGGCGATGACCGACGACACGACTTCCGCATCGGTAGTGCCCGACGCACCGAGTTCGATTGCCGGCGGCGCGATCGCAAGTTCGCGCAGAAAGACGTCTTTGAGGTTGTCGGAGTAGTGCTGACCGGACCAGATGAAGACGACATCATCGGGTCGTCGTTCCTGGAGGCCACGGAGCACGAGGCTCGCGCGAATGAGGTCGGGACGAATGCCCAAGACCACTGCGAGCTTCGCGTGTCCCGTGCCTGACTTCAGAACCATCGTAAGCCCAGGCGATGCAATACGGCCCGAGCGAGGACGTACGCGTAGCCCGCAATCTCATGAGGCAGAGCAAACTTCGGTGCGACCTGTCCTGGGGTGCCCTCCGGTTGCCCAGCGACGAAGGCGGTCTCACCTCCGCTGAGCAGGACCTTGAACGTGATTTCCGGGCACACACTGAAGCGGTTTGACGACAAACCCAACGCTTGGACGTACTTCCGATCAAACGCACGAAAGCCGTTCGTGCTGTCGGCGATCTCGAGGCCGAGGCCGAGATGTATCGCCTTGCGGTAGACAGACTGGTACCAGCGGAACCTCGGAGAAACGCGCGCGCTACCCGCTCGTTCGGAGTAGCGGGAGCAGATGACGAGCTGCCTCTGGGCGCGGAGCTCGCGCACCATCTCGGGGATCATGTCGACAGGATCCGTCCCTTCAGCGGCGACCAGCGCGCAGTACCGAGCGGTCGAGTACGCGAGTCCGTAGCGCACCATCGATCCGTAGCCGAGCGGCTCATCGCTTCGCGCGCGGACGAGGACGCGTCCGTGGAGCAGCGAGTAGTCGTCGACCAGACCGGACGCGACATCCACGGTCGCGTCGGTGCTCCCTCCGTCGACGAGGACGAGCTCCGTCGCGATGCCCGACTGGCCAACGACCGCGTGGAGCCGTTCGACGGTGTGCGGGAGGGTGTCCGCGTCGTTCAACGTCGGAATGATGACACCGAGCTCGTGCATCGATTCAGCGCTCTTCGACTGTCCACGGATCCCAATGGTGGGCCGGGTACCGGAAGTCGTCGGTGGCGGAGTCCTCGACGCTGCTCGTCGAGAAGAACATCAATCCCGCGTCGTCGGTGAGCGACATGAAGCCGTTCGCGTATCCGGGAGGGATCATCAAGACGCCTGGCCGTGATGCCGAGAGCACGAACCGATTCACCGGAAGATCGAGTGACGGCTGTTCCCAATCATCGATCTCGACGCAGCAGACCAGGGCAGATCCGCTGACAGCAGTGACGTACTTTGCTTCGTGTTGATGCCCGTGCCAGGCGCGCACGAACCCCCGCGTGTGGTTCCGGACGATGTAGAAGCGTTTGACGCCATCGAACGCGAAGGCGTTCACGAATGCGACGCTCCCGCGGTCGTCCACGGCCAGCGCTCCGTCGATCAGATGCGGTACCGCGCTCATGGTGCACGTCGCCGGGTCAGCTGGTGCGCGACGTGGACCTCGCTCCCGAGGGGCGAGACTTCGGGCACGAGGTAGGGGCGGAGGGACTCGACGTTCGAGAAGCGTGCCGAGCTGAGATCGCGGACGCGGCCTTCTTCGATGAGCGCTTGGATCTGGTGGATGCCGTCATCGACCGAGTACCTCGGCGCGAATCCGAGGACATCGCGGACAAGCTGCCCGGAGACCCGGTAGTTGCGAGCATCCTGGAACTTGAGCTCGGTCACTTCGAGCTGCGCGTCGGGGACGTGACTCTGGACCCGCTCAGCGATCTCGAGGATCGTGAGGTTCTCGTCGTGCAGATTGAAGATGCCACGATCATCTGTCTCGATGGCAGGGACGACCGCGCTCGCGACGTCGCGCACGTGGAGCAGCGGTCGGTACTGGCGACCCCCGAACACGCTCATGCGACCGTGCACCGTCGCGCGGATGGTGAGCGTGTTGACCACCAGGTCGGTACGCAATCGTGAATACGTGTCACCGACGCCGTACAGGGTTCCCAGACGGAACACGATGGCGTTCCGATCTGCCAGGGACTTCTCGGCTTCGAGCTTGGTCTGTGCATACAGCGAGAGTGGGTTGAGCGGACTGTCCTCGCTCAGCTCGCCGTCCTGAGCCCCGTAGACCGAGCAGGTGGACATGAACACGATGCGACCATCGAAGTGCTCTGCAAGCCACTTGACGGATCCGACGTTGATGCGCTCGGTCATGCCGGCGTCGAGCGCACACGCCGGGTCACCGACGAGCGCCGCGAGCCACACGACTGCGTCGACGCCTTCGAGAGCCTTGGTGAGGAGCTCGCGATTCAAGACGTCCCCGTGCACGAGTGAGATCGGCTTCAGGTAGAAGTCCTCGTACAGCAGGAGGTCGTACACGACGACCTCGTGTCCGACTTGGATCAACTGGTCAGTGAGCCACCCGCCGACGTACCCAGCCCCGCCCACGACCAAGACGCGCGCCATGTCCGTTCCTGATCGCTCGACGTCCGCAGCCCGTCATCGTAGTGGGACCGCCGCGCCCACTCGATCACTGACGCCCACCGTGTTGCGGAGCACGCGCGATCGCGCTGGAGCCGCGGTGATCGCGCATTCAGGGTTTGAGACGGACGCCAGCGGGCACCGGTGCCAGAATCACCGGTGATGGCGATCTTCCATGCTCGCTCGAGCGAACGTCGTTGGGATCTTCGGCTAGTCGCGACCGTCACCGGCACGAGGGTGGCGTGCAAGACCCGCGAACGGTCGGAGCCATGACGTGCATGGGGAGCGGACGGTGATGCGCGAGAGCGAGGCCTCGTGGGTGGCCTGCACCACGGCGATCCGAGCGAGCCTCCCGGCCGTCCGAGTGCTCGCCGCGTCACTCGAACGGCATCACCCGGGCGTCGCACTCCGCGTCCTCGTCGTGGACGACCTGGCGGGGGAGGCCGCGAGGCGCAACGAACCGTTCGACGTCGTCGACATCGGCGAGCTCTCGCTCTCCCGAACGACCTTCCTCGGTCTCGCGACGGTCTACGACGCCGATGAGCTTCGCGCCGCCATGCGGCCCTGGCTCCTGGAGCGTGTCCTCGAGACCGGCGCGAGCGCAGCCCTGTCCTTCGACGACCAGGCGGAGGTGTTCGCAGCCCTCGACGACGTGTGGGAGGAGGTCGCGGCGCAGGGGCTCGTCGTCGTTCCGCGGCTCGACCGACCTGCTGTCGGCCCCGACGGTGAAGACCGGGAGACCGCGGAGGACACCGGTGTCTACGAGACCGGCATCGTGGGGGTCGGGCCGAGTTCCCGAGCGTTCCTCCTCTGGTGGCAGCGGCAGGTGCAGCGCGGCCACACGCGGATCCACGGCGCGCGAGAGCCACTGGACGAGCGGTACTTCGCGCGGGTGCCGGCGCTGTTCCCCGCGCAGGTCCGGCGCGACCCGACCCTCGGCGTCACCGCGGTGAACGTCTCCGGGCGGCGGCTGATTGCGACACCCACCGGGTTCGAGATCGACGGATCGCCGCTGCGCACGTTCCACTTCGGCCGGCGCCCGGACGAACCCACCGCAGCAACCAGTCTCGCGCCCGCCGCGTCGCAGCTCTACGGCGAGCGCGAGGATCGCTGTCGTCGCGCGACGAGACCGGACGACGCGACCGAATACGGCTTTGGTGCGCTCGCCGATGGCACCCCGATCGACACGCGGATGCGACTTCTGGCTCGCGAGGCCCTCGACGCCCGCGGCGAGGGGCTCGGTCCGCCGAGCCCGTTCGAGGACGGCGACGCGTTCCGCGCGTGGCTCGAGGAGCCGTGGTATCCGCGCGCATCGCCGCGGCTGTCTCGCTACCTCGCCCGGATCTGGTTCGAGAGCGAGGGGCTGCGCCGCGAGTACGCCGACCTCGGACCGGAGACGTGCATCCGGTTCCTCGAGTGGCTGCGCACCACGATGGACGACTCGCTTCCCGCGGCGCTGCGCCCCACCGACGACGATCTCGACGCGCGCCGGGCCGAGCTGAGGAGGTCACGGCCGCTCGCGGCGCGCCCCGCCGGCGTCAACATCGTCGGCTACCTCGGTGCCGTGCTGGGTGTCGGCGAGGTGGGGCGGCTCCTCGTCGACGCGCTCGCGGCGAACGACATCGCGACCGCGCAGGTGATCAACCCGGCCTCGGAGAGTCGCGTGGACCACGCGGTGTCCTCGGTGCGTCCCGAAAACGCCCCGTACGACGTCAACCTGCTCGTCGTGAACGCCGACATGACCGGCGACTTCGCGACGCAGGTCGGACCGTCGTTCTTCGCGGGCCGTCGGACCATCGGGCTCTGGTTCTGGGAGGTTGATCCCTACGATGCCGTTCCGGCGGCAGCGCTGGATCTCGTCGACGAGATCTGGGCACCGAGCGCGTTCGTGCGCGACGCGCTGAGGGGGGTGCCGAAGCCGGTCGTGCAGGTGCCGATCCCGGTCCCCATACCGGTGGTGCCGGACGGCGTCGGCCGGGCCGAGCTGAACCTGCCCGAGGACCGGTTCCTCGTCGGCTTCACCTTCGACTACCTGAGCGTTGCCGAGCGCAAGAATCCCCTCGGCCTGCTCGAGGCTTACACGAAGGCGTTCGCACCCGACGACGGCGCGGCACTCGTGCTCAAGTCGATCAACGGCGAGCGACGCCCGGCGCAGCTCGCGCGCCTGCGCGCCGCGGCCGCGGACCGACCCGACGTACTCGTGATCGACAAGCACTTCTCCGCTGGCGAGCAGGCGGCATTCCTGGCCGCGTGCGACGCGTACGCGTCGTTGCACCGCTCGGAGGGGCTGGGCCTCACCATGGCCCAGGCGATGGCACTGGGCAAGCCGGTGATCGCGACGGGGTACTCCGGCAACCTCGAGTTCATGGACGACGCCGTCGCGTACCTCGTCGACCACGAGCTCCGTGCGGTCGGAGCCGGAGCGGAGCCGTATCCCGCGACGGCACAGTGGGCCGATCCGAGCGTGGACCACGCCGCATCGCTGATGCGCCGTGTGTTCGAGCATCGGGGCGAAGCCGACGAGCGCGGTCGCCGCGCCGCCACGCGCATCCGCGCGCACCACTCGGTCGACGCCGTGGGGCCGAGGCTGGCAGAGCTGGCCGCGCATGCCCGAGAGCGCCGTCGAGACGCACCGCCGACATGGCGCAACCACTTCATGACGGGTTGGCGTGTACGCCCACGGCCCGACCTGCACCGGTACTACGAGTACGACTGGCTCCCGGACGGGACACCGGTCGACGACACGATGCAGCGTGCCTTCGAGGCCGCGCTCGATGGCGCGAGGCGCGGGAAGGGTCGTGTCGCACCGAACCCGGATGCGCCGGGCGGTTCCGAGGCGGTGCTCTCGTGGCTCGATGAGCCCTGGACCCCCCGTCTCCGTCCGATCGTGTCGCGCTACCTGCTGCAGTACTGGACGGACCATGCAGACCTCCAGGCGCGGTTTCCCGATCTCGGCCATCGCCGCGACGCGCGCGCCTATCTCGAGTGGATGCGTCAGCACTGGCGTGACGAGACGGATATCCCGTTTCCGTTGGCGGAGTGACGAATCTCCGTCGCGATCGGACCATGGCGTGCTAAATCTGGTGCACCAGGGAAAGGAGGTGGTCCACGCATGCATGATCAACTTGGGACTCTGGAGGTGCGCGGCCGCTAGGCCACCACATCAGTTGGACCGTCCTGGCGGGAAACCCACCGCCGCACCGGCACCGACCCAGCGGGAGCTGGTCCCGTCCGCGTTGACACGGTCGGTGTTCCCAGAGTGTTCAGGTCATGGCGGGGCCCGCGGGCCCCCCCCATGGCGCGTCCGCCGCCGATGTCGGTTCGACGGACTCGAGCCCACTCGGGAGCTCGCGGGCGACGAGATCCAGACGGGCGGCGAAGGAGTCGTCGCTCACGGCTGGTTCGGCCGGCAGGACGGAGGGATCCCCGGGCAGGTCAGCGAGGTCGAGCCACGAGCTGCACCCGCCGTACTCCGCGCGCACCGGGATCGTCCTCGGTTGGTCGAGCCGATGGGCGCGCATCACGAGGACCCACAACGGGTCGCGCCGCTTCCATCTCAGTCGTGTGGCCAGGTAGTCGTCGGTCCACACGAGCTTGGAACCGAGGGCCGTGACGTGATCAGGGTCGGCGAGGCGGGCCACGCCGACGATGTCCACCCATCCGGCGATGCACACCTCGCCCGAGTCGGTCCCCTCGTCGACCCAGCGCCGGTAGGCGGGCTTGATGAGATCGGCTCGTTGGTGCTCGAACGTGGGGTAGAGCCAGCACCGCGTGCTGCGCAGTCCGAAGTGGCGATCCCGCTCGTGGAGGCCACCCTTGCGCACGTCGAGGATCTGCTCGCCGGCCAGCAGGGCACGCACCACCACGTCCCACTCCTTCAATGCAGGAGCGTTCCGGGCGTCGTTCTCCACACCACCGAGAGTACCGACCCGAGCCCTAGTGGTGACCGTCCGAGCACGCGAGGGTGCGGTAGAGCCGGGGCAACGAATCGGCGCACTCTCGCCAGGAGTAGCGACGGACGCGTTCGGTGCCGGCCCGCAGCAGGCGGTCGCGCAGCGGCCCCGCAGCCAGCACCTCCTGGAGCGCGGCCGCGAGCGCATCCACGTCGCGTGGATCGTGCAAGAGCGCGGCGTCGCCGAGCACCTCTTCGAGTGCGCCCGCGTTCGAGGCGACGACCGGGGTGCCAACCTGCATGGCCTCGAGCGGCGGGAGGCCGAAGCCTTCGTAGAGCGACGGGTAGGCGAGCACCGATGCGCCTGCCAAGAGGTCGCGCCGGTCGCGTTCGTCGACGTATCCGAGCCGCACGATCCGGTCGTGGTGGCGCGAGGCTTCGCACGCGGCGACGAATGCGTCGACTCCCCAGCCATCGGGACCTGCGATCACCAGCGCGACTTCGCGGTCGACCTTCGCGACTCGATCGAACGCCTCGACAAGGGCCGGCAGGTTCTTTCTGGGTTCGATCGTGCCCAGCGCGACGATGTAGCGGTCGTGTCGCGCCAGGTGACGACCGCGGACCGGATCGTGTCCGGTCGTCGGCGTGAGGCCCGGGTAGATCTGGAAGATCCGCTCGTTGGGCAGGTCGAAGTGCGCACGCACCTCTGCTGCCACGTACTTGCTGTAGGTGTGGATCGTCGCCCCACGCCCAATGGCGACCTCGAGCAGGCGCATGTAGGTGCGTGCGTCTCGCGTGCAGAGCTCCGGAGAGTGGGCGAACGCGAGGTCGTGCACTGTGACGAGAACGGGGGCGCGTGCCGGAGGAGCGACGAAGTTGGGTGCGTGGACGACATCGACCTCTCCTGTCCAGTACTCCGCGCGCGGGTGGGGCGTGCGCGGCCAGAGCACCCGTGCCAACCGGGCCGGGAAGGGTCGGGGTCGCGTGAGGACACCGGCCGGAACGATCGACGAGAGCTGGTGTCGACCCCGCCACGTCACGGCGAACGCCACCAGCTCGATCGACGGGTCCGGGGCCAGCGCTTGGACGAGCCCGGCGGTGACGTACCCGACACCGGTTCGCGTGCTGAGCATCGCGGTCGCGTCGAATCCGACCCGAAGCGGCGCGTCGGATCCCACGGGTCAGATCTCGAGCGGTTCGTGCTCGATCTGCTCGACGAGGTTGGCCAGGCCGCCCTCGGGGATGCCCTTGCGGAGCCGGTCGAGCAGGAACGCACCCATGGCGATCGCCGCGGCGGCCGCACCGGCGATGAACCCGATCTCGACCCGCTTGAAGAGCTCGCTCGGCTCGACGGCGGTCGCGCCGACGAACACCGCGAGGCCGATCGCCCACGCGACGAGCACGCGCGCGTGGCCGAGGAGCGCGATCAACGCCTGCGCGAGTGTGAGGGCGAGGATGAACAGCCCGCTGCCCGCGGCGAGGAGGGCGAGGTCGACGTTGCCCAGGTTGAACTTGTCGCCGAAGAGGATCTCGCCCGCGGTCGGCCCGATCGTCCCGGCCGCGACGACTCCGATCACACCGATGCCGACGACGACGAGCACGAGCTTGCGGAGCCCGCTGCGGAAGTCGGCGTGCTCGCCGGAGCCGGCGAGGTGGGCGAGCTTCGGGAGCAGCGCGGCCTGGATGGCCTGGAACAACAGGATCGGGATGCGCGCGAGGAACAGGCCGACGATGAAGTCGGCGACGGCGTCCTTCTCTGCGGGCGTCGAGAGGATCTGGGCTCCGAGGAACGGCGCGTAGCTGAGCGCCTGGGCCATCAGCGACCCGCCGAGGAGGAAGCCGAGCTTCGTCGACACCTCCGACAGCGGGGCGTCGGGGCCCGGTTGCATCAAGCCGTGCTGGCCGCGCAACGAGACGAGGCTGCCGAGCACGGGCGGGATCGCGAGGCAGAGCCCGTACCAGACCGGGTTCTCGACCCCGGCGAGCGCGAGCGCGATGCACGGGATGATGCGGATGATGCCCTCGGCCGCAAGGATCGTGCCGTACGGGCCGAAGCGGCCGTTGCCCGCGAGCGTGCCCCGCGTCAGGTGCTGGAAGCAGTAGGTGAACAGCGCGATCACGAGGCACGCGATGAGCCCGCCCCGCCCCTTGAACAGGTCGTCGACGACGCTGGTCGTCAGCGAGAGCACGACGGTGGCGATCGCGATCCCGATCGTCAGCCACAGCCCCAGCACCGCGGCCCGACGGATGACGGGACCGCCGCCGACTCCCTGGGAGCGGCGGTCGGCGACCGCACGACCGACCTCTTGCTCGAGCGGGAGGAAGAAGCCGGGGGCCAGCACGAAGACGAACACCCAGAGGGCGTTGAGCGCGGCGTAGTCGGCCTTGCTCAGCGCGCGGAACGACAGGATCTGGAAGAGGTAGGCCGTGATGCCGGCGATCAGCAGCCCCGCGCCGACCACGAAGGTGCCCTCGGGGAGGGGGCGGCGGGCGGCTTCGATCAGCCGCTGGGTGCGTTGGGCCATCTGGGTCGTCTCGTCGCGCCCGAGGTCCCCGGTCTGGCGCCGACCGCGGCGGAGAGGGGAGAGGTGGGGCGAAGAAAGCATAATGGCCGGTCCGCATGAGCACCCGCACGCTGATCCTCCTCGCCGCGGCCTGCGCAGTCGCGATCCTCGCCGCCTCGGCGCTGCAGATCCTCCTGGCCCGCTGAGCCGCGCTCTCGCAGCACGAACCGTCGATCCGGCGCGTGGGCTCCGGCGGACCCGAGCGTCGGTGCGAGAATGGGTTGCATGGCAGAGCAGTTCGATGTGCTGGTCCTCGGTGGCGGACCGGGGGGATACGCGGCCGCGCTCTACGGCGCGGCGGCCGGGCTCCGGATGGGGCTCGTCGAGGAGCAGCGGGTCGGCGGCACGTGCCTCCACCGGGGCTGCATCCCGGCGAAGGAGCTCCTGCAGACGGCCGAGGTGCTGCGGACGGTGCGCGGCGCGAAGGAGTTCGGGGTCGAGGCCGGTGAGGCGAAGCTCGACCTCCGCGCCAGTCAGACGCGCAAGCAGCAGGTCGTCGATCGTCTGACGCGCGGCCTCGAGTCGCTGCTCAAGTCGCGCCAGGCGACCGTCATGCCGGGCACCGGGACGGTGATCCCCGGTGCCAACCCGACCGTGCGGCTCGCCGACGGCACTGAGGTGAGTGGCGACGCGCTCGTCCTCGCCACCGGCTCCGTGCCGCGAGGGCTCCCCGGGCTCGAGTTCGACGGGCAGCGCATCTTGTCGTCGGACCACGTGCTCCAGCTCGAGGAGATCCCGGCGCGCGTCGCGATCATCGGTGCGGGTGCGATCGGCTGCGAGTTCGCGTCGCTGCTCGCCGACCTCGGCAGCGAGGTCACCCTGCTCGAGGCGCTGCCACGCGTGCTCCCGGGCGTCGACCCCGACGCCTCCGACGCGCTGGCGCGCGCGTTCAAGAAGCGCGGCATCACGACGCACGCGGACGCGCGCGTCACCAACATCGAGGGCACGCGTGAGCTCACCGTCGGCTTCGAGGCCGGAGGAAGCCCGCAGCAGGTCGCGGTCGATCGCGTCATCGTCAGCATCGGGCGGGCGCCACGCAGTGCCGGTGCCGGGATCGAGCAGCTCGGGGTCGCGCTCGATGAGCGCGGCTACATCCGGGTCGACGGCGAGATGCGCACCACCGTCCCCGGGGTGTACGCCGTCGGGGACGTCGTGCCGACGCCCCAGCTCGCGCACGTCGCGTTCGCGGAGGCGATCGTGGCGATCAAGTCGATCCTCGGCGAGCCGGTCAAGCCGATCGAGTACGACAAGGTGCCGTGGGGCATCTACTGCCACCCCGAGGTCGCGTACGCGGGCCTCACCGAGGAGCAGGCGCGCCAGCGCGGCCACGACGTCGTGACCTCGACGCATCGCTTCGTCGGCAACAGCCGGGCGCTGATCATCGGCGAGCCCGACGGGCTCGTGAAGCTCGTGTCCGAGCGCAACGGGCCGCTGCTCGGTGTGCACATGGTCGGGCCGTGGGTCACCGAGCTCGTGCACGAGGGCTACCTGGCCGTCAACTGGGAGGCGACTCCCGAAGAGATCGGGGGGCTGCTGCACGCGCACCCGACGCTCAGCGAGCTGTTCGGCGAGTCCGCGATGGCGATCACGGGCCGCGCGCTGCACGGGTAACGGACGCGCCCAGCCGCAGGTCGCACGAAGCAGCACACCGACCGACACCGGATACGACGAAGCAACCGGGACCATCGAGGAAGATCGAGGAAGTAGGAACGCCGTGGACGTCACGATGCCGCAGCTCGGCGAGACCGTCACCGAGGGCACGATCACGCGCTGGCTGAAGCAGCCCGGCGATCCGATCAAGGTCGACGAGCCGTTGTTCGAGGTGTCGACCGACAAGGTCGACTCCGAGGTGCCGTCGCCGACCAACGGAGTGCTCGCCGAGATCCGGGTGCCCGAGGGCGAGACCGCCGCGGTCGGCACGGTGCTCGCGGTGATCAGCGATTCAGCCGCGGGTGCGACGCCTCCCTCGCCCGCCCCGGCCGCGCCCGCGGCCGCGGCACCCCCTCCTGCGCCGGTGCCCGCAGCGACCCCGATGCCGGTCGCGACCTCCACTCCGGCGTCGCCTCCCGTCGAGGTCGTCCCCGCGCCGGCCGATCAGTTCGCGCCGCCGCCGGTCGGCGCCGACGAGACCGATCCCGGCGTCATCGTCAGCCGCGACTCGGCCCCGCTCGCGCCGGTGTCGTCGGCGGCGCCGTCGACGACGGATCCCGCCCTGACCTCGCCGGTGGTGCGCCGGCTCCTCGCGGAGCACGGGCTCGACCCTGCCGACATCACCGGCACGGGCGAGGGCGGACGCATCACCCGCAAGGACGTGCTGGATGCCGCGGCCCGGACGCGCGACGCGACGCTGCCGGGCGCATCCGCGCCTGCGCCGACACCCGCGCCCGCGCCTGCGCCGACACCCGCGCCCGCGCCTGCGCCGACGCCCGCGCCCGCGCCTGCGCCGCCGCCCGCCCCGGCGCCCGCCCCGCCCGCCCCGCCCGCCCCGGTACCCGCCCCCGCGCCGGCTGCCGCGTCGACCCCGACGGCCTCGGGGCAGGGCCGCGGTCTCGTCGTGCCCTTCTCGAACATGCGCAGGCGCACCGCCGAGCACATGGTGCGGTCGAAGGCGACGAGCGCGCACGCGTCGACCTCGGTCGAGGTCGACTACGAGCGCGTCGAGCGTGTCCGGGCGTCGCACCAGCCGGAATGGAAGGCGCGTGAGGGCTTCACGCTGACGTACCTGCCGTTCATCGCGCGTGCGTTCTGCGACACGGTCGACGAGTTCCCGAACGTCAACGCCAGCGTCGTCGACGACACACTCGTCGTGCATCGCGACGTGCACCTCTCGATCGCGGTCGACCTCGAGTTCGAGGGTCTCATCGCCCCGGTGGTGCGTGACGCCGACGGCAAGCGCCTCCGACTCATCGCCCGGGAGATCCGCGACCTCGCGGTCCGCGCCCGCGCCAAGCAGCTCACCCCCGACGAGGTGCTCGGTGGCACGTTCACGATCACGAACCCCGGGCCGTACGGCACGTTCCAGACCATCCCGATCATCAACCAGCCCCAGGTCGCGATCCTGGCCACCGATGGCGTCACCAAGCGGCCGCGCGTCGTGCAAGGACCCGACGGCGCCGACGTGATCGCGGTGCGTCACGTCGGCCTGCTCGGCCTCACATGGGACCACCGGGCGTTCGACGGCGCGTACGCGGCCGCATTCCTCTCGGCGATGCGCGAGCGACTCGAGCACCACGACTGGGCGTCGGAGCTCGATTGAGGTCGCGCCCCGCCACCCCGCTCCGGGCGCGATGGCTCGGTCGTGTCGCGTACGCCGACGGCGACGCGCTCCAGCGCTCATTGCACGCGAGCCGAGCCGACGACTACCTGCTGCTGCTCGAGCACCCGCACGTCTACACGCTCGGCCGTCAGGCCGATCCGGCGCACGTGCTCGTGCCGCCCGCCGCGGTAGGTGCGGACCTCGTGCACGTCGACCGCGGCGGCGACGTCACGTACCACGGCCCCGGGCAGCTCGTGGGCTACCCGATCGTCACGCTGCCCGAGTGGCGCAACGGGATCGGCGACGTCGTCGCGTACGTGCGCACGCTCGAGCGCGTCCTGATCGACGCGCTCGACGAGCTCGGCGTCGCGGCGACCGTGCAGCGCGGGCTCACCGGAGTGTGGGTCGGCGACGAGAAGGTCGCGGCGATCGGCGTGAAGGTCGCCGGCGGCCGCACGCGGCACGGGTTCGCACTCAACGTCGATCCCGATCTCGCCATGTTCGACCACATCGTCCCGTGCGGTATCCCCGACAGGGGGGTGACATCGCTCGCGCGCCTGCTCGGCACCGCCCCGCCGATGCCCGACGTGGTCGATCTCGTCACCCGCCACTTCGCCGACGAGCTCGGATACGCCGGCGTCGAGACCCAGTCCGTCTCGGACGCGCGCCACGTCTCGGCTTCTCGGCACGCTGAGCGGCGTGTGACGCCGGTGAACGT
>JBBDWT010000201.1:0-41194 GCA_040902705.1 Acidimicrobiia bacterium | reverse complement strand
TGAACGTGCCGAGAAGCCTGGGGTCGGCGGAGCGCGCGGTGGGGGCGCCGGTGCGGCTGCTCGGGCGGCTCGCGGCGGCGGGGGTCGAGGCGCCGGTCGAGGACGGCCGGGCCCGGAGGCCCGAGTGGATGCGCGTCAAGGCCGACTTCGGCGAGGGCTACCGCGCGACGCGGCAGCTGATGCGCGACCTCGACCTGCACACCGTCTGCGAGGAGGCGGGCTGCCCCAACATCTACGAGTGCTGGGCCGACGGCACCGCGACGTTCATGATCCTCGGTGAGCGGTGCACGCGCGCGTGCGGCTTCTGCCTGGTCGACACGCGCCATCCGCTCGCAGTCGACGTCGACGAGCCCGCACGCGTCGCCGATGCCGTCGCGACCCTCGGCTTGCAGCACGCGGTCGTGACGAGCGTGGCGCGTGACGATCTCGACGACGGCGGCGCGGGGATATTCGCGGCGACCATCCGCGCGATGCGGTCGCGCACCCCCGCGACCCGGATCGAGGTGCTGATCCCCGACTGCAAGGGCGACGCCGACGCGCTCGGCGTGATCTTCGACGCCGCGCCCGACGTCCTGAACCACAACCTCGAGACGGTCGCTCGGCTCCAGCGCGCGGCTCGACCGTCGGCGAGCTACGCGCGGTCGCTCGCCGTGCTCGCACGCGCGAAGGATGCCGGTCTGCACACCAAGTCGGGGCTCATCGTCGGGATGGGCGAAGACGCCGACGAGGTCGAGGCGGCCATCGCCGACCTCCGTGCCGTCGGCGTCGACATCCTCACCGTCGGGCAGTACCTGCGGCCGTCGGCTCGTCACCTGCCCGTGGTGCGGTGGTGGACGCCGGCGGAGCTCGCCGAGATCGGCGCCTACGCCGAGGGCCTCGGGTTCGCGCACGTCGAAGCGGGCCCGCTCGTCCGCTCCAGCTACCACGCCAAGCGCGCGGTCGAGGCCGCCGCCGCGGCCGGGCCGGCCGCCGCCCGCCCCGTCCCCGCGTGAACCACGCGGCGCGGCTCGCGCGGGTGCGCGAGCGCATGGGTGAGCTCGGCGTCGACGCGCTGTGCTGCTCGGTGGGGCCCGACCTCCCGTACCTCACGGGCTACGCGGCCATGCCGCTCGAGCGGCTGACGATGCTCGTGGTCCGCCGCGAGGGCGACGACGCTGCGCTCGTCGTGCCTCGACTCGAGGTACCACGCGTCGACGACGCGGTCGGCATCTTCTCCGTCGAGCCGTGGGAGGAGACCGAGGACCCGATCGCGCGCGTGGCGACGCACCTCGACGGCGCCACCACGGTCGCGATCGGCGACCAGACGTGGGCTCGGTTCGTGCTCTCGTTGCAGGAGGCGCTGCCCGGTGCGCGCTTCGTCCCCGCGAGCGACGTGACCGGGCCGCTGCGAGCGGTGAAGGATCCCGAAGAGGTCGACCGGCTCCGCGCGGCCGCCCATGCAGTCGACGGGATCGCGGCGGACATGCGCGGCCGCCCGTTCGTGGGTCGCACGGAGCACGACGTGCACCGCGAGATCGTCGAACGGATCCTCGATGCCGGGCACGAGCGCGTGAACTTCGCCATCGTCGCCAGCGGCCCGAACGCGGCCAGCCCGCACCACGACCCGGGATCGCGTGTGATCGAACCCGGAGATGTCGTGCTGTGCGACTTCGGGGGCACCATGGATGGCTACTGCTCCGACATCACCCGCATGTACGTCGCGGGCGAGCCGGCCGCCGAGGTGCGCGACGCGTACACCGCGCTCGTGATCGCGCAGGAGGCCGCGGTCGTGGCCGCGACTGTTGGGACGACCTGCGAGACCGTCGACGCGGCCGCGCGCGACGTGCTGGCCGACGCCGGCCTGGCCGATCGGTTCGTCCACCGCACCGGTCACGGCATCGGCATGGACGCGCACGAAGACCCGTACGTCGTCGAGGGCAACACGACCGCGCTCGTGCCGGGCCACGCGTTCAGCATCGAGCCGGGCGTGTACGTGCCCGGCCGCTTCGGGCTGCGGCTCGAGGACATCGTCGTCGCGAGCACCGACGGTCCCGTCCGACTCAACGACGCGCCGCGCGACCTCGCCGTCGTCGCGTAGCCCGGCTCACTCACGCTGATGCGACTCGACCTGGCGAGCGTCTTGCTCCAATGGGCGACCGGTGGCCTGCTCGGTCTCTGGGTGACCAGCCGCCACCGCCTGCTCGGAGTCGGGTACGGGTGGCTGCTGCGCAGCGTGTTCGCCGGGCTCGCGATCGCCGCGATCGCGGTGGGCATCGCGGATGCCGACCACGGCGCCGGCGCGACGCTTCGCGATGCCGGCGCGATCGTGCTCGTGGTCGCGGCGTTGCTGGCGCTCCTCGTGTCCGTCGTCCGCCGCCGCGATCCGGACCGGATCCCGGTCTGGATCGACCTCGTCGCGCCGGTCGCCGGGTTCGTCGCGCTCTTCGGGGCCGCCGACGCCGTGGGCGGGAGCTACGCGCTCTCGGCCGGCAGGCTCGTCGTGGGCGCGGTGTTCCTCGGGTTCATCACCGACGCGATGCTCCTCGGCCATTGGTACCTCGTGCAGCCCGGCCTGTCGCGTGCGCCGTTGCGCGAGATGGTGCGCCTGTCCGCGCTCTCGTGGCCGGTCGAGGTCGCGCTGCTGCTCGTGCCTCCCGGCATGGTCTCGGTGCTCGACGGATCGGTCGACGACGGCTACGCGGGACTCCTCGGCTGGACGTGGGTGGTCAGCGCCGCCACGACGATCGTGCTGCTGTTCGTCGCGCAGCGGGCGCTCCGGGAGCGTGCCTATTCGGCCGTGATGTCGGCCACGGGCCTGCTGTACCTCGCGATCCTCACCGGTTTCGGCACGGATCTGCTCGCACGCGCGCTGCTCGCGTGACCTCCGAGCCCAGCTCGACACGAGCGCCACCGAGGACCGCGGTAATCTAGGAGCCCCTCAGGCCGCGCGGTTCCTCGGCGCGCCGCCAGAACGGATCATGCGAGTGCTCACGCCGGTCAAGGACGTCTGGGACCATTGCAGCAACGGGTGGCACCTCGCTCAGCGAGCGCTGAGAGTCGAGCTGGTCCCACTTCGAGGGCACCGGAGCGCGTCCCCCACGGAGCAGCCCGAGCTGCTGGCCTGAGACATGTGGAGCACCAGCGAACATCCGTGGGTCCTCTCCACGCCGCGGTTCGCTTCCGACGACCTCGACCCGACCCACGCGGTCGGCCCGTGGTCCGGGCATCGCAACTTCGTCTACGACCTCGTCGCATGGGGCGGGCCGGACGTCGTCGTCGAGCTCGGCGCCCGCTCCGGCGCAGTGCTCTTCGCGTGCTGCCAGGCGGTACGTGACCGCGGCCGGACAGCGACCCTGCACGCGGTCGACAGCTGGGAGCTCTCGTCGACCGGCGCGGACGGCGGGGTCGAGGTCGTCGAGCGGATCCGCGCGTCCGTGTTCCCGGGGCTCGACGTCCACCTCCACCGGGGGCTCGCGCACGACGCACTCGTCGCGGTCGACGACGAGTCCGTCGATCTGCTGGTGCTCGGCATCGTCGAGTCGTTCGACGAGCTGAAGGACACGTTCGAGGCCTGGCTCCCGAAGCTCGCGCCGAACGGGGTCGTGCTGCTCCACGGGGTCGCATCCTGGACGCGCACGGGTTCCGCGCAGCTGTGGGGCGAGGTCAGCTCGACGAACCCGTCGTTGGCGTTCGAGCACTCCTTCGGTCTCGGGCTGCTGTTGCCCAAGGGCACCGAGCGTCTCGACGTGCTCGTCGGCGACGAGCTCGCGCGCTGGAAGTCGTACTACGAGGTGCGTGCCCGAGCCGCGCTCGACGAGCTCCAGCTCCGAGAGCACACGGCGGCGCTCGAAGCGCGCGACTCGACCATCGCGGACCACGAGCGCGAGATCGACGTGCTCCGCTCCGAAGTCGAGATCACCCGGCGCGAGCTCGAGCACGCCGGGCGCGTGGCAACCGGAGACGAAGGCGGCGATGTTGCCGCGGCACCTCCGATCGTGCCGGTCACGATGACGCGCCGCATCCTTCGCAAGCTGCTGCGGGGGGCTCGGCGAGCGGTCCGGGTGACGAATCGACATCTCGGCACGAACCTGAGGATCACGATCGGTGGAGCAGCCGACCTCGACGAGCGCCTCGCCAGCGTGTTCGACGCCGAGTACTACCTCGACCGGTACCCCGATGTCGCGGCCGCACGCGTCGACCCGTTGGAGCACTACCGCAGCAGCGGCTGGACAGAAGGTCGAGACCCCTCAGCGCTGTTCTGGACCGATTGGTACCTCCGGCGCTACCGCGATGTCGCCGCGTTGGGTCGGAACCCGCTCGAGCACCACCTGGAGCAGGGGTGGGTCGTCGGCCATGATCCGTCGCCGCTCCTGCGCACGCGCTGGTACCTCGATCGCCACCCCGAGGTCCGGGCCACGGGCAGGAGCCCGCTCGAGCACTACTGGACGGTCGGATATGCGACCGGGTTCTACGCGAACCCCGAGCAACGCCGGCGGGCAACCTCGGCCGGAGCGCTCCCGCCGAGCGCGCAGCGCACGATCGTCGAGTGCGAGCTCCTCACGCCGGACCAGCCGGCGCGTCTGGTCACGCTGGATGCGCTCGCGCGAGCCGACGTCGAGCTCGTGACCTTCGACCTGTGGGACACGCTGGTGGTGCGGACCAGGCCGGCCGACGCGCCCAAGCTCGCCACGGCCCGCCGGATCTTCCTACGTCATCACCGCGACCTGCCCGAGGGGACGACTCCCTGGGACCTGTTCCGCGGGCGCGTCGCGGCGGAAGCCGCCATCGCTGCCAGCAGCGCGCACGAGGAGTACCGCCTCGACGACGTGCTCAGCCGTCATCTCAGCGAGGTGCTCGGGCTCAGCGCGCGCAAGGCGCGGCCGATCGCGGCGGAGCTCGCGCGTGAAGAAGCCGAGGAGGAGTGCCGCTGCACCGAGCGGATCGACGACGTCGTCGCTGTGCTCGAAGCGCTGCGCGATCGTCCGACGCCACCGAAGCTCGCGGTCCTCTCCGACTTCTACCTGTCCGCCAACGACCTCAGTGCGGTGCTCGAGTCGTGCGGTGTCGTCCTCGACGACATCGAGGTGCTCTGTTCGTGCGATGTGTCGGCCTCGAAACGGGTCGACGGAGAGCTCTTCGAGCTCGTGCGGTCGCGGTTCGGCGTCGCGCCGGAACGACACCTTCACATCGGCGACAACCCCTGGTCCGACGGCGAGCGCCAGGTCGCGGGCGGGGGACTCGCGGCGCTGGTGCGGATCTCGCCCTCACCGCTGCCCGGTCCCGGAGAGCTCACTCCCGAGCACCTCGGCGCGCTCGTCGCCGCGCAGCACGACGATCTCCTCCGCGTCGTGGATGTGCTCGTCTCCGACGCGGGGCGCGGCGAGACCGAGCGCCGCGCCGCGCACGCCGGTGTGCTCACGGCGCTGCTTCCCGTCGCCCTGGTCGCGGCCGCAGTCGAAGAGGCACTGGGGCGCGGGCTGCGGAGCGTGTACTACCTCAGTCGCGAGGGCGCGTTCCTCCGGCAGGTGCACGACCTGGTGGCGCCGCGGCTCGCCGGATCGATGACGCCCCCTGTCGGGCGCCATCTCGACGTCAGCCGACGGTCGACCTTCGGCGTCTCGTTGTCGTCGCTGCAGCCGCAGGAGCTGTCGCGGATGTGGTCGCAGTACGCGGACCAGTCTCCGAGGGCGCTGTTCGAGTCGATCGGCGTCGGTGCGGACGGGTTCGCCGAGGAGGTGCTCGCGGTCGGCCTCTCGCTCGACGAGGTCGTTCCGTCGATCGCGGACGACGAACGAGCGCTCGCGTTGCTCGAGCTGCCCGAGGTACGAGCGCGGGTCGAGGCGAAGCTCGACGACCGGCGGCGCGCCTTCGAGGCATACCTCCATCAGCAGATCGACGACTCCGAGCGAGAGCTGGTCATGGTCGACGTCGGATGGCGCGGGACCATCCAGGACAACCTGGCTCGCCTGCTCCCGGAACGCCGTCTCGTCGGCGTGTATCTCGGACTCTTCCCCTTCCTCAACGAGCAGCTCGCGAACGTCACGAAGCACGCCGTCGCCTTCGACGGGAACGCGGGCGAGCCGTTCACCCTCGTGAGTCCGCCGGCCGCGATCGAGGCTCCGCTGACGCCCGACGTGCCCTCCGTCGTGGACTACGCGATTCGTGCCGATGGGCGGTCGATGCCCGTGCACGAGCACGAGGGGCCGCGCGCGTCGTCGGAGATCCGTTCGTTCCAGGCCGGGGTGCTTGCCGCGGCACCACGCGTCGCGGACTGGCTCGTGGAGAACGGGCTGACCACGAGCATGCTGCGGCGCGAGCTCAACGAGACCGTGATCGACTACTACGGTCGACCACCGGGTGGCGTCGCCGACATCTGGTTCGGATCGTCGCACGACGACACGTTCGGCGCGATGAACGTGTCGCCGTTCGCCAAGGAGCAGCCCCAGCGCTCGCTCCTCTCCCGTGTCGGGGCAACCGAGGTCGTGAGCGAGGAGGCGCGGAGGAGCCAGTGGGTGCCGGGCTACCGTGCCTGGCTCCCCGCGCGAGCGCTCGAGATCCTGCGCGAGATGTGGAAGGAGCTGCACTGATGCCCGGGCGAGAGGAACGGACGCGCGTGGGCAGATCGGCGGGCGACCCGTTCCTCCACGAGTACTTCTCGAGGTTCGCGGCGCCCTCGCGCGGTGCCGACGGACCATTGTCGATCGCGTTCCTGATCGGTTCGACCGATATCAGCGGCGGGACGTACGTCATCCTCCAGCACGCCCTGTACGCGAAGCGCCAGGGTGCCGACGTGACGATCGTGCACATGTTCGAGCATCAGCCCGAGTACGGCACGTGGCACGAGGCGCTCCAGGAGCTACCGCTGCTCTCGCTGGCGGACGCCGAGGATCGCGAGTTCGACGTCGTCGTCGCGACGATGTGGCGCACCGTGTACGAGCTGCCCCGCCTGCGCTGTCGGCACGCGGTCTACTTCGTGCAGTCGGTCGAGTCGCGCTTCTACGGTGGCACGACGGACTCCTGGGCACCGCCGCTCGCGGCCCTCACGTACACGTTCGATCTCCCGGTCATCACCATCGCCCGGTGGATCCAGGCGTACCTCGCCTTCGAGCATCGACGCCCGTCGTTCCTCGTCCACAACGGGATTCGCAAGGACGTGTACACCCCGGTCGGACCGACCGTCGCCCCCGAGAGCGGGATCCGCCTCCGGGTGCTGATCGAAGGCCCGATCGAGGTGCCGATGAAGAACGTGGAGGACGCCGTCGAGCTCGCGCGCTCCGGGGGTGCAGACGAGATCTGGCTGCTCACGTCGAGCGACCTGACCGAGCTCCGGGGGGTGGACCGCGTGTTCTCCCGGGTCCCGATCGAGCAGACCCCCGCCATCTACCGGTCGTGCCCCGTCCTCTTGAAGCTGAGCCACGTCGAAGGCATGTACGGACCGCCGCTCGAGATGTTCCACTGCGGCGGCACGGTCGTCACGTACGACGTCACCGGTTCGGACGAGTTCGTGCGCGACGGGGTGAACGGTCTCGTCGTACCGATGTACGACCGGGGCGCGGTGATCGAAGCGGTGCGGACGTTGCGAGATCGTTCCGACCTGGTCCGGGATCTCCGCCACGGTGCATTGCGCACGGCGCGCGCGTGGCCCGACTGGGACCAGTCGTCCTCCGACTTCTTCGACACGCTCCGGCTCGTCGCGCGCCAGCCGGCGCCGGATCACACGCACACGATGCTTGCCATTCGCGGCGCGGCGAGCGAGCTCCCCTGGTGATGCAGCTCGGACGCCCGCGCGTCGTCCGCCGCTTCGCGGATGCGATCGAACGCCGCGACCTCGTGATCAACCTGACGCTGCGGGAGCTCCGCGGCCGATACAAGAAGTCGGCGCTCGGCTGGACGTGGTCGTTGCTGAACCCGCTGGCCATGGTGGCGATCTACTGGCTCGTCTTCGGGTTCTTCCTCCAGATCGAGCCTCCGCGCGGTGATCCGTCGGGGCTCCAGAACTTCGTGATCTACTTGTTGTGCGCGCTCATCCCATGGACGTTCTTCTCCAACAGCGTGCAGAGCTCCCTCGAAGCGCTCGTGGGGAACGCCGGGCTCATCAAGAAGGTGTACTTCCCGCGCGACATCCTCGTGATGGCCGTTGTCGGATCCCTGCTCGTGTCGATGTTCATCGAGATGTCGGTTGTGCTGGTGGTCCTGCTGATCGCCGGGAACTTCGTCATCCCGTGGATCCCGATGGTGCTCGTGATGATCGCGATCGAGACGCTGTTCATCTTCGGCATCAGCCTGCTGCTGAGCGTCGCCAACGTGTACTTCCGAGACGTCAAGCACTTCATCGCCATCGCGATGCAGGCGCTCTTCTACTCGACGCCGATCGTGTACCCGATCTCGGTCGTCCCCGACACCGCGGACTTCCTCGGGATGGAGATCCCGCTCGGAACGATCTATCGGCTCAACCCGCTCGTGCAGCTCGTGCAGGCGTACCGTGACGTGCTCTACGACCTGCGGTTCCCGCCGCTCGACACGATGCTGTACCTCGTGGCATGGGCCGTCGGCGTCCTCGTGTTCGGATACTGGTTCTTCGACCGGCACCAGCGACGCCTCGCGGAGGAAGTGTGAGCTGGCACCCGACCGGCCGGCAGTGGACGGTGCACGACCCCGAGTTCGTCGGGGATCGTCATGATCCAGATCGCGCGTCGGCGCTCTGGGCCGGGCACCGATGGTTCGGGTACGACCTCGTGCGCTGGGGGCGCCCGGACCTCATCGTCGAGCTCGGCACCCAGTACGGGGTCTCGTTGTTCACCTTCGCGCAAGCCGCTCGGGACGAGGGCTGGCACCCGTTGTTGCATGCCGTCGACACCTGGGAGGGCGACTCCTTCACCGGCGCGTACGGCGATGATGTGTACGAGACGGTGACTCGCATCCGCGACGCCGAGTTCGCGGACATGGCCATCGAGCTGCACCGGTCGCTCTTCCGGGACGCGGTCGGCGGTTTCGCCGACAGCTCGATCGACCTGTTGCACATCGATGGCTGCCACGACTACGACGCCGTCAAGGATGACTTCGAGACCTGGCTGCCGAAGGTCGCGCCGGGAGGAGTCGTGCTCCTCCACGACATCGCCGCGAACACCGATATGGGCTCCGCGGTGTTCTGGAAGGAGCTGGTGAAGGAGTACCGGACCTTCGACTTCCAGCACTCGCTCGGTCTCGGGGTGCTGTTCCCCAAGGGTGTCGACGGGTTCGACTACCTGTTCGGCGACGAGTTCGAACGCTGGCGGGGCTACTACGCAGGACGATGGGGTGAGCACATCGGGCGGCTCCAGTTCCGCGACCAGTCGGAGATGATCCGAGTGCGCGACCAGATCATCGCGGAGCGCGTCGCCGACGTGCTCGAACGCGACGAGGTCATCGGGGAGCTCAACGACCTGCTCACCGAGCGCGATCGCCAGGCCGCGGAGACGGCCGGGATCATGCGCAACCCGATCGTGCGGGCAGTGAGCGGAACCCGCAGGCTGATCCGTCGTGCCATCCCGCGCCGCGGGGAGGCCCTGTGAGCGCGGTGCCGGCGATCACGGTCGACCACGTCACGAAGCGGTTCCGCCTCTACCACGAGCGGAACCAGTCGCTGAAGGCGGCGATCCTGCGCGGCGGACGCGCGCGCTACGACGAGTTCTTCGCGCTGCGCGACGTCTCCCTCGAGATCCCGGTCGGTGCGACGCTGGGCCTGATCGGTGAGAACGGGTCGGGGAAGAGCACGCTGCTGAAGTGCATCGCCCAGATCCTCAGCCCCGACTACGGGTCGATCAGCACTCGCGGCAAGGTCTCGGCGCTCCTCGAGCTCGGCGCGGGCTTCCACCCGGAGCTCTCGGGGCGCGAGAACGTGTACCTCAACGGCGCGATCCTCGGTCTGTCCAGCCGACAGATCGATCAACGCTTCGACGACATCGTCGGCTTCGCCGGGATCGAGCAGTTCATCGACAGCCCGGTCAAGAACTACTCGTCGGGCATGTATGTGCGGCTCGGGTTCTCGGTGGCGATCAGCGTGGACCCCGAGATCCTGCTGGTCGACGAGGTCCTCGCGGTCGGCGACGCCGAGTTCCAGCAGCGCTGCACCGAGAAGATCCTCGAGCTGAAGCACGGCGGGCGGACGATCGTCGTCGTCTCGCACTCGATGGAGTCGGTCCGCAACATCTGTGACACCGTCGCACTGCTGGAGCACGGCGGGCTCGTCACGGTCGGGCCGGCGGTCGACGTGATCGACGAGTACCTCGTCGACGTCTTCCACGACCGCGAGTTCGACCCCGCAGGCGGTGCGCGCTGGGGGTCAGGGGAGATCCGGATCGACACCGTGGAGCTGCTCGGGCCCGACGATCGCCCGCTCGATCACGTGCGCACCGGTGACCGGATCACGGTCCGCATGCACTACTCCGCGGCCGAGCCCGTCGAGAAGCCGGTGTTCGGCATCGGGATCACGGCGGCCGACGGCGCCTACGTCGCCGGGCCCAACACGCGCGACTCCGGCCTCGTGTTCGACACGGTCTCGGGCGAGGGCCACATCGACCTCACGATCAACCGGCTGATGCTGGTGCCGGGCATCTATGACGTGACCGTCGCCGTGCACGACGAGACGTGCACCCATCCGTTCGACTTCCGCAGCAAGCTCATGCCCATCTCGGTCGAGCTCGGGACGCCGCGCGAGATCCTCGGCTACGCGGCACTCGACACGACGTGGGATACGGCGAGCGTCCATACCGATGGAAGGAGTCCCGAGTCCGACGAGGAGTGATGTGCCCGGCGGCGACAGCCCGTGCGCTCGCCACCGCGGAGCGAGATGGCAGAAGCCTCATGAGGTCGGAGCACACGGCCGGAGATAGCATCGGCGTCCTCAGGAACGAGCCGGGCGGTCGACACGCGCCTCGGGTCGCCTTCACGGACAAGTCGTGCAGATCGGGACTCCCACGTGCTCGCCCCCGTCACAGAGGTCTGGAACCATCGCAGCATCGTGATGAACCTGACTCAGCGCGAGCTCAAGGCCAAGTACAAGAAGAGCGTGCTGGGTTGGCTCTGGTCCCTCCTCAATCCCGCGTCGACGCTGCTCATCTACTCCGTGGTGTTCGGCGTGTTCTTGAAGGTGGTCCCGCCGGTCGCCGGCAACGGCGAGCTGAAGAACTACGCCGTCTACCTCTTCACCGCGCTCGTCGTGTGGAACTTCTTCAACGCGGCAGTCGTCGGATCGATGGAAGGGATGGTCGGAGCGGGGCCGCTCATCCGCAAGGTGTACCTGCCACCCGAATGCATCCCGCTGTCCGTGGTGCTGGCGGCCGTGCTCCAGACGGTCATCGAGGCCGGTCTTCTCGTTGCCGTCATGATCGCGGTCGGGAACGTCTCCCTCACCTTCCTGCTCTTTCCCGTGCTGCTCGTGTTGCTGATGCTCTTCTCGACCGGCGTCGGGCTCGTCGTCGCCATGATGAACGTCTACTACCGCGACGTGCGTTACCTGGTCACGATCGCGCTGCTGTTCCTCTTCTACGCGACACCGATCATCTACACGATCGACCTGATCCCAGAGGAGCATTGGGGGCTCCCGATGCGCGACATCGTGGAGGCGAATCCGCTCACCCAGTTCGTCGAAGCAGCCCGCTCGATCTTCTACTTGCTCGAGGTTCCCGCCCTGGACACGTGGGCGTACCTGGTGGCCGTCGCCGTCGGCAGCCTTGCCCTCGGCTGGTGGTTGTTCGCCCGACGCTCGGCCGAGCTGGCCGAGGAGCTCTGAGCGGATGAGCGGCAACGGTCGAGGCCAGCGCCTCGCCATCGAGGTCGAGGACGTCTCGAAGCGCTTTCGCCTGTACCAGGACAAGCCGACGAGCCTCAAGCAGGCATTGACGCGCTTCCGCCGCACCCCGTACGAGGAGTTCTGGGCGTTGCGCGAGGTGTCGCTCGACGTACGCGCCGGAGAGTCCTTCGGGCTCATCGGCCACAACGGCTCGGGGAAGTCGACGCTCCTCCGGCTGATGGCCAGGATCCATCAGCCGACGAGCGGGAAGGTCACGACCCGGGGTCGGGTCTCGGCGCTCCTCGAGCTCGGCGCCGGGTTCCATCCCGAGCTCTCGGGGCGCGAGAACATCTACCTGAACGGCGCGATCCTAGGGTTGGACAAGCGCGAGCTCGACCGGGTGTTCGACGAGATCGTCGACTTCTCCGGGCTCGAGTCGTTCATCGATTCGCCCGTCAAGGTCTACTCGAGCGGCATGTACGTGCGGCTGGGGTTCGCGGTCTCGGTCCACGTGCGCCCCGACGTGCTCATCATCGACGAGGTCATCGCGGTCGGCGACGCGGACTTCCAGAATCGTTGCTTCGACCACCTTTACAAGATCCGCCGTGAGGGTCGGACGATCGTGGTCGTGTCGCACAGCGTGGGTCTCATGCAGACGCTCTGCGATCGGATCGCATGGCTCGACCACGGCCGGCTCCTCGCGGTCGGCCAGCCGATCGAGGTGACACGTGCCTACACCGAGCGGGTCGCCGACGCGACGGCCGAGAGGCTCGCCCGCACGACAGGAACCGAGACCGCGCTCGCGACCTCGGCGGCGGGAGATCGGGACATCGAGATCATCGGCTTCGACGTGCTCGACGCCGACGGTGAGCCCATCGCGTTGCCGCGTGCCGGCTCGGCCGTCACGTTTCGCATCCACTACCACGCCCGGAAGCGGGTCGACCACCCGAACTTCAGCATCTCCGTCGCCACCGAGACCGGTGTGTCGCTCTCGGTGCTCACGACGAACATGGCGGGCATCCGCACCGGCGAGCTGCACGGCACCGGACATCTCGACTGCACCGTCGATCGGCTCGACTACCTGCCCGGGACGCTCGTCGTCGGCGCGCAGATCACCGACCGCCACGAGCTGCACGCCTTCGACTCGTTGCCCGACGGCTACGAGCTCCACATCCGCGCCGGCGATCCCGTGGGCAACGGGCTCGTGCCGCTCGGAGGTCGCTGGAGCGACGCCCTGTCCGACCTCAGCCCCCGGCCCGCGCACTAGGTGTGCTCGGGGCGTCACCCGTGCAGTCGACGCGTGCGTGGGTGATCCGTAGGAACGTGCGGACGACCCCATCCGGGTAACCTGGCGTCCTCGTCTTCGGGACGCCGGGGTGCAGGAGGGATGCAGTTGGTGAGGGCCACGCACGCCGGACGCGTGTCGGTCGTCATCGTGAACTTCGACGGTGCCGACGACACGCTCGCATGCCTCGAAGCGGTACAGGAGCTCGATTGGGCGGGCGAGCGGCTCGAGGTCATCGTCGTCGACAACGCGTCGTCCGGCGACGATGTCCAGCGTATTCGCGGCGCCCACCCCGAGGTTCATGTCGTAGCACTGCGCGAGAACGTGGGCTTCGCGGGAGGGTGCAACGCCGGCGTGGAGCGAGCGACCGGCGAGTACGTCGCCTTCCTCAACAACGATGCGCGCCCTCATCCGCACTGGCTCCAAGCCGCACTGCATCCCCTCGAGTACGACGGGACGATCGCATGCGTCGCGAGCAAGGTGCTCGGCTGGGATGGGTCGACGATCGACTTCGTCGGGGCTGCGCTCGCGTACTACGGCCACGGATTCAAGGTCGACTTCGGGAAGCCGGCGAGCCCGCTGGAGAACACCGCGACCGACGTGCTCTTCGCCTCTGGCGCGGCGATGATCGTGCGTGCCGAGGTGTTCCGCCGCGTCAACGGGTTCGACGAGCGCTATTTCATGTTCTTCGAGGACGTCGACTTCGGCTGGCGGCTCTGGTTGCTCGGCTACCGCGTCCGATACGTCCCCGGCTCCGTCGTGTATCACAAGCATCACGCGACCGCGGCGCGGTTCGGTGCGTGGCGTGAGCACTTTCTGCTCGAGCGCAACGCGCTCTTCACGATCTACAAGAACTACGACGACGACAACCTTCGCGCGGTGCTGCCGGCGACACTGCTGATGGCGATTCGCAGGGGGATCTCGCTCGGCGGCGACGATCCGCGCGCGCTCGATCTTGCTGCCGATTCGTCGACCCGGGGTGGGGAGCTCGTGACGATCCGGCGCCAGACCATCGCGCCGACCTATGCGATCGACGCCTTCCTCGATGCCTTGCCCGAGCTCGATCTCGCCCGACGCGAGCTCCAGGCGGCTCGGCGTCGCCCCGATCACGAGATCACGCCACTGTTCGGCACGCCGCTGAAGCCGAACATCGAGGATCCGCGGTTCCTCGAGGGCTTTGCCACGGTGAACCGCATCTTCGATCCGGCCGCGCGCCTCGGTCGGCGTCGCCGAATCCTCGTCGCGACGGGCGATGTCCTCCAGCCCAAGATGGCTGGCCCGGCGATCCGCGCCTGGCACATCGCCCGGGTCCTCTCGGCCGAGCACGAGGTGTGTCTCGTCAGCCCGCACCCTTCCACGCTCTCGCACCCGGACTTCCCGGTGATGCAGACCGACGACCGCGCGTTCACCGAGCTCGAGGCATGGGCCGATGTCATCGTGTTCCAGGGCAACCTGATGCGGCAGTACTCGGCATTCCGGGACACGAAGAAGATCGTCGTCGCAGACGTCTATGACCCGTTCCACTTGGAGGTTCTCGAGCAGTCGCGCCATCTCCACCACGATGCTCGCCGCTTCGCCGTGCGTTCGTCGACCGAGGTGTTGAACGAGCAGCTCATGCGGGCCGACTTCCTCATGTGCGCGAGCGAGAAGCAGCGCGACTTCTGGCTCGGTCAGCTGGCCGCAGTCGGGCGGATCAACGAGATCAACTACGACACGAGCGAGAAGCTCGACGGCCTCATCGCGGTCGTGCCCTTCGGGGTCGACGAACGACCGCCGCAGTCGACCCGGAAGGTGCTCCGGGGAGTCGTGCCCGGGATCGGCGACGACGACAAGCTGATCCTCTGGGGTGGCGGCATCTACAACTGGTTCGACCCGCTCACGCTCTTGCGGGCGGTGGACAAGCTCCGGAGCCGACTCCCGTCGGTGCGCGTGTACTTCCTGGGTACGAAGCACCCGAACCCCGACGTCGGCGAGATGCGGATGACGGTCGAGACCTTCGAGCTCGCCGAGGAGCTCGGGCTGATCGACAAGCACGTCTTCTTCAACGATGGTTGGGTGCCGTACGACGACCGACCGAACTACCTCCTCGAGGCCGATGTCGGCGTGAGCACGCATCTCGACCACGTCGAGACCGCGTTCTCCTTCCGCACACGCGTGCTCGACTACGTGTGGGCCGGGCTCCCAGTGGTCGCGACCCGTGGCGACGCGCTCGCCGAGCTCGTCGAGACCGAGGGTCTCGGATTGACGGTTCCCCCCGGGGACGTCGACGCGCTGGAGGAAGCGCTCTACCAGATCCTCGAGGACGACGAGCTGCGCGCGTCGTGTCGCCAGGCTGCTGAGGTGGTCGCGAGGCGATTCGTCTGGAGCGAAGTCCTCGCTCCTCTGGTCGCGTACTGCCGCGAGCCGGACCGCGCGCCCGACCTGCTCGATCCGGAGCTGGCGGCAAGTGTTCGTGACCCACTCGACATCGCGACCTGGCGCCCGCGCACGATCCGCCGCGACGTCGACCGCGCGCTCGCGCTCGCACGACGCGGAGAGGTGGGTCAGCTCGCCAGGAAGGTCGTCACCCGGATTCGCCGGATGGTCAAGGGCTACTAGGAGCCGGCGCGGGCACGAAGTCGGCGTTGCCGGACGGGAAGTTCGGCCCATAGAAGGGGTCGTCTCGCAACCACCGTCCCCATCGCCGGCGGACCAGCGCGAGCTCGTCCGGCGCGACTTCACCGCTCCGGCTGGACGATTCGTGGTGGTACAGCACCGCGTCGGGTGTCACGACGATGCGGAGACCGTTCTGACGGAGCTTCAAGCAGTAGTCGATGTCGTTGTAGTTGACCGGGAACGAACCCGAGAGCCCACCGACGGACTCGAAGCAGGCGCGACTCGTCATCAGGCATGCGGCGGTGACGGCGAGCACATCGCTCGGTACCAGCGCGTTCCCCCCATGTCCCACGGTGTCGGCCGGCAACCCGTAGTACGGATGTCCCGGGTTCCCCCGAACGCCGGCAACACCCGCATGTTGGATGCGGTCATCGGCGAAGAGCAACCGCGCGCCGACGGCACCGACCTCTGGATCGAGTGCATAGACGAGCATCGCCTCGAGCCATCCGGGTTCGCGGACCTCGGTATCGTCGTTGAGCAGGACGAGCACCTCGCCCCGAGACGCGACCACACCGCGATTGATCTTCCGGGCGAAATTGAATGGCTCGCTGAAGTCGACCAGCCGCACGCGCGCGGGGTCGAGGCCAACGAGCCGGGCGCGGGTGTCGTCGTCGACCGAGGCGTCGACGACGCAGATCACCTCGATCTCTGCATACGTCGACCGGGTGAGCACACTCTGCACGCAGCAGTCCACGAGGGAGATCTCGGATCCACGGACGACACGGCGCGTGCCGGCTGTTGGCACGATCACGCTCACGAGGGGCCGCCGGACCAGCACGGGCTCGAGGCGAAGCAGGCCCGAAGCGGACGCGTGGGGGCGGGCTCGCGCGGCGATTCCCGTTCGGGCGAGGTGCTCGTCGACGACTCGGCAGCCGGCATCCACGTCTTCAGGCGCGAACGACAGGAACTCCGGCTGGGGCCCGCGGCGACGGCACAGAGGGTGCGCGACGTGCGCGACGCGGCGGCTCAGCTCGCCGACACGCAGCATGAGGTCGAACTCTGCGACCCGACCGAGCTCGGGACGCCATCCTCCGGCCTCGTCGATGAGGTCGCGTCGGACCAGCACGGCCCGCCCGAGGTACGGCTGACAACGAAGCCGATCCGGCGACCAGTCGGGCTTGTAGAACGGCTGCTCGGCCCCCGAAGCGTCGGGGCCCGACTCGTCGCTGTAGACGCAGTCGACCGCTGCATCGGCGTCGGTGGCGGCGGCGAGCTGGGCGATGGCGTGTGGTCTGATCCGGTCGCCCGCGTCGACGAGCATCAACCACCGACCGCGTGCGCGCCCGAGCGTGTCGCGGATCTCGGAAGGGAGCGCGACGAGGAGCTCGCAGTCCTGGTCGATCTGGCGCGTCACCGATTCCGCGGTTGCATCGATCTCAGCGTGCCCGAGTCCGTGGTCGATGCAGACGATCGACACGGCACTCTCGCTCGTGCTCACTGAGATCGGCGGGCGCGACGCACGATGGTCGTGCGAACGCGTCCGAGCCGTGCCCGCGCTCGCGTGCCGAAGCCGCGTCGGGTCTCGGACATCGTCTCGTACGCATCGAGTCGCGCCTGGAGGTCGTCGAGGCGTGCGAAGATCTCGTCGAGCTCGGCGTGCATTCCCACGACGCGATCCCGGAGGTCGAGTGCATCGAGCGCGGGCGGAGGGTCCGGTTCCGGCTCGTTCTCCGCGTCGTCGGGTGTGACCAACCCCGACCCGTTGGCCATCACGAGTCCGATGCTACCGTGAGCGACTTGTACGCGACCCATGCGATCGGCGGCCGGCGGCTGCAGGTCGACGAAGTGCCGGAGCGAGCGCTCTTCGCATTCGTCGAGAGCCCCGCCGAATGCGACGTCTTCGACTCGCCGCGCCGAGCGCGCGTCTCCGGCTGGGTGGCATCACCGCGTGGACGGGAGTGCCGGGTCTTCGCAACGGTCGGTGGCTGCGAGCGGCACGAGCTCCCGATCACCATCGAACGTCCGGATGTTCCTCCGTCGCTCGGTTTCTCCGTCGAGGAGTCGGGCTCGCTCCTCGGCTTCGACCACACGTTCGAGATCCCGGACGATGACCCGGTCATGGTGACCGTCCAGTTCACGGACGGGGACGTGATGGGGACCAGCGATACCTTTCTGTTCCACCGGGGTCCGCCGCCGCCGCCGCCCGCGTACCGCTTGCCGAGCGCAGCGTCACGGGTCGCCGCTGCCGGCGCGACGCCGGCACGCGCCGAGTACCAACGAGTGTGGGACACGGTCGCAAAGGAAGAGGACACGGCCAAGGTGGCGGTGGCCGGCTACACGGACGAGGAGCAGTTCGCCCGCACGTCACAGGAGACGGTCGACACGCTCCGCCAGACCGTCGGTGTCGGGCCCGACGACGTGATCCTCGAGATCGGCGCGGGTGTCGGACGAGTGGGGCCGGCCCTCGCCGCCGTGTGCAAGCGGTGGATCGCCGCCGACGTCTCGGTCAACATGCTGGAGCACGCGAAGGAACGCCTCCGTGGGCACGAGAACGTCGAGACGGTCGTGCTCAACGGTTGGGACCTCTCACCGATCGCATCGGAGTCGATCGACCTCGTCTACTCGACGGTGGTCTTCATGCACCTCGACGAGTGGGAGCGGTTCGCGTACATCTGCGAGGCCATGCGCGTCCTGCGGCCCGGCGGGCGCGTCTACGTCGACAACTTCACCCTGCTCGGTGATGACGGCTGGCAGTTCTTCCTCGAGCACTTCGAAGGCATTCATCCCCTCGACCGCCCGGCCAACATCTCGAAGTCGTCGACCCCTCAGGAGCTCGAGGTCTATCTTCGGCGTGCGGGCTTCGTCGACGTTCGTGGTCGCTCGGCCGACATGTTCACATGGGCGTGGGCCCGCAAGCCGCGTCCGTGATCGTTGGCGCAACCCGCGCCGTCGACGGTCACCGACTCATCCCGAGTGAGCTCGATCCACCGCCGATCGTCGCCTTCCTGGAGAGGCCGACCGGCTCGGAGGGCTGGGTCGTCGGGGACGGCGCGTGCATCGTCTCGGGCTGGGCCGCCTCGGCGCGAGGCCGGACGATTCGAGGAGTCCTCCGACTCGGCGACGGCACGGACCGCGCCTTCGCCTGTGATGTTCCTCGTCCCGATGTCGTCGAAGCCTTTGATCTCGAGTCGTCGAAGGGTGTGGTGGTCGGCGGCTTCGAGGTACCCGTTGCGCTCTCGGCCGGCCTCGAAATCCTGAGTGCGCGCATCGAGCTCAGCGACGGTGAGTACATCGCCGACGCGCCACCGCTTCGGATCCGTCGCCATCGTGCGCCCGAGTTCCGGCGCGATGCGCCGACGACCATCGCGCCGATGGCGATCTTCGACGGGGAATGGCGCACCGCGCGCGTCGACGGTGACGAGCTGAAGCTCGCTGACGCTCGACTCGATCACGGGGTCGACGCTCTCGGTGGCGTCGCCAACCGACGGGTGCTCGACCTCGCATCCGGTGAAGGCTGTCACAGCGCCATGCTCGAGCGGCTGGGAGCCGCGGAGGTCGTCGGCGTCGAGGGTGACCCGGCGTCGTACGTGCGCGCACTCGTGCTGAAGGAGGTTGCCGGCCTGCGCAAGACCACGTTCCTGTTCGGTGATCCCGGCGCATACCTACGCACCAACGCCCCACAGTTCGACCTCGCGATTGCGATCGATGTGCTGCATCATCAGCTCGAGCCCGTCGCCTTCCTCGAGGCGCTCTCACCGACTTCGGATCGGCTCGTCCTCTGGGTGCGTCACTTCGACGGACCTACCATCGACGCCGACCCGTGCTTGCGAGAGCGCTTCGCGCGGCCCCCGGTCGAGCGCGACCTGTTCGGGAGGCAGCTCCTCGTCCACCGGTTCGAGCACGATCCATTGGACATCGACGGGTTCACGGCGGGTCCGGACTCGCTCGGCGGCTGGATGGAGCGAGACGACCTGATCGCATGCCTCGAGCTGCTCGGATTCGCAGTGGAGGTTCCCGATGCGTTCGATCGTCCCGACGATTCCCGAGGACCGTCGATGCTCGTGGTCGCGACTCGCTAGCGCTTCGTCGCCAGGACGAAGTTCGCGCACGCAAGCTCCTCCTCGACAACGGTCGAGAGCTGACCGACGAACGGCTCTTCGAAGTAGTCGTCGCCGTCCGCGAGCAGGTCACGAACTCGCATCGAGGCCAACCGCTTTGCCGTCTCGCGCGGAAGTCCCTTGAGATACGAACGGAGGAACCACGTGAGTGTGAAGATCGGCAGCCCGTACGAAGGTGTTCCGGAAGCGTCGATCACGAAGTCGTCGTCGAAGAGCTGCTCGAGCCCCCTGCGGGTCATGTTGTAGTAGTGGTGCGGATAGCCGTGGTACGGCTGCAGGAAGGGCACGGCGACGTAGATCCGTCCTCCTGGGCGCACGACGCGGGCGATCTCCGCCGCGCAGCGGAACGGGTCGCGCACGTGCTCCAACACCGCGAGTGAGAGCACTGCATCGAAGGAGTCGGTGGCGAACGGGAGGTGCTCTCCGATCGCGAGCACGTCCGTGGTGGGATAGCTCGCGATCTCCAGGTTGATCACGTTCGGCAATGGGTGTGCCTTGAGCCCACTCCCCGCGTCGAGCACCAGACCCTCAGGGACCGCGTCGATGATCGACGATGCAATCGGGTCGTAGCCCCAACTGGAGATCGCGTCGGTCGAGACGACGTTCCCGATCCCCCGGAGCTCGCGGCTGAGAAAGTCGAAGCTGTGCTCCGTGCGCGGGTATCGGGCGCCGCAGCGCGCGCACGTCAGCGTCGACCGTGCACGGGTCAGCACCCCCAGGCACGATCGGCGATCCGGTGTGTCGACTCGGGGCCGCGGGCAGCGGAGCAAGGGCTCGATGCGCTCGAGCTTCGCTGCTTTCTGGGTCTCGAACGCCGCGGCGGCGTTCGTGTCGATCGTCACCGGGAGCTGTCGGAAGTAGGTCGCATCGTCGACGGTCACGACGAGCTGCCAGGGGCTGCCGGCGGTTGCGTCGGCGACCGCGACGAGCCCCTGGAACCCGATGACGCGCCCGCGCGGTCGGCGCTCGGAGACGTCGGGACGCTCGACCGTCCCAAGAGGGATGAGCCCTCCATGGTCGACCGCGAACCCGATCTCGGCTGCACCGCGCGGCGCGACCATCCAACCCTTGACGAGCACCGAGTGTGTCGTCGGCGCGTCGGTCGGCGCGGGTTCCTCGACCGCGTGTGCGAACGGGAGATCGCGTCGCGGGAACAGCCGCTGCTTCGCCCGACTGGCGAGCTCTCGAGCTGCGCTCACAGGTCTGTGAAGCTGGTCACAGCGCGCAATCTACCGCTGCTCACGGCAGAACGTTCCGGTCCGGGAGTTCGATAGGCTGCTCGCACGATGCGGGTCGTCCTTTCCGGCGTCGGTACCTCCCTCGAAGGCTGGTACACCGTCGCGCTCTCCGAAGAGTCCACGGCCGACGAGCGCGCGGCCGCGCTCGCCTTCCTCGACGCGCGCGGGGACAGCATCGACGAGCTGCTCGTCGTGGCGTGTCTGGAGCGCACCAGCGCTTCGTATGCAAGGGACCTGCTCGAGCGCATCGCCGAGCGGCTTCCGAGCGGTGCCTCGGTCACCTTCATCGTTCCCGACGTCGCCGGAGCTCTCGAGGCGCTCAACCACGGTGAGTCCGACACCGACGAGGTGGAGGAGTGGTTCGGCGAGACCTACGGCGCGGCCATCGACCCCTGGTGCGCGGGTCCACGTGATGTCGCTGCCATCGCAGATCAGGTCGGCCTCGGCGTCCTCGAGCCGGTCGAGCTGACGCCCGACCTCCCTCCCGGTCTCGGGGTGTGGCGGACGGCGCGTCGAGTCGTGCTGGGTGCCCACGCTGTCGCACCCCGTGGCGGCAGCCGGGGCGAGCCTCACGAGCTCCACGTTCGCGTCCGGCGACTTGCCGCCGAACGCCGCCAGGCGCGCGGGGCCACGCCACGCTCGCCCGACCTGCTGGCGCCGATGTCGATGTCTCGTCTGCGCCAGATCGTCGAACGACTCCTTCCTCGGGGCGGTCGGAAGCGGGCTGCAGCGCGAGCGAGCGTCGATGCGCTCCGCGAGACTCGGGACTACGTCGACCGGGTTCGCGGCATCGTCCACGATGCCGGTCTGCACGAGCCCCGGTCGCCTTCGTACCGTCGCTTCCTGCGCGAGCACGACGCGTCGACCTCGGTGCTCAGCCAGCAGCGCGCCCTCGCGGAGACTTCCCGGCACGGCGTCACGGTCTCGTGCATCGTGCTGGCGCGGGGGTCGCGACGCGACACGCAGTCGACGCTCGAATCGTTGCGTCAGCAGACGTGGCCACATTGGCGCGCCGTCGTCGTAGGACCCAATGTCGGGTGGTCGCGGGACGATGGGCACGTCCGATTCGTGCGGGGAGGTGGCGGCGACGCTGCCAGCGCGGTGAACGCGGTGCTCGATGATGCCGATCCGCGCGGACTCGTGCTCGTCCTCGAGTCCGGCGACCGACTTGCTCCTGATGCGTGCTTTCGGATCGCCGACGCCGCGGGGACGGATCCGCTCGTCGATCTCGTGTCGTGGGACGACGACATACTCGACGGCGGGCGCCGCTCGGATCCGCGGTTCCGGCCGTCGTGGTCACCCGAGATGCTGCTCGGTGCCAACTACCTCGGGCGGTCGTTCGCACTGCGACGTCGACTGCTCGTCGGGATGGGTGGGCTGCGATCCGGCCTCGGTGAAGATGTGTGGTGGGACCTCCTTCTCCGCGCTGATCTCACGTCCGAGCGTGTCGCGCGGATACCACATGTGCTCGGGCACCTTCGGCGCCGAGTCGACGGAGTGGGGCCGCGCGGGGTCGACGTCGTCCAGGGTCACCTCGATCGAATCGGTGCGAGCGCACGGGCCGAGGGTGGGGGCGAGTGTGTCCGCGTCGTGTGGGATGACGAAGACCTGCCGCACGTCACCATCATCATCCCGACGCGACACAACACAGAGATGCTGCTGTCGTCACTCGGAGGAGTGGCCAACACCGACTATCCGAGCCTCGACGTCATCGTCGTCGACAACGGCGGCCGGACCGACGAGCGCACCGCGTGGTACGCGGAGTCGTTCCCCGACCTCGATCTCGAGGTCGAGTGGTGGCACGAAGAGTTCAACTACTCGGCGGTGAACAATGCCGCCGCCGCTCGCGCTCGCGGCGATGTGCTCGTGTTCGTGAACGACGACACCGCGTTCCCCGATCCTTCCTGGCTCCGTGAGCTCGTGGGATGGGCGCGCCGACCCGAGATCGGTGTGGTCGGGCTACAGCTCGTCGACGAAGAGGGACGCATTCAGCATGGCGGAGTCATCCTCGGGCTCAACGGGTTCGCCGATCACCTCTTCGAGGGAATGGCGCCCGGATCGCCAACGCTCCTGGGATCGACGACTTGGTACCGCAACGTGCTGTCGGTCACCGCTGCATGCCTCGCGATACGACGATCGCTGTTCGAGGACCTCGGCGGCTTCGACGAGAGATTCCGACTCTGCGGCAGCGACGTCGTGCTCGGTCTCGATGCGGTGCTCGCCGGAAAGCGCAACGTGTGCTCGCCGTTCGGCGGCGTTCGCCATCTCGAGTCCGCGACTCGCGGGACCTACGTCCCTCCGGAGGACTACTTCGCCAGCTTCTGGCGCTACCAACGTTGGATCTTTGCCGGCGACCCGTACTTCTCACCGTGCTTGTCGCTGGGGAGTCGCGTGCCCGCGCTCCGTGCTCGCTTCGAACGAACCCCCGCGGCGCGAATCTCCGAGCCGCTCGGCCGACAGATCAAGATCTTCCGCCAGTCCACGGACGAGAGCGAGGTCAACCTCGTCGCTCGGGGCTGTCGAATCACCGATAGTGAGATCGAAGCGGTGCATCAGCTGCACGCGAACAACGCGGAGCCGTTCGCCCCGAAGACGATCAACTGGTTCCTCCCAGAGCTCGACAGTCCGTTCTACGGAGGTATCAACACCGCACTGCGCATCGCCGACCACCTGACACGCGTCCACGGCGTCGAGAATCGGTTCGTCATCTGGGCGCGGGCCAATGAGGGCTTTCATCGATCAGCGATCGCAGCCGCCTTTCCTGGGCTCGCGGATTCGCCGATCTACTACGACCTCTCGTTGCGAGCCGCCGCGGGGATCCCGGCGTCCGACATCTCGATCTCGACGCTCTGGGTGACGGCGTACGTCGCGGCGCACTTCGCGAACACCAGGCGAAAGTTCTATCTCGTCCAGGACTTCGAGCCGATGTTCTACGCCGCGGGGACGATGTACGGCCTCGCCGAGGAGAGCTATCGGCTCGGACTGTACGGCCTCTGCAACACCCAGAACCTCCTCGATCTCTACCGTCGCTACGGCGGCCAGGGGGCGTCGTTCGTGCCCGCGGTCGACCGCAACGTGTTTCACGCGGTCGGTCGGCGCGAGCGCGCATCGGACGACCCGGTGACCGTGTTCGTGTACGCGCGACCGGGGCATTGGCGGAACTGCTGGGAGCTCGCGTCGCTTGCGCTGGAAGAGCTCAAGGATCGCCTGGGCGATCGCGTGCGAATCGTCACTGCCGGCTCGTGGGCGCGGCCCGAGGACGTCGGCACCGGAATCCAGCACCTGGGACTTCTCGACTACAAGGAGACGGGCAACCTCTACCGCACCTGTGATGTCGGCGTGGCGCTCACGGTCTCCGAGCATCCTTCGTACCTGCCGCTCGAGCTGATGGCGTCCGGCGTCGCGGTGGTGGCGTTCGACAACCCTGCCGGGCACTGGCTGCTCCGCGACAACGAGAACTGCCTGCTCACCCGCCGAACGAGCGACGACCTCTGTCGCCAGCTCGAGCGCGTCGTGCTGGACCACGAGCTGCGCCGTGCGCTCGCGGGGCGCGGGCTGCGCGACATCGACGAGAGCTACTCCAGCTGGGACAAGGCTCTGTCGGGGATCTACGAGTACCTGAGCGATCCCGAGGGAGCCGGCTCCGGCTGAGCCCGGACACCGCCGGTCGGGTGTCCGACCCAGGCGACGAACGCGAGCACGACCACCAGGTAGGCGGGGATCAGGAACCACGCCGGTACCGGCGGCTTCCATGTCGGGTCGATCACGAAGTCCAGTGGACCCGAGTAGCCGACGGTGTTGCGGCGCAACGCCTGCCAGAACGCCGCGAGCTGGGCCACGACGACCGCGATCGCGGTGCCGCGCAGCAGCCAGGCGACGCGCAACGGCACCGCGCGGGGGGCGAGCGCGTGGGCTGGATCGTCGCCGTCGTCGCCATCCATGGCCGCGGAGAGGGCGAGGAGCACCGGGACGCCGACTGCGAGCGGCATCGAGTACCGGCCCTGCCAGAAGAAGCCGATCCGGTGGGCCTGGAGCGTCTCGAAGAAGATCGGCGCGGTGAGGGTCGCGAGCGCGACCGCGCCGGCGACGAACACCATCCGGCGCCGCCCGAGGACCATCGCGAGCGCGATCAGGGCCCCGAGGGCGACGGCCCAGAGGGCGTAGGTCAGGCCCGGGGACGGCGCGTCCAGCCACCCGAACCACCCGACCATCTCTCGGAGCCGGTTCAGCGACTCGCCGAACGAGATCCGCAGCGCGGAGCCCGTGGTGAGGCCCTTCATCGACTCGCTGTCGCCCAGTGACGGATCGAGTGGTCGGACCGCCAGGATCCAGACGCCCTGGAGGATCGTGGCCGCGACGATGCCGGCGGCCCAGCGCCGAGCGCTCCGGGTGAGCCAGAGGGCGCGTACGGCGCCACGCCCGCCGACCGCGAGGAGCGCCAGGGCGATCAGCACGAGCCAGAGCGGCGCGAGCTGGCGCGCCAGCACGAGCACGATGGCGGCGACCCCGACGCGCCGGACCAGACGCGGATCCACCCGCCGCGGCGCCTCGATCGCGAGGACGGTCCCCGCGGCCCACAGGCACAGGGCAGCCGGGATCTCGGCCGCGCTCGGGTTGATGACGCCTCCGACGAAGAACATCATCGGGGTCGCGGCGAGCAGGATCCCGAGCGCACCCACCCGGGGGCGACGGAGGCGCTCGAGGCTGGACACCGCAGACGCGACGAAGGCCGCGGTGATCAGGACGCTGACGACGCGCATGAGGTAGACGCCGAGCGCATCCGTGGACACGAGCGACGGAAGGCCCGCGACGAGGTAGTACGCGGGTGGATGCCGCCCCGCACTCGTCGGCAGCGGCACGATCGTGGTGTCGTCGGGAACGGACGCGCAGTCAACCGGGACGTCGCGCTGGAACGCGTAGCAGGCGATCGACCCACTGGCGTCCCCGTAGCCCTTCGGGGCGTCGACGACGAGCTGATCCTCGAAGGTCGGGACCTCTTCGCCCACGACCTGGAGCCGGGCCACGGACGCCGCCCGGATCGCGTGTGCCGGCTCGTCGGGTGCGCCGAACAGCGGTGTCGCGAGCAGCCAGAGGGAGCTGAGGGACGCCGCGAGCAGGAACGTCGTCCACCAACGCGAGCGCTCGGTCGCGCGCGCGTTCGCTACGAGCCTTCGGAGGACCTGCGACCCAGCCACGGAACGAGACACGCTAGACGCGCCCCGCGGTCCTGGTCTCGGTTCGGGTCCGACCTCGTTCCCGCGCGATCGCGGGGAGGAGCCGGAGGAACCCGCCGAAGGCGCGGACGCGATCGCGGACGATGCCCGCGCTCGGTCGGTCGCCACGAAGGGCCGGGCTCAACAGGTCTCGTCGCGCGTACGACGCGGTGACGAGCAGCGAGCGCCCAGCGGCCCGGAGCAGGGTGCGGGGCGGCGCGTGGAGCGCGAGCACGAGCAGGTGGTTCCGTTCGTTCTGGTAGCGCGCGAGCTGGGAATGCTCGCCAGTCGTCGCGGAGTGCACATGGCGGACGACGACGTCGGGGACGTAGCGGTAGCGCCAACCGCGATCCCGTCCCCGCCACGACAGCTCGAGGTCCTCGTAGTAGAGGAACAGTCTCTCGTCGAAGAGCCCGATGTCGCTGAGGTAGCGGGTCGAGAGGACAGCCGCGGCCCCGCACCACGCGAAGACGTCGGCAGGCGTGTCGAACGTCCCGTCGTCGCGCGCCAGGTAGCCGCGGTCGGCGCCGTAGCCGTCAGCGTTCAGGACGCTCCCGGCGTTGTTGATGACCTCGATCGGCTCATCGCCGATGTCGACCTCGCACCACGCGGGCTCGGTCGTGAGGTGCAGCGTCTTCGGCGCGCCGCCCGCCCGGAGCACCGCGGTCCCGGCCGTCGCCCCCTGGATCCGAACCCGGAGCGTGGGAGGCACCGGTGCGTCGAGTCCGATCGGGACGCGCAGCACGGCATGTCCCGAGCTCCATTGCGACACGGGGTCGGACGGCGAAGACGCCTCAGGGCCCCAGAAGCCCTGCCACCACTGCACCCCGCCGATGACGTCGCCGCCGCCGATCTCGATGCCGGTGATGCGCACGCCGAGCGCGCGATGGTCGCCGCGCCCGCGGCGTGACGTCGACGTCTCGATCTCGACCTCGAGGAAACGCGTCGCGAACAGGATCTTCGGGCACGCAGCACCGAGGGTCGGATCGGATTCGAGGGTGTCGACGAGCGGCGCGAGCCAGCCGTCGTCGACGGTGAGGTCGTTGTTGACGAGCGCGACATAGTCGATGTCGTCGAGCCGATCGAGGCCGAGGTTCATCCCGCCGGCGAAGCCGCGATTGGTGGCACTGGCGACGACGCGCACCTCGGGCCAACGGCTCCGCACGAGGTCGACCACCCCATCGTTCGAGCCGTTGTCGACGACGACGAGCTCGAGCCGGTCGTCGGGCCAGTCCGTGGTGCGGAGGTGCTCGAGGCAGTCGACCGTGAGCGCGCCGCCGTTGAAGTTCAAGGTCACGATACGAACGCGCGGTCGCTGGTCCGGAGAGGTCATGATCTGCTGCTGAGCACTACGATCTGGGCGCTGACGCATCGGAGCATTCGACGCTCCCCGGCCGGGGTTCCGGTCGGCCGCCGACGGATCGTAGTGGACCCCACGCTGCACGACGCCACGCTGTACTTCGCCCATGACACCGCCGTCGTCGACCCGGGAGCCCGGATCGGCGCGGGGACGCGCGTCTGGCATCACTCCCACGTACGCGACGGTGCGGTCGTCGGGCGAGACTGCACTCTCGGGAAGAACGTCTACGTGGACGTCGGCGCTCGCATCGGTGACCGGGTGAAGGTGCAGAACAATGTGTCGGTCTACGACGGCGTGGTCGTCGAGGACGACGTGTTCGTCGGCCCGAGCGCGGTGTTCACGAACGACCGCTACCCCCGGGCCTCAGGCGACTGGGAGCTCGTGCCGACGACGGTACGACGAGGTGCATCGATCGGCGCGAACGCCACCATCGTGTGCGGTGTCGAGCTCGGAGCGTGGTCCGTCGTCGGCGCGGGGAGCGTCGTGACCCGGAGCGTCGCCGATCACGCGATCGTGGTCGGGAACCCGGCGCACCAGATCGGGTGGGCCTGCGAGTGCGGTCGCGTGGTTGCCCGCACCGATGCGCCGCCGCCAGGCTTCCGTTGTGACGTGTGTCGAAGCCGGGAGGCGACGTGACGGGCGGACGTCTCCGCACCTCGCCGATCGCGATCTCGTCCGTCGAGATGGGAGCCGAGGAGGAGGCGCTGGTCCTGGAGGTGCTGCGTTCGGGACAGCTCGCGCAAGGACCGATGGTGGAGCGCCTCGAGGACGGGTTCCGCGCCCTCGCCGGCACCCGGCACGCCGTCGCGGTCAGCTCCGGGACGACGGCGCTGGTCGCGGCGCTCGGGGCCCTCGAGATCGGGCCCGGTGACGAAGTCCTCACGAGCCCCTTCACGTTCGTCGCGACGTTGAACGCGATCCTCGAAGCCGGGGCGACGGCGACGTTCGTCGACATCGGGGACGACTTCACGATCCCGGCCGACGCCATCGACGCCGCGTTGACCTCCGCGACCCGGGTGGTGATGCCGGTGCATCTCTACGGGCTGCCGGCGGCCATGCCCGAGATCGCGACCGTGGCCGAGGGCCGGGGCGTGGCCATCGTGGAGGACGCGGCCCAGGCCCACGGCGCACGCGTGGGGGGCCGGCCGGTCGGGTCGTTCGGGCTCGGCTGCTTCTCGCTCTACGCGACCAAGAACATCACCACCGGTGAGGGCGGCGTCGTGACCTGCGACGACGATGGGCTCGCCGATCGGCTGCGTCTCCTCCGCAACCAGGGCATGAGGGCGCGCTACCGCTACGAGATCGCCGGCCACAACTTCCGCCTCACCGACCTCCAGGCAGCTGCGGGGATCCCGCAGCTGGCGCAGCTCGACGACCGGACCGCGCGGCGGCGTGCGAACGCCGCGGCGCTCGACGTCGGCCTCGAAGGCGTGCCGGGCCTCGTGCGCCCGCGGGTGAGCGCGGACCGCACGCCCGTCTGGCACCAGTACACGGTGCGGATCACGCCCGAGGCACGACTCGGTCGTGACGACCTCGGTCGCGCACTCGCGGACCGTGGGATCGCGACGGGCGTGTACTACCCGCGCGTGGTCTTCGACTACGAGTGCTACCTGGAGCACCCGCGCGTGCACGTCGCCGAGGTCCCGAACGCGCGTGCCGCCGCCGACCAGGTGCTCTCGCTCCCGGTGCACCCGGCGCTCGATGACCTCGAGATCGCCGAGATCGTGCGTGCGATCCAGGATCTCCTGTCGTGACGTCGAGGTCGCGATCATGAGGCTGGCGATCATCGGGGCCGGGATCATGGGTACGAACCACGCGCGGATCGCGCGGGGGCTCCGCGACGCGACGGTCACCTACGTCGTGGACCCTGACGCCGAGCGCGCCGGCCGGCTCGCCACCGCAATCGGTGCGCAGGCGTCGACCGACGTCGGTGACGTGCTCGGTCACGTCGACGCCGCGATCGTGGCGGTTCCGAGCTCGCTCCACCGCGACATCGGGCTCACGCTCTTGAAGGCCGGCGTCCCCGTGCTCATCGAGAAGCCCCTGGCGACGACCGTCGCCGACGCGGAAGCACTCGCGGAGACGGCGGAGAGCCTGGGGGTGATCCTGATGGTCGGTCACGTCGAGCGCTTCAATCCGGCCGTGCTCGAGCTCGACCAGCTGCTCGGTGACGTCGTGCACGTCGCGGCTGCCCGCATCAGCCCGTACTCTCCTCGCGTCCGCGATGGAGTGGTCACCGATCTCATGATCCATGATCTGGACGTGATCCGATCGATCGCGCGTTGCGAGGTGGTCGACGTCTCTGCCATGACGATGAGCGTCCGCTCCGAGTCGGCCGATCTGGCGAGCGCGCTCCTCCGGTTCGAGAACGGGATGACGGCGAGTCTCATCGCGAGCCGCGTCGGGCAGCAGAAGATCCGGGAGCTCCGGATCACCCAGGCAGACCGCTTCGTCAGCGTCGACCTCGTGCGCCAGGACGTCACGATCAACCGGGTCGAGCACTCCGAGTTCTTGTCGTCCGAGGGCGCTCGATACCGCCAGAGCGGCGTGGTGGAGATCCCGTTCCTCGAGGCCCAGGGGGAGCCGTTGCTGCTCGAGCTCCAGGAGTTCGTCCGGGCGGTGTCGACGGGGACGCCGCCGAAGGTCGGGGCAACCGACGGTGTCGAAGCGCTGCGGTTGGTCGAGCGCGTCGAGGCCGCGGCCCGCCTCGGGAGCGGTCCGTCGGGACCGAGCGGCTGAGGCCATGTACCGAGATCGGAAGATCGCGGCGGTGGTGCCCGCGTACAACGAGGAGGCGCACATCGCGGACGTCATCCGTGGGCTTCCTGAGCTCGTCGACATCGTCGTCGTCGTCGACGATGCCAGCACCGACCGCACCGCCGAGGTCGCCGCGGCCGTCGGGGATCCTCGAGCCGTGGTGGTCACGCACGAGGAGAACCAGGGCGTCGGCGGGGCGATCCTCACCGCGCACAGGCGCGCCCTGGATCTCGGCAGCGACATCGACGTGGTCTTCGCCGGCGACGACCAGATGGACCCCTCGTACCTGCCCGCGCTGCTCGATCCGATCATCGATCGTGGCTACGGATTCACCAAGGCGAACCGGTTCTTCTCGCGCAGCTCGTTCGCCGGCATGCCCCGCTACCGCGTGTTCGGCAACATCGTGCTGTCGTTCCTCACCAAGCTCGCGAGCGGCTACTGGCACCTCTTCGACCCGCAGAACGGATACACGGCGATCACGCGGGAGGCGCTCGAGCTCGTGCCCTTCGGGGAGATCTCGAAGGGCTACGAGTTCGAGAACGACCTGCTCATCAATCTCAACATCGTCGGCGTGCGCGCACTCGACGTCTCCGTCCCGGCCCGGTACGGGACGGAGGTGTCGGGGATCCAGCTCCGCCGGGTCATCCCCGCGATCGGCTGGCTCCTCGTGCGCGGCTTCTGGAAGCGCCTCATCTGGAAGTACACGATCCGGTCCTTCTCCCCGATCGCGCTGTTCTTCTTCACCGGCTTCGCGCTCCTCCTCTGGGGCGTCGGCTTCGGCATCTGGGTGGTCGCGGAGACCATCGGTCCGGGTGCGGCGACCACGGGGACGGTGCTGCTGTCGGTGGTACCTTTCCTGATCGGCGTTCAGCTGCTGATCTCGGCGCTCGTGCTCGACATCCAGGAATCGCCGGACTGATGCGAGACCCGGGTGAGAGCCCTGTCGACGTCGCCATGGGAGGAAGTTGAACGTGCTCATCGGTGCGACGCGGACCGAGCGAGGCCGCCGGAAGGGTTCGGCTGACGGCGAGGACCAGCCGTTCTTGATGTGGCTCGACCAGCCCTCGGCGACGACGGTGTCGTCCGCGGTGCCACTGCTGCGCGTCGAGGGTTGGGTGGTCTCGGCCGCCGACGAGCCCGCGACCGTGCGCGCGACCCTCGCCGGGAGCCCGCCCGTCGAGGTGATCGCGGACGATCCCCGCGACGACGTCCTGCCCCTCATCCCGCAACTGTTGCCGCACGCGCGTCGAGCCGACGGCTTCCGCTTCCACGTCGCGCTCCCGGAGCCGTTCGAGGAGCCGGTCTGCGTCGAGCTCGCCGTGACCGATGGCACCTCCGTCGGAACGGTCGAGGTCCGCGTGGTGCCGGGCGAGGACGAGCGCCCGGCGCGGGCCGACTACAAGGCGACGTGGAACGCGGTCGCGGTCGACGAGGACTCGGCCAAGCTCTCGGTCGCGGGCTACACCGACGAAGACGTGTACACGCGCATGGGGAATCTCACCGTGTCGACGCTCGAGTCGACCGTGGGCATCCACCCCGACGACGTCATCCTCGAGATCGGTGCGGGCGTCGGACGGGTGGGCCCGTCCCTCGCGCCGCGCTGTCGTCGGTGGATCGCGACCGACGTCTCCGGGCACATGCTGGCGCACGCGCGCCGACGCCTCGCGCAGCACGACAACGTCGACTTCGTCGAGATCAGCGGGTGGGACCTCGCGCCGATCGAGAGTGAGTCGGTCGACGTCGTCTATTGCACGGTCGTCTTCATGCACCTCGACGAATGGGAGCGCTTCCGTTACGTCGTCGAAGCGATGCGCGTGCTCCGGCCCGGCGGCCGGGTGTACATCGACAACTTCAACCTCTTGAGCGAGCCGGGGTGGGCGTTCTTCATGGAGACGCTCGAGCGCTACCACCCGCTCGAGCGTCCTCCGAACATCAGCAAGTCGTCGACGCCCGAGGAGCTCCGCCGGTACCTCGAGCAGGCCGGGTTCGTCGACATCCAGGGCGCGGCCGTGCCGCAGGACATGTGGGTCGTCGCTTGGGCCGCCAAGCCGCAGCCAGGTCAGTCCTAGGCGAAGCGCGTCACTCCCGCGCCGGGGTTGCGCCCGCCTCGGCACCGCAGATCCGCAGCGTCGTCGCGACCGTGCGAGGGCCGAGGAGGAGCGTCGGCGCCTTCGCGACGTCGACGACGACGAGCTCGAGCGTCGGCGGGAGGAACGCAGGTCGCTCGCGGCTGCGGACCCCGGCCTGGGCGAGCGCGAGCACGAGCTCGTAGCTCGGTTCGTCGGCGTCGACGCGGACGCTGCCCCCAGCCGGGAAGGAGAGCCGCACGTCGTCACCCGGCTCGAGCCGCTCCGTGCGGACGCAGCCCGCGATCCGAGCGGGATGGACGGCTGCCCCTCCCACCACGAGCGCCTGCACCGGGTAGGCGGACCCGAGGGGCTCGGCCTCGACGGTTGCGACCTCGAGGTACAAGCGGGCGGTGAGGAGATCGGCTGCGGATGGCCGCACGTTTCCGGGCAGGTCGCCGTCGCGGTCGAGCTGCTCGACCTCCGTGGCGTCGAGGCCCGGCTCGAACTCCGGCACCGGCGCACCGACCGGGCGGATCCCGTCTCGCAGCACGAGCGCGGCGGCAACGAGGCGTCGCTTCGTCTCCTGCTCGATCGGCGCCGACTGCGATGCCTTGCGCTCGAGGCCGACCGCCTGGAGTCCGACCAGCACCACGAGCGCGACGACGGCCACCGTCGGCCCGATCGCGAACCGTCGAGCGAGTCGGTCGACGGCGAGCGTCAGCACCGGGAGCAAGAACGCGATCACGATGTAGGAGTACCTGGAGTTCCCTGCGACGCCGAGCCCGAAGCCGCCGCGACCGAAGGTCGTCAACGCGAGGTACAGCGGGGCACCAGCGGCGATGCACGATGCGACCTGCCATGCTCGTTCGCGCCATCGCAGGGTCACCGCGACCAACAGCGCCGCGGCCAGCAGCACGATCGGCCCGCCACTGTCGACGTCGAGCAGGTACTGGAGCGTCCACCAGATCCCGTGGGCGACGAACGTCGGCACCCGGCGGAGGCCCTCGGAGACGCCGAGGGCGCCCTGTACCTTCGTCGCGGGCTCGCCGTACAGCACGTACCAGAACACGAACGTGCCGGCCGGCACTGCGAGCAGGAGGGCCGCCGGTCGCCATCCCCGCCGCACGAGCGCGACGAGCACGAGCACGGCGGTCAGTGGGATCGCCACTCCCGACGAGGTCAGGAGAGCACCCAGGGCGAGCGCGAGGACGAGGCCGTCGCGACGCTCGATCGTCGGGGTCTCGCGCATCGCGAGCAACGCGCCGAACCCGAACGCGAGCGCTCCGGCGTTCTGCATGCCGAATGCGCCCGTCGTGATCTCGAAGCCGTGACCGAAGATCGCGAAGGCGAGGCTCGACAACGTCGCGAGGGTCGGTGCGATACCCAGCCGGAGCAACAGCCTCCAGAGGATCCACGCCGCCGTCAGCTGCATGATGATCATGACGACGAGATAGGGCAGGTACGTGCGCACACCGAACAGCGAGAAGAGGGCGCGGTAGACGATCGTCGGGAGCACGGCGAGGTGCGAGTTGTGCGCGTCCCAGATGCCGAGCATCCCGTCACCGCCGACCAGACGGCGCTCGACGAGCATGTTCCACTCGTCGGCGAGGAACCACTGCTGGCGGTTCACCCACAGGAGGAAGGCGCCGGCGGTCGCGAGCGCTACGAGCTGCACCACGAGCGCGCGATGCCGGTGCCGACGGTCGGCCGGCGCTTCGAGATCCTCGCTCGTGGTCGTCACGAGACGACAAGCGCGTGGTCGCTCGCCTCGACCGGTGTGTCGTGGGCCGTCTCGACGGCTGCGTGGTCGGTCGAGTGGGGCCCGACGTCGTCAGGGACGGACGGGCACTCGTCGTCGCCCGCGAACAGCCACCACGCGATCAGGCCGATGAGCCCCACGAACGTCGCGAGGAGCAGCCAGGGTGGGAGCGACGGCGACCAGTGCCACTTCAGGAAGAACACGAGCGAGCCTCGCGAACCGACGGTCCAGCGGCGCAGCTGCTGCGCGTAGGACACGACCTGCCCGATCACGAACACCCCGGCGAGGAGGCGGACGAGACGTTCGAACCGGACCCCGCCCGGACGGCCGGCGCCATCGCGGCGCGCGAGCCCGAGTGCCGCGACGATCGGGATGCCGACGGCCAGGGGGAGCGTGTACCGGCCCTGCCAGAAGAGGCCGGCCTCGCGGGCCTTGGCCGCCTCGAGGGCCGTCGGAACGACGAGCACGGCGGCCACGAGGCCGGCGACGACCCAGCGCACCTGGCGTCTCGCGAACATCCACGCGAGGGCGACGAGCACCGCGATCCCGCAGGTCCAGAGCACGAGCACTCCCTGCGGGACCGGCTCGTTCATGAACCCCAGCGCGCCGACCATCTCGACGTAGTTCGGGTAGATCTCCCCGATCGCCGCCTTGATCGCATCCACGAGATCTCCGCGGACCGCGAACGCCGGGTACGACACGTCCAGGGGCTTGACGATCGCGATCCATGCGAGCTGCGCAACGACCGCCGCGGTCACCACCCCGCCCCAGACCTGGGCCGTGCGATCGGTGAGGATCTTCCAGAGGGTCGCACGGCTCGACAGCGCCAGCAGGGTGACCCCGATGAGGAGGAGCCAGAACGGGGAAGTCTGCCGGGTCAGCACCAGGATGCTCGCGGCGACCCCGACGCGCGCGACGAGGCGGTGGTCGACGCGTTCCTCCGGAGCGGCGCGCACGAGCAGCGTCCCCGCGACCCAGAGCGCGATCGCGGCTGCGACCTCGGGTGCGTTCGGGTTCACGATGCCGAACATGTACAACGTCGTCGGAGTGATCGCGAGCACGATCCCCGTCGCCACGAGCGCGCGACCTTGCAGGCGGCGGGCGCTCGCGACGGCCGAAGCGATCAGCGCGGCGCAGATCGCCGCATTGATCACACGCATCAGGTCGACGCGCGTGAGCGGATCGACGAACTTGGTGGGGAAGCCGACGACCGCGTAGTAGGCAGGCGGATGGCGACCGGCGTCGGTGCGGAGCTCGACGTCCTCCAACGTGCCCTCGAAGCTGCTGCATGACGCCGGGACGTGCTGATCGAAGACGAAGCAGAGGTTGGCGAAACCGACGGTGCCGTAGATGGCGGGGACGTGGACGAACCGGGCGAACGTCGGCTCACCCGCCTTCGAGCTGCCCGTCCAGTCGCCGTCCGCGAGCGCGTGCGCGCGGATCACGTGGGACAGCTCGTCGCCTGCCCCGAGCGGAGGCGTGGTGAAGGTCCAGACCAGCGAGAGCGCGAAGAACAGCCCGAAGCTCGTCCACCAGACGCGCCGGCGGGTCGCGCGCAGCCACGCGACGAGGGAACGCATGGCGCTAGCCCTCGAGCCGGCGCACGAGGCGATCGAGCGACTCGCGGTAGTGGGGGAGGAGCGGAAGGCCGGAGAGCCGGAGTGCGGCGTTGTCGAGGACCGAGTTCGCGGGCCGCGGAGCCACTCGGGGTGGATCCAGGTCGGCGGTCGAGATCGGCTGGACCCGGCTCGGATCGGCGCCGGCTGCCTCCAGGACGGCGCGCGCGAACTCGTACCAGCTCACCGCACCCTGGTTGGTGACGTGGAAGCAGCCGGGCCGCCGGTCGACGACGAGCCGACGGATCATGGGCGCGGCGTCGGCCGCGAACGTGGGGTGACCGCGCTGATCGTCGACGAAGCGCAGGGTGTCGTGCTCACCGGCCAGGCGGAGGATGGTCTTGACCATGTTGGTGCCGTGCTCTCCGCAGACGTAGGAGATCCGGACGATCGTCGCGTCCGGGTCGCCGCGGAGCTCGAGCTCTCCCGCCAGCTTCGATGCGCCGTAGACCGATCGCGGGTTCGGTACGTCCCATTCGATGTAGGGCTCGGTCTTCGTGCCGTCGAAGACGTAGTCGGTGGAGATGTAGCAGACGCGCGCTCCGACCCGGCGGGCCGCGTCGGCCACGTGGCGGGTCGCGATGCCGTTGACGAGGAACGCGTGATCGGGCTCGCTCTCGCACGCGTCGACTGCGGTCCACGCGGCCGCGTGCACGATCGCGTCGGGGCGCGTCGTCGTGATGGCGCCGAGCACCGCGTCCCGATCCGCGACGTCGAGGGTCGTGTGGTCCGCCGCGACGACGTCGTGCCCCGCGAAGGCCGCGACGACCTCGCGGCCGAGCTGACCCCCCGCCCCGGTCACGAAGATCCTCACCCCGCAGAACCTAGGAGGTCCCGTGCCCCTGGCGAAGAGGCTCCCACCACCAGCGGTTGTCCCGATACCAGGCGACGGTCTCTTCCAGCGCATCGCGGAAGTCTCGGCGGGGGGCCCATCCGAGCGCCTCGACCTTGGTCGTGTCGATCGAGTAGCGGCGGTCGTGTCCGAGCCGGTCCTCGACGTACTCGATCATCGACTCGTCGTGCCCGAGGACGTCGAGGATCGTCTCGGTGAGCACCCGGTTCGGCACCTCGTTGCCGGCACCGATGTTGTAGACCTCGCCGACGGTGCCCTCGCGCAGGACGAGATCGACGCCGGCGCAGTTGTCCTCGACATAGCACCAGTCGCGGACGTTCATCCCGTCGCCGTACAGCGGCACCTTCTGATCTTCGAGCAAATTGGTCACGAACAACGGGATGACCTTCTCGGGGAACTGGTAGGGACCGAAGTTGTTCGACGATCGCGTGACGACGACGGGCAGCCCGTGGGTGGTGCGGTACGACAGCGCGATCAGGTCGGAGCCGGCCTTCGACGCCGAGTACGGCGAACGGGGGTCGAGGCGGTCGGTCTCGGTGAACGAGCCCTCCTCGATGGAGCCGTAGACCTCGTCGGTGGAGATGTGCAGGAACCGATCGACACCGACGCGGCGGGCGACGTCGCACATCACATTCGTGCCGTCGCAGTTCGTCCGCACGAACTCGTCCGGTGACGCGATCGACCGGTCGACGTGGCTCTCGGCGGCGAAGTGCACGACCGCGTCGTGCCCGTCCATCGCCGCGAGCACCGCGTCACGATCGGTGATGTCTCCCTTGACGAACGAGAAGCGCGGGTCGTCGTCGAGGCCCCGCAAGTTGTCGAGGTTGCCGGCGTACGTGAGCGCGTCGAAGACCGTGATCGAGTCGTCGGACGATCCCAGCACGTGATGCACGTAGTTGGAGCCGATGAACCCGGCGGCACCGGTGACGAAGAGTCGCGGGCTCATGTCCGGAGCCTCCAATGGGGCCGGAATCCGGGCTCGAGGGCGTCGCGCCGTGGGTTCGCCTGGTCGCGCTTCGACAGCACGGGTTCGGTGACCCCCCAGTCGGCCGCGATCGCCGGGTCGTCCCACGCGACGCCCAGCTCGTCGGCCTGGTTGTAGTACCCGTCCACCAGGTACGTGATCGTCATGTCGCTGAGGGACGCGAAGCCGTGGGCCACCCCGGGGGGGATGAACACGCCACGGTGATCGTGGGTGCCGTCGTCGCGAGCGCCCAGGTCGATCGTGAGCGTCGCGGCGTCGGTCGGCGAGTCGGTGCGCAGGTCGTGGAGGACCACCCGGGCGTGGCCGAAGGGGACGTACCAGTAGTCGGCCTGGTGGAGGTGGTAGTGGAGACCGACGACGCACCCCTGCTGCCGGTCGGCGCGGTTCGCCTGGATCATCTCACGGCCGTGCGGGATCCACTCCCGCCGGTAGGTCTCGACGAACACACCCCGCTCGTCGCCGAAGACGTCGGGTTCGACGACGACCACACCGGCGATGACGTCGGACTCGGTGACGTTCGGCATGAGCGGACGAGTCTACGCCGAGGGCTCCTCGCGACCCGGGGGCGGGCTGTACACACCGACGAAGCTCCCGCAGGTGATGCGCTCGCCCGGAAGGCGGTTGCGGATGTCCTCACCGAGACCGCTGAGGTAGAAGTAGATGGGTGCGTCGGGTGGGACATGGCGCGGTACGCCGATGTACGCCGCGGAGTGGGCAGGGGTGGTCTCGAAGAGGACGAGGTAGTCGCCCTCGCGCCCGACGCGCTCTGCTGCCTGGAGGATCGCGGTCGTCGAGTCGGCGAGCTCGGAGCCCCACATCCAGTCGTTGGGGAGCGGGTTCTCGAGACCGAACGCGGGCGAGAGCATCGCGTTGTCGGGCAGGAGCGCGACCCTGGAGGCCGGGAAGCGTTCGACGCAGTCACGCGCCTGGCGGAGGTACGCGGCGATGCCCGCGTTGGAGGTGATGCCGGCGAAGTCGTCGTCGATCGTGCCGAGGTCGACGGTGAGCTCCTCGCCGGTCGGATGGCGGTACACGTTGTACGTGCGCTCGTCGTGGACGACGCCGGCGATGACGATGAAGACGATCGCGGCCGCCGCGCCACCGGCGACCGCGACGCGCGGCAGCCAGACGGCCGAGAGGTCGATGCCGTGCCACGCACGATGGACGACGACGAGGGCGAGCGACCCACCGACGAGGTCCGGGACGGCGTAGCCCCACGACAGCATGGCCATCGCTCCCACTGCCAGGGTGAGGAGCGCGATCCCGTCGATCCCGTCGCCAGCGGCCGCGCGCCACGCGACGACGAGCAGCACGAGACCGAGCAGCAACGTGCCCCACGCCCCGTACAGCTCGAGCCGGCTCGACACCACGATCTCGATGACCGCCGCGGTCAGGACGACCCGTGCGGCGAGACCACAGACGCGGGCCGCTGGTGCGACTGGCGCACTCACCCGTCGGCTCACCCGATCGGTGATCACGAGGACGATCAGCGCGACGCATGCCGCGAAGAAGAGCGTGTCCGCCGCGTCGCCTGCACGATCGAGCTCGCTCTCGATCTGGTGTGCGACCTGCCCGCCGCCCGACGTGAGCTGGATCCACATCCGACCCAATGCTCCACCCGCGAGGACGACCAGCGTGTAGGCGGCCCCGGGGATCGCGGCCGCGATGACGCCGCGCACGACCCGGCGGGTGCCAACCCCGATGCTCGGGCGTGCGTCGAGCGCGATCCAGAGCAGGCCGAGCGCGACTCCCGGGGCAAAGCTCTGCTTGACGACGATGGCGGCGCCGAGGAGCACCATTGCCAGGTCGACGACGAGCTGCCTCCTCCGGGCCATTCCCACCGCGAGCGCGACGAAGCCGGCGCTCGTGAGGAGCAGACCGTCGATCGTGTGCCATGCGGTCACGGGGAACGTGTGAACGTTGACGAGGATCGCGGTCGCGACGAGCAGGCACTGGATCACGGACCACTTCAATGGCCCGCGTCGGAACGCCAGGCTCGCGAGGAGGGCGGTGTAGGCGGCGATCTCGCAGAGCCCGATGAAGCGACTCGTCGCGACGAGGGGCGTCGGGAGCAGGAGATCGATGGTGTGCAGGTACGCCGATCCGAGCGGTCGGGGTGAGATCACGTCGAGATGCGGGATCTCGCCTCGCAGGATGCGTTGTGCGCCTGCCTGGATGAGACCTTCGTCGGTGGGGCTGAAGCCGACTCCCCCGACGCTCACGAACACGAGAGTCACGAGCAGGAAGGGCCAGGTCGCCCGCACCGCGACGAGCGCCCACGCTCTTGCTCCCCGAATGCTCACCGCGCAGCGCTCAGGCGATGAAGTACTTGGCTTCGGGATGCGGGACGATGATCGCGGACGTGCTCTGCTCGGGATCGAGCTGGAACTCCTCGGTGAGCCGCACGCCGATGCTCGAGAGGTCGAGCAGCTCGTCGAGCTTCGTCTGGTCCTCGAGGTCGGGGCACGCGGGGTATCCCCACGAGTACCGCGAGCCCCGGTACTTCTGGCGGAACAGCCCCTGGACGGTCGGGCTGTCCTCCGCGGCGAAGCCCCACTCCTCGCGGATGCGACGGTGCCAGAGCTCGGCGAGCGCCTCGGTCATCTCGACCGAGAGCCCGTGCAGGAGGAGGTAGTCCTGGTAGCGGTCCGCGGCGAAGAGCTCGCGCTCCCGGTCGGTCGCCCGGTCACCGATCGTCACGACGTGGAACGCCGCGTAGTCGGCGTCGCCCGACTCGACCGGTCGGAAGAAGTCGCTGATGCAGAGGAAGCGGTCCTTGCGCTGGCGGGGGAACGAGAACCGGAGGCGTTCGGTCCGCCGCTCGTCGTCGGTCCACACCACGAGGTCGTCGCCTTCGGCATTGACGGGGAAGAAGCCCCAGCTCACCGCGGGGAGGAGGAGCCCGTCGGCCTGGGCCGTGGCGAGCTGCTCCCGGAGCTGGGGCCGCAGCCGCGCCTTGAACTCGTCGTCGGTCTCGGAGATCGACTTGTCGGGCCGGAACTGCCACTGGTTGCGGAACAGCGCCGTCTCGTTGATGTAGGCGGAGATCTCGTCGAGGGCGATGCCCTTCGCGACGCGAGCGCCGAGGAACGGGGGAGTGAAGATGGGGACGTCGGTCGCGACGTCGGAGCGCGCGGGGATCTCGACATCGTCTCCGTCCGCAGGCTGGGTGCGCGTGGGGAGGTCGCGGCCGCCGAGCGCCCGGCCGAACTCGGGATCGAGCGTGCCCGCGCGCTTGGCGGTCATCAGCTCGTCCATCGTGCGGAGGCCTTCGAAGGCGTCCTTGCCGTAGAAGAGTCGGCCCTCGTAGATGCCGCGCAGGTCGCGCTCGACGTAGGTGCGCGTCAGCGCAGCGCCGCCGAGCAGCACCGGCACCTCGGCGAGCCCGAGGATGTTCATCTCCTGGAGGTTCTCGCGCATGATCAACGTGCTCTTCACCAGGAGCCCGCTCATCCCGATCGCGTCGGCCTCCACCTCTTTGGCCTTGTCGACGAAGGTCTGCAGCGGGGCCTTGATGCCGATGTTGTGGACCTCGTAGCCGTTGTTGGTGAGGATGATGTCGACGAGGTTCTTGCCGATGTCGTGGACGTCGCCCTT
>JBBDWT010000200.1:0-13751 GCA_040902705.1 Acidimicrobiia bacterium | reverse complement strand
CCCCCCGCCAAAAGCCTGAAGCTTCACGACCTCGGCGGTGATCGGGTCGGGGGTGGCGGACGGGGAGAACCAGCGGAACCAGATGCGGCCGCGCGGGTGACCCTGGGTCGAGATCCAGTTCGGGATGCCGGGGTCAACGTGTGCGATGACCAGCTTCCACGAACCGTCGGCCTCGTACGAGGTCTGCGCACCGTTGATGGTCACCTGCTCGTAGTCGTAGTTGTAGGTGTGCAGGAACGGGTTCCACAGACAGCAGTTCCAGAACGCGCACTCGGGTGACCGGCCCTCGAGCACGAGGGCCTCGTCGTCCCCGAGATCGAAGCTGCCCATCGCGTACGACGCGTCGCCGGCGGCCCACCCGAAGGTCTCCTGCGGCACCGGGTACGGGTCGTCGACGTGGTTCGGTTCCCCCAGGCCGAGCGGCACCATCTGCGCCTGCTCCTGCACCCACGTGAGCGCAGCGCGGAAGCGGCGCGCGAGGTCGGCGTCGTCGAGTCGAACCGTCGGCGGCGGGTCGACCGCCTCGATGTGCCACGTGCACCGCGTCCCGCGGAACGGGTCTTCGAGGTAGTCGCGCGTGATCGCGACGACGGCGTCGTCCTCGAGCTGGAGGAACGGGCCCTCCCACCCGGTGGGGCGCTCACGCGCCAGCATCAGCTCGAACGTGCCGTCGGGACCGATGTCGAGGTCGTCACGGTCGTTGACCGTGCCGACGATGCGCGTCGAGTAGCGCCCGTCGCGCGGGCCGCCGTAGACGGAGAGCGACAGGTAGCACGCGTCGCCGATCTGCCCGCGCACGCGGTACGTGACGTCGGGATCGATCGGTGCGTGCAGGTAGTACGCGTCGGAGTTGTCACCGCCCCACTTCTTGTAGGGGCCGACGATCTCGACGAACCGCGGGTTCGCGGGGTCGGCCCACACCTGCACGTCGAGCGCGACCTGCAGGATGGAGAACATCCACTTGTAGCCCTCGAGCACCGACTGGTCGTCCTGGAGCGCGTTGGGCCCCTCGAAGAAGCGGGTGTCGAGCGACTGGACCGCGTCGAGCAGCTCGTGGACGACGGCGGCGGTCTCGTACTGGCTGGCTTCCGGCATGGCCGGAGAGGCTACGGCGTCGGGATCATGCCGGGTCGGGGCCGACGAGACGCACGACGTCGCCGACGCGGATGGGGCCGTCGTCGAGGATCTCCGCCCGCAGGCCACCACGGTGGACGAGTGACCTGCGGATCCCCTCACGCGTGAGGCCCTCGAGGTAGGTGCACGGCTCGGCGAGGTCGTAGCCCCGCATCGGCACACCTCCGACCGTGAACTCCTTGCCCACGAGATGGTTCACCGGCATGCCCTCGGTGACCAGGTTGCGCCGCGTCTCCGACTCCTCGAGCTCGACCCCGTACTCCGTGCGCGCAGCCTCCACGGCCTCGCGCTCGATGAGCGTGATCGCACGCTTGCCGACCTTCGTCCCCGAGTACTTGCCTGCGTCGATCGCGTAGCGATCGCCCTCGAGGCCCTTGCCGGCCAGCGCCCGCACCTCGTCGCGTGCCTCCATGGGCGCGCCCTCACCCGGCGCGACGTAGATCGCGACGACCCTCCCCTCGAACACGGGGTCAGTCTCGCGGACTCTCCTCGTCGGATGCAGGCTTCGGCGTCGCTGGCGGCATCGGGTCGACCCTCGCGCGCGTGGCGTCGTCGTCGGGGGTGGAGTCGATCGCCTCGGGGGTGTCGCCGACCACCACGGGGTACGTCGGCTCACCGGCCGCCGGCGGGGGCGGGGGCACCGTCGCCTGCACCGGCGCGCGCGTCGGGGGGCGTGGCCGGCGTGCGCCACCCGCGGCGAGCCCGGCACCCGTCATGATCAGCGTGGCGCCGCCGGCGGCGAGGAACGTCCACGTCCCTTCGGCGCCCGCGAAGTCGGAGTCGATGCCGTCGAGCGTCCCGAAGACCGTTCCGACGCGCCCCGCCGCGATCCCCCCGATCGCGAAGAGCAACCCGAGTGCGAGCCCCGTCCCGAGCCGCCCGCCCACCGCGACCGCGATCGGCGGGACGACGGTGAGCGCGACGACGACCAGCAGCGCGGACCAGAGCTGGCGGGGCAGCGGCTCGAGCGGGCTCCCGAAGCCGATGTCGTACGTCTGGTTCCGGAAGGTGGTGGCGCCTTCGACCGAGAACGGGTTCATGCCGTACCCGACGGCCGCGGCGAACCCCGTCAACGCGGCGAGCACGGTGAGGGAGCGGGCGCCGCCCTTCAGGGACCACTCGCGGGGTCCCAGCGCGACCACCGCACCCAGCACCGCGGCGACGATCGCCAGGACGAGGCCAGCCGTCATGAGCGCGAAGCCCGTCCCCGCCTTCGGCCCGCTCGACTCGCCCAGGCGCACCGCGTCGAACACGCGTGGCTGCAACGCGACCACCACCATGATCGCGAGCGTCGCCGCGCCGATCGGCGCCGATCGCGGCCCGAGCAGCAGCGCGCCCGCGACCAGCAGGCCCACGGCGAACACCACCGTGCTCGCGAGCAGCCCGGTCTGGTCGACGAGCGCGATCGGTGGCGTGTCCCAGTAGTCGGGGAACAGCGCGCCGACGGTCAGTGCGGCGCCGACGAACGCGAGCGTCGCCGCGACGATCAGCGCCGCCGAGTGACGCGGCGCCACCGCGGGCGTGTCGGGCAAGGTCGAGACATCGCTCATGCGCGCTCCCCATGGTCGTGTGCGGTTGGTCCCCGTGGTCCTCGGTGGGTCGACGCGGTCGGAGCTCATGCCGGCACCCGCGAGTGCAGCATCTCCAGCCACCCCGAACCCGTCACTCCCCCGTCACCATGCACGCGGGTCAATACTCGCATCAGCACCGATCCACGCCCACTGGCCTCGACCTGCAGGGGAACCGGGACCACCGCACGGGCCTCGCAGCGGACGGTGCGTCCGTCCGCGAGCTCTCCGGCCAACGGGACGGGCAGACCGTCGATCGTGGTCCCACTCTCGACCCGCCCCACGGAGACCCACGACGCGGGCCGATCGAGCAGCAGCGCGCCCGACCACGCGGTCGGCCACCCCGTCTCCGGCGCGGTCGTCCTCCTGAACACACCGGCGCCGTCGAGCTCGATCCGATCCGCCGCGACCAGCACGTCGCCGTGCACCGAACCCCCGATCGTGGGGGGCGGACCCACGTCGCCCGTCTCCCACTCCAGGTCGAGCCCAACGGGCAACCGCTCACCGATCTCACCGTGCAGGGCGTCCACCGGTGCATCGAGCCGGACCGCGAACGCCTCGAGCCCGATCGTCCAGTGCTCACCCGGCGTCTCGCACACGAGCTCCGCCCAGAGCCCGTCGGCGCGCACGTCGAGCACCACGTCCCGGCGCGGGGGCGTCACCTCGTGGTCGCGCACCACGACGAGCCCGAGGTCCGAACCGACGAGGTACGCCCAGTACCAGCACCGTTCGCCGACGCGGAGCAATCGCACGAACCCGCCCAGCCAGCGCGTCGTGCCCTGCTGGAAGAAGTCGACACCCCAGGTGTCGTCGGGAACGCGCGCGGACGCGTCATCGGGCTCACCGGTCACTCCGCATACACTTTCATGCGCATGAACACGGGGCGCGCACATCCACTGGAGATCGACGGCGTGCGGGTCCACGCGGTCGAGTGGCGACCCGCAACCGGCGTCGCCGCCTCCGACGCGCGGCGTGTCCTCCTCGTCCACGGGCTCGGCGCCAACACGATCTCGTGGCTGCCGTTCGGACAGCTCCTGGCCGATCGGCTCGACGCACCGGTGACCGCGATCGACCTCGTCGGGTTCGGGCGCACGCGCGCGCCCGACCGCGAGGCGACGATCGCCACGAACCGCGCGCTCGTCGAGTCTTTGCTCGACGACATCGGACCGGCGGTCGTGATCGGGAACTCGATGGGAGCAGTGATCGGCAGCGGTGTCGCCGCGCGACGACCCGAGCTCGTCGACGCACTCGTGCTCGTGAACCCCGCGCTCTCGTGGGGGCGCGTCGGTCCGTCCGACTGGTGGCGCCTGGCTCGCTTCGGGCCGCTGATGATGCCGGCGCTCGGACGGCGCGCGATCGCGACTCGGGCCCGGATGATCGGGCCCGACCGCCTCGTCGACGACACGCTCACGCTGTGCCTCGTCGATCGCTCCCGGCTCGACCCGGCGGTGCGCCAGCGCCTCATCCACCTGGCCGCGGAGCGCTTCGCGTATCCCGAGGCAGCCGCGGCGTACGCCGACGCCGCCCGCACGATGCTCCTGGAGCTCAGCCGGGGCCGGGCCGACCTCGACCTCGCCGCGGCGAGCGCCGCCCGCCCGACCCTGCTCGTCCACGGCGAGGAGGACCGCCTCGTGCCGGTCGGCCTCGCACGGACGGCCGCCGTGCGCCACCCGGCACTCGACCTCGAGGTGCTCGACGGAGTTGGCCACGCGCCTCAGCTCGAGGCGCCCGACCGCCTCCTCGCAGTGGTCGCGGGCTGGCTGGATGCGAGGATGGGGCCGTGGCGCCAGCAGGTGGAGACGGGGGAGATGCGGGAGGCCGTGGAGACGGCCTCCTCGGGGAGCCGGTCCGGGCGTTCGTCACCGAGCTGACGGGCATCCTCGGCGCGCTCCGGACTCGGGCCGGCGCCGCCGCCGAGCCCTCCGCGGTGGAGCGCGACGCCGCGCTCGAGGCCCAGGCCGTCGCCGCCAGCATCATCGCCGCCGACGGACACCCCAGCGACGCCGAGCTGCGCGCGTTCGCGGAGGCGCTCGCACCGTGGTTCGAGTCGTTGCGTGGCACGACGCCGGCCGCGCTGCGCGACAGCGCCGGGATCCGCCAGCACCGCGCGTTCCCGATCACCCCATCACCACTGTTCGAGACCATCGTGACGGCCGACGCGCGCGACGGCACGGCGCACTCGTGGCACTACTACGAAGCCGCGATGCGCATCGCGCACGCCGTGTGCGCGATCGACACCACGCCGACCCGCGAAGAGCTGCTCGCCGTCGACACCCTCCGGGCGATGATGCTGCGTCGCATCGACACCGCCGAGGTCGCACGACCGGCCGATCTGGCGACGCAGACGCCCGGCGGCGGTGCGAAGAGGGCCGACGAGCCCGAGGACACGGTCGAGTCGCTGCTCGTCGCGCTCGACGAGCTCACGGGTCTCGAAGCGGTCAAGACCGAGGTGCGCCTGCTCACGAACCTCGTGCGCGTCGAGACCATACGTCGCGAGCGCAACCTCCCGGTGGTCGACCGCAGCCTGCACCTCGTGTTCGTCGGCAACCCGGGCACCGGCAAGACCACGGTGGCGCGCCTGCTCGCGCGCTTCTACAGGGTGTTGAAGGTGGTCTCGAAGGGTCATCTCGTCGAGACCGACCGGTCGGGCCTCGTCGCCGGGTACGTGGGGCAGACGGCCACCAAGGTGAACGAGACGTGCGACGACGCGAAGGGCGGGATCCTGTTCGTCGACGAGGCCTACGCACTCGTCACCGACAGCAACCAGGACTTCGGCGCCGAGGCGGTCGCCACGCTCCTCAAGCGCATGGAGGACGACCGCGACGACCTGATCGTGATCGTCGCCGGGTACCCCGAGCCGATGCTGAAGTTCCTCGACTCGAACCCGGGATTGCGGTCACGGTTCTCGAAGACGATCGACTTCCCCGACTACACCGACGAAGAGCTGATGGAGATCTTCGAGTCGATCGGCAAGGAGCACCACTACTCGCTCGACGAGAGCGCGCGGGCGGCGGTCAAGACCTACCTCGCCGGCCAGGTCCACGGTCCGACGTTCGGGAACGGTCGCCTCGCGCGCAACCTGTTCGAGGACTGCGTCTCGCGCCAGGCGAACCGGATCGTGGGCCTGAAGGATCCGACGAACGACCAGCTCGTCACCCTCGTGGCGGCCGACGTGCCCACGGCCGGCCAGACCTGATGAGCCAGATGTGATGAGCCAGATGTGATGAGCGCCACGTGAGCACGGCTGCGAAGCGGATCCTGGCCGTCGTCATCGCGCTCGTCCTCGTCGGCGCGGCGGTGGGCATCCGCTCGGTGATCGACGGTGGCGACGACAGCGGGCGCGGGTCGACCGACGACGGCGGCACGCCCACCTTGCTGTGCGCGACGGAGCTCCAGCGGGCCTGCGAGGAGCTCGAGCGCGATCACGACCTCCTGGTCGAGGTTCGTCCGGCAGGTGAGATGGCCGACGTGCTCGCATCCCTTCCGGACGACCAGCTGCGCGACCTGGGCTACGACGGCTGGCTCACGCTGTCACGCGACGCCGAGATCGTGCGCGACGAGCGCGAGCGCTCGACGCTCGACCCGCTGATCGGCGAGTCGTCGGATCGGATCGCCCGCTCACCCCTCGTCATCGGGATCTGGAAGGACCGCGCCGCCGCGCTCGCGCCGACGTGCGAGGACTCGGTGCTCACCTGGAAGTGCATGGGCGACGTCGCCGGCGGACCGTGGACCCGTGCCGGCGGCGAGGCGACCTGGGGGGTCGTGAAGCCCGGGCATGCCGACCCGGCGACGACCGGGGACGGACTCCTCGTGATCGGGCAGGCGGCGAGCAGCTACTTCGGCCGCACCGATCTCTCCATCGACGACTACGCGGACGACGGCTTCCTCGAGTGGTTCTCTCGGCTCGAGAACAGCGTCCGCTCGGTGCCGTTCGAGCAGATGCTCGCCGGCGGTCCCGCCCTGATCGACATGGTCGGCACCACCGAGGCCGACGCCGGACCTGCGCTCGCCCGGGCGTCGCGCGACCGCCGGGAGCAGGTCGAGCTGCTCTACCCTGCCCCGGTGGCCACCGCGGACGTCGTGTACGCACCGGTGGAGGGGGCGGCGGGCGCCGACGACCTCGCGGACCTCCTGACCGGCGACGATGGGCGCGCGGCGCTGGCCCGAGCCGGGTGGCGCGTCGACGGCGAGTCACGGGCATCGGGTGTGCCCGCGACGCCTCGGCTCCCCGCACGCGACAACGTCCCCGACGCCGGCTCGCTGCAGGCGCTGCTCGAGACCTGGCGTGAGGTGACCGGGTGAGGCGAGTGACCGCGGCACACGTACCGTGCGACGCAGCGAGCGGGGTCCGAGCGGCCCCGCGACGAAGCCCTGGGGAGCGGGAATGATGAACGTGAAGCGACCGCTGACGGTGCTGCTCGCGACGACGCTGCTCGCGGGCGCGGTCGTCGTCGGCACGGGAGTGCAGCCCGCGGGCGCCCAGTCCTGCGTCACCGTCGACATCGCGTCGTCGCCCGAGAAGCTCGAGCTCCTCACCGACCTCGGCAAGCGCTTCGAGCAGTCCGACCAGGCGGAGGTGCGCGGTCGGTGCGTGCGCATCAAGGTCACCAAGGTCTCGTCGGGCGCCGGCGCGTCGCTCCTCGCCGCTGACTGGCCGAAGCCCAAGGCCAACGGTCCGCGCCCGGTGATCTGGTCGCCCGCCGCCAGCACGTGGGGTGCGGTGCTCGACCAGCGCCGCGCCGATGACGGCAGGCCCCCCTACGTGACGACGCCGGGCAAGTCGTTCATGCTCACGCCGCTCGTGATCGCGATGCCCCAGCCGATGGCCGAGGCGCTCGGCTACCCGCAGACGCCGCTCGGCTTCTCGGACGTGCTCGCGCTCTCGCAGGACCCGCAGGGCTGGGCCGGCAAGGGCCACCCGGAGTGGGGCCCGTTCCGCTTCGGCAAGACGAACCCGAACTTCTCGACCAGCGGCCTCGCCCAGACGGTCGCGCAGTACTACGCGGCGACGGGCAAGACCAGCGACCTCACGCTCGAGGACCTCGCCCGCCCCGAGGTGGAAGCGTTCTCGCGCGGCGTGGAGTCGGCGGTCGTGCACTACGGCGACACGACGCTCACGTTCCTCAACAACCTCTACCGGGCCGACCGGCGCGGCGACCCGTTCGGGTACGCGTCGGCGGTGGCCGTCGAGGAGAAGTCGGTCGTCGACTACAACCGCGGCAACCCCGACGGGATCCTCGACCCGGGTGAGAAGCCGCGCAAGCCACGCGTGCCGCTGGTGGCGATCTACCCGAAGGAAGGCACGCTCTACTCCGACAACCCGCTGATCATCGTCGACGCGCCGTGGGTGACGAAGGACGAGAAGGCCGCGGCGCAGGCGTTCTCCGACTTCGTGACCGAGAAGAAGGCCCAGCGCCGGGTGCTCGAGTTCGGCTTCCGCCCCGGCAACGCGGCCGTCGCCATCGGCAAGCCGATCGTCGCCGAGAACGGGCTCGACCCGAACCAGCCGCAGACGACGCTCGAGGTGCCTCGGCCGCCGGTGCTCGCCGGCGTCATCGACGAGTGGAACCAGGTGCGCAAGAAGGCCCGCGTGCTGCTCGTGATGGACGTCTCGGGCTCGATGGGCGACGAAGCCGACCCCGACACCGGCGCGACCAAGCTGGACCTCGCCAAGAAGGCTGCGATCGCCGCGCTCGGTGAGTTCAACCCCGAGGACGACGTCGGCCTGCGGATCTTCTCGACCGACATTCGCGACCAGGAGCCGACCGACTACCGCGACGTCGTCGACATCGGACCGATGTCGGTCAACCGCCCCGACCTCGAGAGCAGCATCGAGCGACTCGTCCCCACACAGGGCACGCCGCTCTACACGGTCGCGGGCGACTCGTACGACACGATGGTCGAGCAGTTCGACCCCGAACGGATCAACGCGGTCGTGCTCCTCACCGACGGCCGCAACGAGGACCCGCGCAACGAGGACCTCGGTGCGCTCCTGAAGACGCTCCGCGCGCAGAACGAGGGCGAGGCCACCAAGCCGGTGCGCATCTTCACGATCGCGTACGGCGGTGACGCCGACGAGGCGACGCTCAAGCGGATCGCGGAGGCGACCAACGCGGCTGCGTACAGCGCCGTCGACCCCGCGACGATCGTCAACGTGTTCAACGCGGTCGTCAGCAACTTCTGACCGATGGGCGTCGTCGACCACCTCCCGGAGCAATGGAAGACGCACAAGACCGCGGACGCGGTGATGGCGCCGTCGGCGATCGTGCTCGCCGGCGCCGGTGCCGCCGCGGCGGTCCTCGGGGGGCTTCCCCTGCTCGCGATCGCCGGCGTCGGCGCGCTCGCGTACGGCGTGCGCGTCGCGATGCTGGTGCCCCGCGGCAAGAAGGGCGAACGCATCGATCCGATGACGGTCGCCGACCCGTGGCGGGCGTTCGTCAACGAGGCACTCGACGCGCAACGCCGGTACCGCAAGGCGGTGTCGGCGGCGTCCGAGGGCCCGATGCGCGATCGGCTCGTCGAGATCGGCGGCCAGATCGACGAGGGCGTCTCGGAGTGCTGGCGCGTCGCCCGCCGAGCCGACGCGCTGATGGACGCGATCAGCAACCTCGACTCCGCGTCGGCGCGGCGCGAGCTGGAGACGGCCCAGCAGGCCGCGAAGGCGGCTCCCGGCGAGTCGCAGGAGGCGACGGTGAGGGCGCTCCAGGCACAGGTCGACTCGGCCGACCGGCTGACCGGCATCGCGCGTGACGCCCAGGACAAGCTCCGGCTGCTGAACGCCCGCCTCGACGAGGCGGTCGCGCGTGCGGTCGAGCTGTCGATCACCGCCGAAGACGTCGGGGAGCTCGGCGGCCTCGGTGTCGACGTGGAAGACGTCGTGAGCGAGATGGAGACCCTCCGGGTCTCGCTGGAAGAGGCCGGCGGCACCGCCCGCGCGGCCGGCGCCGGCACCTGACATCAGGCGGGGGTGAACGCCGAGGCCGCCAGGACCGGCCGGAGCGTTGCCGCGCCAGGAGTCGGAGGGTGCGGCGGCGAGGGGATCGGCTCGGCTTCTCGTTCTAGGCTGCCCGGCATGTGGAAGAGCATCAAGAAGTGGTGGCGCTACATCGCAGCGAAGCTCGGGATGAAGCTCGACGAGGCGGCGGACCCCAAGGTCCAGCTCGAGCAGGCGATCCGTGAGGCCAGGGAGCAGCACCGCAAGCTCACCGAGCAGGCCGCGAACGTCATCGCCAACCAGAAGCAGACCCAGCTCAAGCTCGACCGCGCCATCGAGGACTACGAGAAGGCGAACGCGTCGGCACGCCAGGCGCTCTTGCTGTCCGACCAGGAGGCACGCGCCGGCAACGCCGACAAGGCCGGATCGTTCGGCTCCGCGGCCGAGGCGTTCGCGAACAAGATCATCGACCTCGAGAAGCAGATCGACGATCTGAAGAAGACGCTGCTCGATGCGGTCACCGCTTCGGAGAAGGCGAAGCAGGCGGTCGCGCAGAACTCGTCCGCGCTCCAGAAGAAGCTCTCCGAGCGCGAGAAGCTCCTGAGCCAGCTCGATCAGGCGAAGATGCAGGAGCAGATGAACAAGGCGATGACGCAGCTCTCCGAGACCGTCGGCGAGGAGGTGCCGACGTTCGAGGAGGTGCGCAGCAAGATCGAGAAGCGTCTCGCGAAGGCTCAGGCGTCGACGGAGCTCACCGGAACCGGTGTCGAGTCGAAGATGCTCGAGGTGGAGCAGGCGCAGGCGAGCGCGGAGGCGTCCGCACGTCTCTCGGAGCTGCGGTCCGAGCTCGGGCTGAGCGCGCCCCCGCCGCCCGAGAAGAAGGAAGCGGCGTCGGGCGAGGCCAAGGAAGCGAAGGCCGACGGCTGACCCGGGCCGCCCGGCGGGGCGGCGGGGCGGCGGGGCGGCGGGGCGGCGGGGCGGCGGGCCCGCCGTACCGGCGGAGCGCCCGACGATCAAGGGCGGGCGGTGACGTGTCGATACCACCGGTGATGCCCCGTCGCCTCGTTGTCGCCCTCGCCGTGATCGTGGCCGCGGCGTGCGCCCCGGTCACTGCCCCTCACACGTCGGCCCCGCCCTCGGCCGACACCGCGACCACCACCACCACGGTTGCGACCTTCCCCGCACCCGTGGCCGGCGCGACGGCAGGGTTCATCGCCTTCGGCGACGCCGGGGTCGCCGACGCCAACCAGGCGGCGGTCGCGACCCGGATGCGACAGTGGGTCGCCGAGGGCCACCGCGCCGATGCACTCGTCGAAGCCGGCGACGATGTGTACCCGGACGGGGATCCCGCCCGGTTCGCCGCCGCACTCGATCAGCCGTACGCGTCCCTCCGGGCGACGCGGCCGCTGTGGGTCGCCCTCGGCAACCACGACGTGCAGGCGGGTCATGGCGGCGAGCAACTCGCGTACCTCGGGCTCCCGGCGCTTCCCTACGCCAAGACGCTCCCCGACGTGCAGCTGCTCTTCCTCGACGCGAACCATCCCGACGCCGCCCAAGCGCTCTGGCTCGACGCCCGGCTGTCGGAGCCGGGCCCGAGCCTTCGCGTCGTCGTCTTCCACCAACCGGCGTACTCCTGTGCAGCGCACGGCTCGACGGCGGCCGTCGACTCCGAGTGGGTCCCGGTGCTCGAGGCGCACCAGGTCGCGCTCGTCGTGAACGGGCACGACCACTACTACGAGCGGTTCCGCTCGGCGAACGACGTCACGTACGTGGTGTCCGGTGGCGGGGGCGCCGCGCTGTACGCGCGGCAACCTTCGTGCACTGGTGTGCCACCGTCACATGCCACCGCGTCCGCGCACCACTTCGTCGGCATCGAGGTTCGCGGCTCCACGCTCACCCTGACCGCGGTGACGGACGACAGCACCGTGATCGACCGGACGACGATCACCCGCTGACGGAGCTCGGCACCACGCGTCGTCGGGCTCAGGTCGCGCCGGCGGGTCCCTGCGAGCCCCTGCTCTCGCCCGGCGGATAGGGCTCGTTCACGTCCGGGCCGAAGTGCCGGCGCATGATGAACGAGAAGGTGAAGATCGAGATCCACCACGCGTACATCCCGGCGATCGGGTCGACGAAGGCCACGGGGATCCCGATGGCGAAGCCGATCGGGATCACGAACGCTCGCGCGAGCGAGTTGCGCTTGTACCCCTCGGTCACCCTCGGGTCGATGAGCCCGGCGTGGTAGATGTGGCGCGACAGCCCGAACGACGAGAACCCGGTCGCGCACAGGACCGCCGAGTACGCGACCACCGCGGCCGTGGTGTCGCCGTAGCGGCCGAGCATCTCGGTCGGCCACGGGATGAGCGCGATGAACCCGAGCAGCAGCAGGTTCCACACGAGCACGGAGCTGTCGACCCGGCGCACGAGCCGGAACAGACGGTGGTGCACGAGCCAGTAGCGCCCGATCACCGCGAAGCTGAGCGCGTACCCGAACAGCTCCGGCCACTGGTCGCCGAGTCGCCGCCAGAGCTCCTCGTTGACGTGGTCGGTCGATCCGGTCAGCGTCGGGACCGTCAGGTTGAGCACGAGCAGCGTCATCGCGATCGCGAAGACGCCGTCGCTGAACGCGACCAGGCGATCGAGCGCCCGCCCGCTCTCCTCCTCGTCGAACGCGTGGGTCCGGCGGTGGGGGCGACCGAGCATCGACGCCATGCTTGCCCGCGACCGATCGGCGGACGGGGACCCTCGACGCGACCCCTAGACCTGCACGCCCTCGATCGCGAGCAGCGCCCGCTTCAGGTCGACACCCGAGCTCCCGTAGCCGCCGATGCCGTTCGCGGCGACGACTCGATGGCACGGGAGGAGGATCTGCACCGGGTTGTGCGCCATCACGTTGCCGACGGCCCGCGCCGCGCGCGGCGCATCGACCATGTCGGCGAGCTCGCCGTAGGTCACCGTCTCCCCCCACGGAACCTCGCGGGCGAGGGTCTCGAGCACGCGCCGACCGAAGTGGTCCGGGTCGGCATGGGAGAGATCGGCGTGGACGGAGAACGATCGCCGCGCCCCGGTGAAGTACTCGTCGAGCTCACCGGCGATGGCGTCGTCGGTCTCCGGCAGCTCGTCGACCGACGTGAGCTCCGGTCCGGCGGCGAACGTGATCCCGCGCACACCGCGCGCGGTGGTGACGACGACGAGATCACCGAGGGGAGTCGACTGGCGCCACCAGGCCATCCGCCGCGTCGCCCGCTCGACCGGCCGTCAGATCAGGCCGAGCGCCTTGACCTCGTCGCGCTCCTCGACGAGCTCCTTGGTGGTGACGTCGATCTTCTCCTGGGCGAAGGCGTCGTGCTCGATGCCCTCGACGACCTCCCACGACGACCCGTCGCTGCGCACGGGGTACCCGAACTGGAGCCCCGCGGGCACGCCGTACTGCCCGGAGCTCGCGACTGCCAGGGAGTGCCAGTCACCCTTTGGAGTCTCTCGCCAGACGCTCTGGATCGACTCGATCGCCGCGTGCGCGGCCGACGCCGCCGACGACGCCCCGCGCTTCTCGATCACCGCGGCGCCGCGCTTCTGGACCGTCTCGATGAACGGGCCGCGCAGCCACGCGTCGTCGCCGATGACCTCGGGCGCCGGCTTCCCACCGATCTCGGCATGGGCGAAGTCGGGGAACTGCGTCGCGGAGTGGTTGCCCCAGATGGCCAGGTTGGTGACGTCGCGCACCGGGACGCCCGCCTTGTGCGCGAGCTGCGTCTTGGCGCGGTTCTCGTCGAGGCGGGTCATCGCGAACCACCGGTCGGCGGGGACGTCGGGTGCGTGGGAGCGGGCGATGAGGCAGTTCGTGTTGCAGGGGTTGCCGACCACGAGCACCCGCACGTCGTCGGCCGCGTTCGCGTTGATCGCCTCGCCCTGCGGCTTGAAGATCCCACCGTTGACCGACAGGAGGTCGCCGCGCTCCATGCCTTTCTTGCGGGGGATCGACCCGACGAGCAGGCACCACGACACGCCGTCGAACGCGACCTCGAGGTCGCTCGTCGCGACGATGCTCTCGACGAGCGGGTGGGCGCCGTCCTCGATCTCCATCACGACGCCCTCGAGCGACGCCATCGCCGGCTCGA
>JBBDWT010000199.1:9426-13760 GCA_040902705.1 Acidimicrobiia bacterium | reverse complement strand
GATGCCGCGCTTGTTGCGGTTGTACAGCTCGAAGAGGAAGTTGAAGTCGCCGGTGTCGGCGACGAAGCCCATCCCCATGATGGCGCGCAGCGGGTCGCCGGTCGGTCGCTCGACCTTGACGACATCGGCGCCCCAGTCGGCGAGGATCGCGCCGCACGACGGCACGAAGCCGTGCTCCGCCAGCTCCACGACCTTGACCCCATCGAGCACACCCATGCGCGGAACCCCCGGAGACGACGACGCGACAGTCTGCCTCGCGGGGAATCCCTCGGCGTCGTGTCACGAGGCCATGCGAGACTGGCCGCATGTCCGAGGTCGCCTCGGGGCTTGGCGCGCCCATCCTCGTCGCGCAGGGTCTCGTCAAGCAGTACAAGCGCGTGCGCGCCGTCGACGGCATCGACCTCACGGTCGGCGCCGGCGAACGCGTCGCGCTGCTCGGCCCCAACGGTGCCGGGAAGACGACGACGCTCATGATGCTCCTCGGCGTGATCTCGCCCGACGACGGGTCGGTCGAGGTCGTCGGCCACCGACTCCCGAAGGAGCGCAGCGCGGCCATGGAGCAGGTCGGGTTCGCGGCGGGGTACCTGCCGCTCCCCGAGCGCGTGCGGGTCGTCGAGTTCCTCGAGCTGTTCGGGCGGCTCTACGGCATCCGGCACCCGGCCGACGCGGTCGCGGCCGGCCTCGAGCGGTTCGGCATCACCCACCTCGCCAAGAACATGGGCAACGAGCTGTCGTCGGGGCAGCGCACCCTGGTCGGGATCATCAAGGCGACGCTGCACCGGCCGCGCCTCCTCGTGCTCGACGAGCCCACCGCGTCCCTCGATCCCGACGTCGCGCTCCGGGTCCGCACCGGCCTCGAGCGCCTCTGTGCCGACGAGGGGACCGCGCTGCTCGTCACCAGCCACAACATGGTCGAGGTCGAGCGCCTGTGCGAGCGCGTCGTGTTCATCTCGGGTGGCAAGGTCGTCGCCGACGGCAAGCCGGCCGACGTCGTGACGCGGTTCGGGCGGGCCGACCTCGAGGGCGTCTTCCTGCATCTCGCCGAGACAGCCGGCGCGTTCCCGGCCGCCGACATCGAAGGGGAGGCGGTGTGAACAGCAGCCGCGTGCTCGCGATCGCGCAACGTCAGCGGTACGCGCTCCAGCGCGCACCGCAGCGCTGGTTCGACGTCGTCGTCTGGCCGGTCGTCGACGCGATCCTGTTCGGCGCGATCGGCGTCTACTTCGGCGAGCAGACGGGCACCGCTGCCGCCGGTGCCGGGTTCCTCCTCGCCGGGATCATCCTCTTCCACGTCGTGTTCCAGGCGGAGGTGAGCGTCGCGACCGGGTTCCTGGAGGAGACGTGGTCGCGGAACCTGCTCAACCTGATGGTGACGCCGATGACCGAGCTCGAGTACGGCGCGGGCGTCGCGCTCTTCGGCATGGTCAAGCTCGCAATCGGGGTGACCGTCGTGTCGCTCGTCGCACTGGCGGCGTTCGCGTTCGAGATCACCAGCCTCGGCCTCGCGCTGATCCCGCTGGTCGCGGTGCTGCTCGTGGTGGGGTGGGCGGTCGCGCTGATCGTCATCGGGCTGATCCTGCGCGTCGGGCAGGGCGCGGAGATCCTCACCTGGGGGTTCATCGCGCTGCTGCTGCCGCTCTCGGGGATCTTCTACCCGGTCGACGCCCTCCCGGCTGCGCTCCAGCCGATCTCCGAGGTGCTGCCGACGACGCACATCTTCGCGGCCGCACAAGAGGTGGTGGCCGGCAACGCGCTGCCGTGGGACGAGGTCGGCATCGCGGCCGCCTCGGCACTGGTGATGGCCGTCTTCTCGGTCTGGTTCCTGATGCGCATGCTCGCGGTGTTCCGGTCCCGCGGCTACATCAGCCGCCACATCTGACGCGCCACCCCTTCCGCACGAGGGGGGCCGGTCAGTCGTCCATGCCGGGGCGGCGGCGCTGGCGCTTCGTGTCGCCGCGCTTGCGCTTCGTCTCGACGCGCTTCTTGCGCGCCGAGCGCGACGGGCGGGTCGGGCGGCGCGGGGCGTCGACGGCGAGCCCCTTCGCGAGGCGGACGCGGAGCCGCTCGAGCGCGAGCTCACGGTTGCGGGCCTGGGAGCGCGAGTCGGAGGCGGTCGCGCGCACGACGCCCCCGAGCCGCTCGAGGAGGCGGGCGCGCTGGCGCGGGCCGAGCGACCGGGACCCCGCCACGTCGAAGCGGACCTCGACGCGGGTGTCGGACGTGTTCGCGTGCTGGCCGCCGGGCCCGCCCGACCGGGAGACGAGCCATTCGAGCTCGCTCCGGTCGATCAGGCACGAGGGCGTGACCCGCAGCCTGGCGTCGTCGCTCACCCGCCCATGATCCCTCGCCCGCGGGTGGACGCGGGACCGCATCAGAGCGCTCCGGTGAGCGCGAGCCCCGACGCGGCGGCCGCGCCACCGACGAGCACGCTCCCGACCGCAGTGAGAACGGCGCTCGATCGGGAGCCGCCCTCGGCGAGTCGGACGGTCTCGTACGCGTAGGTGGAGAACGTGGTGTAGGCGCCGAGGAACCCGGTGCCCACGATCGTGCGCGTGTCGGCGTCGAGCGTGCCGCACGCGCCGAGCCCGACGATCACTCCCAGGGCGAGTGAGCCCGACACGTTCACGAGGAACGTCCCCAGCGGGAACGTGGTCGGTCGGACGCGCCGCACGAACGACTCGACGAGGTAGCGCGCCGGCGCACCGAGTGCACCCGCGAGGGCGATTCCGAGGACGATCACGACTCGCCCTCGGCGGGCAGCGGCGGGCTCCGCCATCCCGCGGCGACGAGGCCGGCGAGCACCGCGACCAGACCCGCCAGCACCGAGGCGATGGTGTACCCCGCGGCGAGCGCGCCGTGGCCGTCGCGTGCGAGCTCGACGATCTCGACCATGAAAGACGAGAAGGTCGTGAACGCGCCGAGCACACCGACCCCGAGCAGGAAGCGGAGCCAGTGCTCGGGCGTGCGCCGGCGCGTGAGAGCCTCGAGCAGCACACCGAGCAGGAAGGCGCCGGTCACGTTGATCGCGAACGTCGTCGCGGGGAAGTGGTGCGGCTCGATGGGGAACGCTTCGCCGAGCCCGTAGCGGGCCAGCGAACCGACCGCGCCACCGGCGGCGATCAGCGCCAGGTCGCCCGGCCGCACACGCACGACGGCTCAGCCGTGGAGCAAGGGGTCGGCGGAACCGTCTGCGACCGCGAGTGCGCGGTCGGCGAGCTGCTCGACCATCGCGCCCATGTCGGTGAACCCATCGCCGAGCGTCTTGCCCATCAGGAACCGCGCGTTGATGCCCTCGAGGATGACCGCGAGCTTGTACGTCGCGAACACGACGTAGAAGTCGAGGTGCTCGATCGACCGCCCCGACTGGTCGGCATAGCGGGCGACGATCTCGTCCTTGGAGATGAAGCCGTCGACCGAGGCGATCCCCGCGCTCGCGCCGATCTCGGGCGCGGCGTCACCGCCCCAGTACACGAGGAAGAGCCCGAGGTCGGTGAGGGGGTCGCCGAGCGTCGACATCTCCCAGTCGAGGACAGCCACGATCCGGCCCGGATCGTCGGGGGCCAGCATCGTGTTGTCGAGTCGGTAGTCACCGTGCACGATCGCCGGTGGGCCCGACTCCGGGAGCGCGCGGTCGAGGCGACGCGCCAGCTCGTCGATCTGGGGGGCCTCGCGGGTCGTGTTCGCCCGCCACTGCTTGCCCCAGCGAGCGACGTTGCGGGCCAGGAAGCCGTCGGGGCGGCCGAACTCGCCGAGCCCGACGGCCTCGAAGTCGACTGCGTGCAGCCGGGCGAGCACGTCGATGAGCTCGTGGCTGCACCGGCGCGCGTCCTCGGGGGTCAGCCCTGCCATGTCGTCGGGGGTGCGCAGGATGCGACCGTCGACGCGCTCCATGACGTAGAAGGGCGCACCGTTCACGTCGGTGTCATCGCAGAACGCGTCGACCCGGGGGACAGGGACATCGGTCGCGGCGAGGGCGCGCACCACCGTGTACTCGCGTGCCATGTCGTGGGCGGTGGCGACCACGTGACCCAGCGGCGGGCGGCGGAGCACCCAGGTGCGCGTGCCGTCGGAGATCGCGTACGTGAGGTTCGACCGACCGCCGGCGATGAGCTCCGCCGTCAGCGGCGCGCCGCTCGCGCCCGGCACGTGCTCCGCGAACCACGGAGCGAGGCGTCCGAGGTCGACGCCCTCAGGTGGATCGGCCGCGCGTCCTTCCGACATCGCCTGATGCTCGACGGCCGTGAAGGGAACGCAGACCGAGCGCGTCTCAGCGGACGGTCAGGATCGTGTGCATCCCTTCCGCGAAGTGGCTGACGGTGATGTCGTCCTCGTCG
>JBBDWT010000199.1:0-9326 GCA_040902705.1 Acidimicrobiia bacterium | reverse complement strand
GCGGCAGCTGAGACCCTCGTGACGTTGCTCATGTCGTGTACCCCCCGAATGCCTGAGACGGCATCCGGAGCGTACTGCTCCGGATCCGCGTCCGTCGGCGTTCGCGGCGCTCTACGCGACGCGGGACTCGCGGGGCTTCACGGGCGAGCCGTTGCCCTTGGGGTACCGCGCGACACGCCCGACGGGCATGTCGACCCGGAACCCGGCTGCAGCCCGCTCTTCCTCGGACTCGCCGCCCCAGAAGCCGTACTCGCGCTGCTCGCGCGCCCAGTCACGGCAGGGCTGGAGGACCTCGCAGGTGCGACAGATCGCACGTGCTCGCGCCTCGCGGAGCACCCGGGTCTCGGGCCGCTCGCCTGCGGGTGCGAAGAAGAGATCGCTCTGGCCGCCGCACGTGGCGTCGACCGTCCAGGCCAGGGGCCCGGTGAAGATCAGATTGGAGACCGTTTCTGCGGCCACCGTCACACTCCCCGATGGATGTCTGCGGTGTGGTTGTCAGTTCGATGGTGCAGTGGCGCGGGGGCCGACAAGGGGGGTAGCCGGCTCCCCGGTGCGCACTGCCCGACCATGGTGCCCGACCCACGTAAATCTGTCCAACAGGTTCAAACGATCATTACCATCTGGTAAGGAGATAGACTGTCGCGGAGGCTCGGGAAGGGATCTCCGAGAGAGGCTGGAGCGAGATGGAGTTGAGACACCTCGACGTGCTGCTGGCCATCGCGGAGGAGGGGTCGTTCACGGCCGCGGCCGATTCGCTGTCGACCGTCCAGTCGAACGTCTCCGAGCAGGTCCGTCAGCTCGAGGGTGAGATGGGCGCGCAGCTCCTCGTCCGCAACCGGCGGGGCGCGCAGCCGACCGAGTGCGGCGACGTCGTGCTCGAGCACGCGCGCCGCATCCGGCGCGAGATCGAGGCGATGCGCGCGCACATCTCCACGGTGCAGGGGCTCGAGGTCGGCGAGGCGTCGCTCGGCATCGTGGGGACGGCGAGCCGGTGGGTGGTGCCGCCGCTCGTTGCCGACCTGCGCCAGCGCGCGCCGGGCATCAGGCTCCGGGTCGTCGAGGCCGCGTCCGAACGGCTCATGGCCGACGCCGCGAAAGGTGAGCTCGCGCAGGCCGTCGTCACCGAGCCCGTGTCGCATCCGCACCTGCAGTCGGAGACGCTGCTGGAGGAGGCGCTCGTCGCGGTCGTGCCGGCGGGCACGAAGCTGCCCCGCCCGCCGCTGCGGCTGAGCACGCTCATCGAGATCGGGATGGTGCTGCCACCGCTCGAGAACCCGCTGCGCCAGGAGGTCGAGCTGGCCGCGAAGCAGCAAGGGCTGGAGCTCGAGATGACGGTCGAGGTCGAGGGCATCCGGCTCGTCGCCGACCTCGTCGCCGCGGGCGCCGGCGCGTCGGTGCTGCCGGAGACGGCCGTGCCGCCCGAGCTCGCCGACGTGATCGTCATGCCGCTCGCCGAGATGCCGCCCCGACGGCTCGCGCTCGTCACCGGGCGCGACACGAACCTCTCGCTCGCCGACCTCGCGCTGCGCGAGTGCCTGATGGCGGTCGTCGCCGACCGGCTCCGGCGGGTTCGCCGGTAGCATCTCGAGACGAACGAGAAGGGGGGTCCCGTGGCCGACGAGCACAGCTCCGACGAGATCCATCGGGCCGACGACATCGGACGGACGCGACCGCAGATGAGCGCGCGTCACGTCATCGCGCTGATCCTGGTCGCGCTGCTGGTCATCATCGCGGTGCAGAACCTGGAGCGGGTCCCGATGGACATCCTCTTCTGGGACGTGCGCATGCCACTGATCGTGTTGGTGACGGTCGCGGGCGTCATCGGGTTCGTCGTCGGCTGGCTGTTCTTCCGGGCCCGCGAGCGCCGTCAGCGCAACGACTGAGCCCACTCAGCGCGGCGGCGCGCTCACCACGAGCCGTGCACCCGCGACCTCGACCTCGTCGGGAGCGCCGTCGAGCTCGAGCCGGTCGACGCCCTCATGCCCGTCGGGCGCGAGCTCGAAGCGGAGGTGCCCGCCACCGGGCCACTCGAGCTCGAACGCATCGTCGGTCGGGGTGCCCGCGGGCGTCCCCTCGAGCAGCCCGCCGAACATCGTGCGCGCGCCCTCGAGGTCGCGCGTCCGCACGACGACGCGCCGGAGGCGCGCTCGGTCCGTGGCTCTGGCGGGGGGTTCGGGCCACCAGCGCGGTGAGCCGAACACGCCGTCGCCGACGGCAGCGCGGTACTCGTCGAGCGGGAGCCCGACCGGGAGGTTGGAGTCCGCGAGCTGCACGACCGTGCCGTGTGCGTCCCGCGGCATGAGGAACGCCTCGCGCCATTCCGGCTGCGAGAGGTCGACCGCCATCGGCGTGAGCCCGGCGGCGGCGACGCGGTCGAGCGTCGCGGCGAGGTCGTCAACCTTGAACGTGAGGTGGTGCGGCCCGTCACCGTGCTTGGTCAGGAACCGCTCCAGGAAGTCGTTCTGGTCGACGGTCCACGGCTCGAGCAGCTCGACCTTCATGCCGCCGGTCTCGTCACCGAGGAACACCTGCATCGGCCGGAAGCCGACCCATTCGCCACCCGACAGCACGGTGCCGCCGAGGCGCCCGACGAGGACGGCGAGGGGGGTCGAGACGTCGCGCGTCGCGAGCGCGACGTGATCGAGGCGCACGGGATGGGCTCAGCTCTGGACGGGGACGGGCTCGGACGCTTCGGGCGGCGGCTCCGGGGGCGGTGCGGATGCCGCCGTCGGCTCCGCCGGGGCTCGGGGCTCGCGCCGGCCGGCGCGGGTGAAGAGGCGGGCGGCGCCGTACCCGATGCCCAGCACGATGAAGCCGCCGACGGCGTCGAGGAGGTAGTGGTTCGCGGTGAGCACGATCGCGGTGACGGTCCCGAACGGGTACAGGATCGCCAGCACCTTCGCCCACGTGCGCTTCAGCCGGGGGACGAGCGCGCACGTGCACCACAACGCCCACGCACAGTGGACGCTGGGCATCGCCGCGTACTGGTTCGAGATCTTGTTCACCGCCCCCCGCTTGAACGACCAGAACGTCGGGTACTTGTCGAGCGTGTCGACGAACCCGAACGAGTGCGGCAGCAGGCGGGGAGGCATCAGCGGCCAGAGCGCGAACCCGATCAGCGCGACGCCGGTCGCGATGGCGAGCGTGTTGCGGAAGAGCGGGTAGTCGTCGGGGAACTTGCGGTACAGGAAGATCATGACGCCGGTCGTCACGATGAAGTGCAGCGAGCCGTAGAAGTAGTTGCTCCCGATGATGAGCGGCTTGATGTCGAGTGCCCAGCGGTGGATCGCTTGCTCGTGGTTGATGCCGAGCGAGGACTGCCAGTCCATCAAGCGGTACGCGTTCGCGCGCGCGACGCCGGGAGTGCCCTCGTTGGAGTTCCGAATGGTGGAGTAGATGAAGTAGAAGGCGAGGACGAACGCGAGCTCGGCCCACCAGTAGAGGACGCTGCCGTCCTTCAGCACGCGCCCACCGGGCAGCCGCCGGTGCAGCGGCCGGTGCAGCGGCCGGACCCCGGTGGCCGACGCGCTCACGGCTGCTCGGCCGCCGCCGGCGCGGGGCTGTGCCGCCCGTGGTGCCCGAGCGCGAATGCCGGCGCGCCGATGAGGCTCACGACGAGCGTCATCGCGTACCAGAGGAGCCCGAGGGCCACGGCCTGACCGGTCGGCACCCCGAGCGGGTGCAGCAACAGGGCGAGCATGCCTTCACGCACGCCGAGCCCACCGACCGAGATCGGCAGCACCTGCACCATCGCGACCGCAGGGATGTACGCGAGCACGACGCCGTTGGGGATGGTGAGCCCGATCGTGTGCACCGCGCAGTACACGGCGCCGACGACGGTCAGCTGGTACGCGATCGCGGCCGCGAGGGCAGCGAGTGCATCGCGGGGGTCGTGGCGGAGACGGTCGACGCCGACGTGCACGATTCCCATGAAGCGGGTCCAGTTCGCGCGGTGCACGAACCGGCCCGCGAGCCGGGGGCTGGCGGCGAGCACGAGGATCACGCCGAGCACGAACAGCGTGCCGAAGGCGATCGCGAGCGCGATCCACGCACGCGGCGTCTCGAAGAGGTCGGGGCGGGCGAGGAACCCGACGAAGGTCAGCACGGGCAGCGCGACGAAGCCCGTCAGGCGCTCGAGCACCACCGAGGCGAACGCGATCTCGGTCGATCCCGTGTCCTTTGACAAGCGGCTGATCCGGAGCACGTCGCCGCCCACCGTCGACGGCAGGGCGTTGCCCACGAACTGGCCGGCCAGGTAGTGCTTGGTCAGCGTCCGGAGGGGGACGTGTGCGTCGTAGACGGCGAGGACGCGCTGCCACCGCCACGAGGCCACGAGGAAGCTCAGGCCCATGATGAGGATCCCCGAGAACAAGAACGCGAGGGCGCCGGGCAGGCTGCGGTCGGGCGGCACGAAGTCGTCGGGATCGATCCGGGAGATCAGGATCGCCAGCAACGCCGCGCTGACTGCGAAGCGACCCCAGCGGACCCAGGGCCGGTGACGGCGCGGCGGAGCCGTCTCGGGAACCGCCATCCCCGTAGATTACGGGCGACGGGGTGCGAACGTCCCGTCGACGCCCCGCCCGGCAGCGGCGGGACCGCCACCAGGGCCGCGAAAGGCGGGCGCCACGGCCATGCGGATCGTCACCGACGACGGGATCGGCCTCGAGGCCGACAGGCTCGGGTTCGCGGCCGTGGCCGCGTTCCTGGTCGAGCCGGTGGTCCCCTCGTGAGCCGGGACGCCGGGCTCGCGGCGGCGGAGACGCTGCGCGCCCACGACGTCGACACGCTGTTCACGCTGTCGGGTGGGCACCTGTTCCCGCTGTACGACGGGTGCGTCAAGACCGACGTGCGCCTCATCGACACCCGTCACGAGCAGACGGCCGCGTTCGCCGCCGAGGGGTGGGCGAAGGTGACGCGCCGGCCGGGGGTCGCAGCCCTGACCGCCGGTCCCGGGGTCACCAACGGGGTGAGCGCGATCACGAGCGCCTACCTCAACGGGTCACCGATCTGCGTGATCGGGGGCCGGGCCCCGCACGCACGGTGGGGCGTGGGCTCGCTCCAGGAGCTCGATCACGTGCCGATCGTCGCCTCGGTGACGAAGCACGCGGGCACGCTGGAGACCGCCGACGCGGTGGCGCCCGGCCTCGATGCCGCGCTGCGGGCTGCCCGCACCCCCCATCGCGGCCCGACGTTCGTCGACATCCCGCTCGACGGCTGGGGTCCCACCGACGTCGCCACCCCCGGATCGCCCGACCCGGCCTCGTTCGCCGGGCAGGCGCCCGACCCCGACGCGGTCGCGGCGGTCGCGCGGCTCGTCGCCGAGTCGAAGCGCCCGGTGCTGATGGTCGGGGGCGACGTCTATTGGGCCGGCGCCGAGGCCGAGGTCCTCGCGTTCGCCGAGGCGCTGCGCGTCCCGGTGGTCGCGAACGACATGGGTCGTGGCGTCGTCCCCGCCGACCACGAGCTCGCGTTCGCGCGCGCCCGTTCCACCGCGTTCAAGGGCACCGACCTCGTGCTGGTGGCGGGCACCCCCCTCGACTTCCGTCTCGGGTTCGGGTCGTTCGACGCGCCCGTCGTCCACCTCGTCGACGCTCCGGAGACCCTCGCGCGCCACGTCGACCTCGCGGGGTCGACGGTGGGCGATCTCCGCGCGACGTTCGCTACCCTCACCGAAGGTGGACGGGTCGATGCCGACGACTGGGTCGCCACGCTGCGCGCCGACGAGACGGCGAAGCGCGCGACCGAGTCGGAACGGCTCACGTCGGACGCGTCGCCGATCGATCCGGCACGGATCTACGGCGAGCTCCGCCAGCGACTCGCGCGCGACGCGATCGTGATCGGCGACGGCGGCGACTTCGTGTCGTACGCCGGCAAGTACATCGACACGTACACGCCGGGGTGCTTCCTCGGACCCGGTCCGTACGGCTGCCTCGGCAGCGGCACCGGGTACGCGCTCGCCGGCGCGCTCGCGCACCCCGACCGCCAGGTGGTCGTCTGCTACGGCGATGGCGCGATCGGCTTCACGCTCGGTGACCTCGACACGCTCGTGCGCCATGAGGTGAACGTGACCGCGGTGATCGGGAACAACGGCATCTGGGGGCTCGAGAAGCACCCGATGCAGATGATCTTCGGGTACGACGTCGTTGCCGAGCTGCGGCCCGGCACGCGCTACGACCTGGTCGCAGCGGCGCTCGGAGGCCACGGCGAGCTGGTGCAGGAGCCGGGAGAGATCGGTGCCGCCCTCGACCGTGCCTTCGCCCACGACGGCCTGTCGGTCGTGAACGTGCTGACCGATCCCGCGGACGCGTACCCCAGGTCGAGCAATCTCGCCTGAGAACGGGCTTTGGCGTCAGAAACCCGCGCTCAGCGCATGTTTCTGACGCCAAAGCACCGGGTTCTAGCGGAGGCCGGCTCCGGGGCAGGGCTTCCAGTCGTCGCCCTCCTTGCGGAGAGGGAGCTCGAAGGTGTCGCCGTCGCCCGTGTCCTCGTTGTCGGCGGTCACGGTGAACTCGACGGTGGCCGCGTCGCCGTCGACGGAGACGGAGAGCGGGTTGACCGCGATCTCGTCATGGCCCGGGAACGTGCGCGTGACGACGGAGAGCGCGTCGTCGGGGTTGTCCTGATCCGCGCGGCAGAGCTGGTCGGCCGCGGCGTCGAAGCGGCCCTGACGGATGTCGTCGATGAAGTCGTTCGACGCGTTGTACGGCGGGAGCGTGTTCGAGACGAAGAACACCGTGCCGAGCACCCCGGCGAGCACGATCACACCGAGCCCGGCGACGAGCGCGATGATCCAGCCTCGTCGCTTGCGCGGTGGCGCGCCGGCCGGCGGTTGGGCCCATGCCGCGGACGGGGGTGGCGGTGCCGGCGGCGGAGGCGTCGCGGCGGGCGTCGCGTCTTCGGGTGCAGGCGCGTCGCCGCCCGACGGGTTGCCCGCCGGGTCGGCCGGCGGCAGGTGAGGTGCGGCCCAGCCCGCGTCGTCGCTGCTGCGCTCGTCGTCGGCCATGGTCAGGCCTCCACCACGGGCTCGGCGCCCGCCGCCTTCTCGAGGAACCGGTCGCGCTCGACGATCACGCGGGTGATCCGGCCGGCAGCCACGAGGCCGCGGCCGTCGCTGACCGAGACGCGGAACGTGAGGCGCCGGCTCTCCACCGTCTCGAGCGTGGCTTCGGCGTTCACCGCACCGCCGATCGCGGTGGGAGCGAGGTGGTCGAGCTGCACGCGGTAGCCGACGGTGGTCTCGCCGTCGGCGAGCTCGCCGGCGACGGCGTGCACCGTCGCCTCCTCCGCGAGGCTCACCACGCGCGGCGTGGCGAGCACGGGCACGTCGCCGCTGCGCAGCGCGAGCGCGGTGTCGGCGTCGCTCACGACCATGGTCACCGTCGCCGAGAGACCTGGGCGCAGGGGCATTCGCCTACCCTAGCGAGCCGGTGATCGAGCCCCCCATCCTCGAGCGAACCCTCACGCGGTCCCTGCGGGCCGGCGGTGACTTCGCCGAGGTCTTCGGTGAGGATCGCCGCAGCTCGACGGCCCACTTCGACGACGGTCGGGTCGAGGAGCTCGTCTCGGGCCGGTCCCGGGGTGCCGGGGTGCGGGTCGTCCGGGGCGACACGACCGGGTACGCGTACACCGCCGATCTGTCCGAAGCCGCGCTGGGCGAGGCCGCCGACGCCGCCGCCGCGGCCGCGCGCGAGGGCGGAGGCGTGAGCCGGGTGGTCTCCCTCGCCCGGGTGCCCACGCAGCCGTACGAGCCGGTCGTCGCGCCCGAGTCGGTCCCCAAGGCACGCAAGGTCGACCTGCTCCGGGCGGCCGACGACGCCGCGCGCGGGCGCGGCGACTCGATCCGCCAGGTCAGCGTCTCGTACGCCGACGCGCGCCGGCGCATCCTCGTCGCGAACTCCGATGGCCTCCTCGCCGAGGACGACCAGGTGCGGACGCGCTTCGGGGTGCAGTGCGTGGCGGTGGGCGACACCGGACGGCAGACGGGCCACGAGGGACCGGGCCGCACGCTCGGGTTCGAGCTGTTCGACGAGGTCGACGCCACCGAGATCGCCCGCATCGCGGCCGACCGCGCGCTGACGATGCTGCGGGCGCGGCCTGCCCCGTCGGGCAAGATGCCCGTCGTGCTGCGGCGCGGCGCCGGCGGGGTGCTCTTCCACGAAGCGTGTGGCCACGGGCTCGAGTCCGACCTCGTCGGGCGCGACGCGTCGGTGTTCCGTGGGCGAGTCGGCGAGCGCGTCGCGGCGCCCGGCGTCACGCTCGTCGACGACGGCACGTATCGGCGCGAGTGGGGCACGAGCGCGATCGACGACGAAGGCACGCCGACGCAGCGCAACGTGCTGATCGACGACGGCGTGCTGACCGACTACCTCTGGGACCTCACCCGTGCGCGCAAGGAAGGGCGGGTGAGCGGCGGCAACGGCCGGCGCGAGACGTACCGGCATCTTCCGATGGTGCGCATGACCAACACGTACCTGCTCGAGGGCCCAGAGGACCCCGACGACATCATCGCCCGCACCGAGCACGGTCTCTACTGCGCGGCCCTCGGCGGCGGTCAGGTCAACACTGCGACGGGCGACTTCGTGTTCGGCGTGACCGAGGCGTACCTCATCGAGCACGGCGAGATCACCGAGCCGGTGCGGGCCGCGCAGCTCATCGGCAACGGTCCCGAGACGCTGCGCCTCGTCGACGCCGTCGGGAACGACTTCGACACCTGGACGGGCACGTGTGGCAAGGACGGCCAGGGCGTGCCGGTCTCGTCGGGTCAGCCGACGCTGCGCGTGGCCGACCTCACCGTCGGCGGCACCGCGGGCGCGTGACCGCGACCTCGACCGCGACGACGACGTGAGCACGACCCGACCCGATCTGCTCGGCATCGCGCAGCGTGTCGCGCGCGGCGCTCGCGACGGGGAGGAGGTCGAGGCGTACGTCGCCCGCGCCCGCGAGACCGAGGTCAAGGTGCACGACGCGAACGTCGAGTCGCTCGTCGTCGCCGAGCGCGCCGGCGTGGGGGTCCGTGTGGTCGTCGACGGACGCCAGGGGTTCGCCTGGGCCGGCTCGCTCGACGACGAGGTCGTGCACGACGCACTGGCCGAGGCTCGCGACAACGCCGAGTTCGCGACGCCCGACGAGTTCGTCGCGATCGTCACCCCGGGGGACGCGGTCGGTGCGGTTCCCGCGCTCGATCTCTGGCGCGACGACGTGCTCACGACCGACACGGCGACGAAGGTCGACCTCGCCCTCGCCGCGGAGACGGCGACCCTCGCGTCCGATCCGCTGGTGCGCGCGGTCGAGTCGTCGTCGTACGGCGACACCGCGACCGAGGCCGC
>JBBDWT010000198.1:0-2004 GCA_040902705.1 Acidimicrobiia bacterium | reverse complement strand
CTAGGTCGCCGGCCGGGCAGTCGTGGTGGAACTCGTCGAGGCTCCGGTGACGCCAGACGACGCCGCTCGAGAGCAGCATCGACCCGCCGGCCCGGTCGCCCTTCTCGAGGACGACCGGCGTCGCGCCGAGATCCCGCGCCCGCGCGGCCGCGACGAGACCGGCCATGCCGGCGCCGGCGATTGCGAGGTCGGTCAGGTGAGCGAGAAGGAGGGCTTGTGCTCGACGTACTCGAGCTTGACGCGGTCCGGACCCCAGACGAAGAGCGCGACCGTGTTCGGCGCGTCGACGAGGTTGTCGATCTCGACGCCGAGGTCCTCCGCCGCCGCCTGGTGCTCGGCGACCGAGTCGACGAGCACTCCGATGTGATTCAGGAGCGGCCGATCGGAGTCACCCGGATCGCCCTGCCGGATCTCCAGGTACGCCCCACCCACCTCGAGCCGGCCGCCCCCGGCCGGCGCGAACCCCAGCTCCTGCCAGGCTTTGACCGCTGCAGCAGGATCGGACGAGACGAGCGCGACGTGGTCGAGGTCGAGCTCAGAGTCGGTCTCCGCTTCGACGAGCACCACCTCGAGACCCTCGCCGAGATCGACGACCGGATCGCGCCCGTCGAGCGAGGAGACGCGCAGGCCGATCCGCCGCAGCGGGCCGCGCTCACGCGGCGCTGAACCATCGGAACCAGGCGCGTCGAAGAGCGTCAGCTTTCCCCGCCGCGCGTCGGCGCCGAGCAGCGTGAACCGGTCGGTCTGCTCGATCACCCGCAGCCCGAGCCGCGCAACCGAGGTCTCCGCCATCCGCCCGCGGTCGGCGACCCAGAGCGCAACGTGATCCAGGGTCAGAGGCTTCACGTTGCGAGGATAGCTACGGCCCCTAACGTCGCGGATTACGCCTGGTCGAGCGGGGGGTTCTGCACGTTGTGCTCGGTGGCGTACGCGTCGACGAGCGAGTCGATCACCTCGGCGCCCTTCTCGTAGGCGTAGTTGATCGTCACGAAGGGCTCCCACTTGTCGGGCAGCGCGTCCTCCGGGAAGATCGCCTCCACCGGGCACTCTGGCTCGCAGGCGCCGCAGTCGATGCACTCCTCCGGATCGATCACGAGCATCCGTCCGAACTCGTGGATGCAGTCGACCGGGCAGACGTCGACGCAGGAGCGATCTTTGATGTCGATGCACGGCTCGGCGATGATGTACGTCACGCGGCCGAGTCTATCCAGCGTGCTCAGACCGAAGGCGCGGTCAACTCGGTCACGATCTCGCCGACCCGCTCGACCAGCGCCGACTTGACCACGACCTGGTCGAAACCCGCTGTGTGAGCCAGCTGGAGGCCCGTCTTGTCGGTGTGATTCGTGAAGCCGAGGATCGGCACGTCCGGCCAGGAGTCGACGACCTCGACGGGATCGACGCGGGCGATGTCGCAGATCACCATGTCGGGCGGGTCGACGCTGTCCGTCGTCACGAGCCGGTGCCCGGGCAGCAGCGCCTCCAGCTTGCCCCGGAAGAAGAGGTCGACCCCCGCGAGCAGGATCGTCGCCACGGCAACAACGCTAGCACTGTTTCCTGTGCAGGATCGGAATACTGCGGCGGTGAGCCTCGACCAGGGACTGGGGCTGATCCGCGCCGGCGAGCACTTCTCGGCCCACGAGGTCCTCGAGGACGAGTGGCGCGCTGCGCCGGCCCCGGAGCGCGACTTCCTCCAGGGCCTCGTCCACGTCGCCGTCGCCTGGTATCAGGCGGAACGTGGCAATGCCTACGGTTGCCGGCGCCAACTGGAGAAGGCGCTGCGGCGGCTCGGGCCGTATGCGCCGGAGCATCGCGGCGTCGACGTCGACGCGCTGCTGCGCTCCGTCGGCGAGGCGCAGGCCGTCGCCGCGTCCGGATCGCTCGAGCTGCCGCCGCCGCAGCTCTAGTCGAGGCCGAAGGCACGGAAGAGCCGGTCGACCCAGACACGCAGTCGCCAGAACTCGCCCGCGAAGAGCAGCGCGCCGAGCGAGACCATGATCAGGCCGC
>JBBDWT010000197.1:0-13944 GCA_040902705.1 Acidimicrobiia bacterium | reverse complement strand
AAAACCCCGAACGGCGGTCAATCGTCGGCGGGGCGAGCCTCGGCGACGAGGGTGTCGAAGAGGCCCTGCTGAGCGGGGTCGAGCGCGGCGGTGTCCTCGGGGTGCCACTGGACGCTGACGACCCACGGCGCGTCGGGATCGGCGAGCTCGGTCGCCTCGATGATCCCGTCGTCGGAGCGCCCGACGACGCGCAGCCCCTGGCCGGGCTCGTCGACGGCCTGGTGGTGATGGCACGACGCCGTCGCTCGCTCGGCGCCCAACGCCGCGGCGAGGCGCGTGTCCGGCTCGACCTCCACGCCGTGCTCGAGCGCGCCGCCGGCGACACCGGGCTGGCCGTGCTCGACGATGCCGGGGAGGTCGGGGATGTGCTGTTCGAGCGTGCCGCCGAGCGCGACGTTCAGCACCTGATGGCCGCGGCAGATCGCCAGCACCGGGAAGTCGCGGCCGAGCGCAGCCCGTGCGAGCGCGACCTCGGTCGCGTCGCGCTGCTCGCTCACGCCATACACCTTCGTGTGGGTCTCCTCGCCGTAGGTGGCGGGCTGGAGATCACCACCGCCGAGCAGGAGCATCCCGTCGACGCGGTCGAGGAGATCCTCGATCTCGTCGTCGTCGAGGTCTTCGGTCATGACGATCGCCTCGATCCCACCCGCGCGGCGCAGTGCCTCGATGTAGCGGATCGGGACGCCGATGCCGTCGGTGTGCCATCCCTTGACCCGCCCCTCGGCGAGGCGGGGGTACGACGGGACCGCGATGATCGGGTGGATCAATTCGCCCGCCGAATGTCGACCTTCATCTGCGCACCTTTGGCGAGGGTCTGGAAGACGCGTCACGATCCATCGTTGCCTCCCCTCCGTTCAGAACTGCTCGAAGCACCGACGGCGCTCCCAGTCGGTGATGACGGAACCGAACGCCGACCACTCCTGCTTCGCCATGTTGAGCATGTGGGAGTGCACCTGCTCCCCGAACGCACTCCTCGCGATCTCGCTCGCTTCGAGCGCGGCGATCGCGTCGACGATCGAGTGCGGGACCCGCGCGACATCCTTCGCCTCGTACGCGTTCCCCTCGAACGCCGGACCGGGGTCGGTGCCCGCCTCGATCCCGGCGAGGCCGGCGGCGATCGTCGCCGCGAACGCCAGGTACGGGTTGCAGTCGGCACCCGGCACGCGTGACTCGACCCGGAACGCCGCGCCCTCGTGGCCGACGACGCGGAACCCGCACGTCCGGTTGTCGCGCCCCCACGCCAGCGCGGTCGGTGCCCAGCTCTCGTGCTGGTAGCGCTTGTACGAGTTGACCGTCGGGGCGAACAGGTACGCGAGCTCACCGGTGTGGGCGATCAGGCCGCCGAGCCAGCCGCGGAACGCGGGTGACATGTGCTCCGGACCCGAGGCGTCGTACATGAGTGCATCCGTGCCGTCGGCGCTCCACAGGCTCGAGTGGATGTGGCAGGACGACCCGGACTCCGCCATGTCGTACTTGGCCATGAAGGTGATCGACCGACCGAGCTGGCCGGCGATCTCCTTTGCTGCGTTCTTGTAGATGGCGTGGCGGTCGGCCATCGTCAGCGCGTCGGCGTAGCGGAGGTTGATCTCGTGCTGCCCGCGGCTCGCCTCGCCCTTGGAGAACTCGACGGGGATCCCGGCGGCGTCGATGCCGCGTCGGATCGCGCCCACGACGTACTCGTCGCGGGTCGTCTGGAGGATGTGGTAGTCCTCGACGAACGGGCCGTGGTACTCGAGGTTCGCGTAGTTCTTCGCCTCCGCCTCCTCGTACGACTCGCGGAACATGAAGAACTCGAGCTCGGAGCCGCACTTCACCGAGTAGCCGAGCTCGGCCGCGCGCGCGAGCTGGTCGCGCAGGACTTGGCGCGGTGACACGGCGATCGGCTCGCCGCTGTCCTCGTCGAAGAGGTCGCACATCACGAGCGCGGTCTTCTCGAGCCACGGGAGCCGGCGCAGCGTCGAGAGGTCGGGCCGGCACACGAAGTCGCCGTAGCCCTTGTCCCAGCTCGCGAACTCGAACCCCGGCAGCGCGGTCATGTCGACGTCGACGGCGAGCAGGTAGTTGCACGCCTCGATCCCGTCGCCGAGGACGTGGTCGCGGAAGAAGTGCCCGGTCACGCGCTTGCCCATGAGCCGGCCCTGGTAGTCGGGGAAGACGACGAGGACGGTGTCGATCTCGTCGTCGCCGATCAGGCGCTCCAGCTCGGATGCGTCGAGCATCCCGCGCACGTTGGCCACGGCGTTCCCCCCTCCTCTAGGTCCGCGTCCGACGGCGCGGTGGGGGCAATCTAGGCCGTGGGCCCGCGCGGGACGCCGTGCGCGACACTGCCGGGATGGCCGAGACGGATCGGCACAGGGTCGTCGTCGGAGTGGACGCGTCGCCCGCGTCCGACGCCGCCCTCGCCTGGGCGTGCGAGGAGGGCCGGCTGCGCGGAAGCAGGGTCGTGGCGCTCCATGTGATCGTGGTCCCGTACGAGCTGCCGCGCATCCCGATCGACGTTCCCGTCGGCGAGCTCGAGCGTGAAGGTCAGCAGGTGCTCGACGACGCGCTCGCGCGCGCGCCGATCGACGGCATCGCGCTGCAGCCGCAGCTGCTCGAAGGGGCTCCGGGGGAGCTGCTCGTCGAGGCGAGCGAGAGTGCAGACCTCGTCGTCGTCGGGACGCGCCGGCACGGCGGCCTCGCCTCGTTCGTCCTCGGCTCGGTGAGCAACACCGTGGTGCACCACGCGCACTGCCCAGTGGTGGTCGTGCGCGGCTGAGCCTCAGGCACCGAGCGAAGTCCGGCGCCGCGGACGAGCGGTCCGCCACCCAGTCGCCGGTGAACACGACCGTGACGTGCTCACTCGGGAGTCACGTATGCCGCGGTGATCCCTCCGTCGACGACGAGCGACGCGCCGGTCATGTACGACGAGTCGTCGGACGCGAGGAACAGCGCGGCCTTCGCGAGCTCCTCGGCGCGTCCGGGTCGGCCCATCGGGATGTGCACGAGCCGGCGGCGGGCCCACTCCGGGTCGCTCATGAGCTCCGCGAGCATCGGGGTCTCGATCGGCCCCGGGCAGAGCGAGTTGGCGCGGACGCCGTTGCGCGCGTGCTCGACCGCGATCTCGCGCGTCATCGCGAGCACGCCGCCCTTGCTCGCCGTGTACGCGATCTGCGGCGTGGCCGCGCCCATGAGCGCGACGAACGACGCGACGTTGACGATCGACCCGCCACCCGACTCGATCATCGCGGGGACACCGTGCTTGCAGCCGAGCCATACGCCCTTGAGGTTGACGTCCATGACGCGGTCCCACGTGGGGACCGGCGTCTCGGTGACCCCGCCGTCGTCGGCCGGGAAGATCCCGGCGTTGTTGTAGAGGACGTGGAGCCCGCCATAGGTGTCGACGGCGTAGCGAACCATCGCGGCGACCGCATCCTCGTCGACGACGTCGACCGCGACGAACGACGCGGTGCCACCCGCACGCGTGACCGCCTCGACCGTCGCGTTCCCCGCGCTCTCGACCGTGTCGGCGACGACGACGCGCGCACCCTCGCTCGCGAACAGCAGCGACGCGGCGCGCCCCATGCCGTTGCCGGCACCGGTGATGACTGCGACCTTGCCGTCCAATCTGCGCATCGCCATATGCTGCCGCGAATGGAGCGCGACCGGCACCTCCTCGTGGGCGGCGAGCCGCGTGAGCGTGTGAGCGCCGGCGCGCCTCGTCTCCGCGCGAGACGGTGACCGGTCGCCGGGGAGACCGACGCCTACGCTCGACGCCGTGGCTCCCCCCGGCAGCTCTCGCCTCCGCTTCTTCGCGCTCGTCGCCCGAACCGTCGTGGTCGGTGCCGTCACGGCGATGCTGGTGGCCGGCGGCCTCGGCGCCGTGTCCGCTCCCGCCGCAGCACGGGCACAGCCCGCGACGCTGACCTGGCGGAGCTGCGCCGGAGCGGCGGCGGAATGTGCGCGGCTCACGGTGCCGCTCGACGACACCAACCCGGCGGACGTCCGCACGATCGACCTCGCGCTGACCCGCGTGCCGGCACGTGACCCCGATCGCCGAATCGGGTCGCTGCTCGTGAACCCGGGCGGTCCCGGAGCGCCCGGAGCCGACTTCGCGTCCGGGATCGCGAGCATCCTGCCCGATGACGTGCAGGACCGGTTCGACATCGTGGGCTGGGATCCTCGCGGCACCGGAGCGAGCGCCGGCATCGACTGCACGGACGACCTCGACCCTCTCTATGCGCTCGACTGGGACCCCGACACCGACGCGGAGCGGGTTGCGCTCGAGGACGCCAACCGGGCGTTCGTCGCCGAGTGCGTCGCGTCGGCGGGTGACCTGCTGTCGTTCATCTCGAGCGACCGCACGGCCCGGGACATGGACCGGATCCGCGCCGCGCTGGGCGACGAGCAGCTGTCGTACGTGGGCTTCTCGTACGGCACGTACCTCGGCGCGCAGTACGCCGCGCAGTTCCCCGACCGGGTGCGGGCGCTGGTGCTCGACGGTGCGGTCGATCCGGCCCTCGATGCAACCGCGGTGCAGGTCGAGCAGGCGGAGGCATTCGAACGCTCGCTCGAGCTGTTCCTCGACGACTGCGCCAAGCGGACGGCCTGCGCGTTCCACCGGGGGCCGGGCGCGGGCACGGCGTACGACGAGCTCCGCGCGCGTCTCGACGACGAGGGCATCCCGGCCGGCGACGACCGCCGGCTGAACGGCACGTTGTTCGACACCGGCATCGCTCAGATCCTGTACGACGGCAAGGCGTCGTGGCCCGCGCTCGACGCTGCCCTGGCCGCGGCCGCCGAGGGCGACGGCAGCGAGCTCCTCTCGTACGCCGACCTCTACACGGACCGCGCCGACGACGGCACCTACGGCGACGTCCAGGACTCGTTCCTCGCCATCGGCTGCGCCGACGGACCGCCGCTCGGTGGGATCGAGGGTCTGCGAGCGATCGAGGCGAAGGCGAAGGCGAAGGCGCCGCGCCTCGGCCCGTCCATCGTCAACAACTCGATGGCGTGCGCGTTCTGGCCGTTCGAGGCGCCCGCGCCGCGACCCCTGCACGCGCCCGATGCCGACCCGATCCTCGTGCTGGGGACCCGCAACGACCCCGCGACCCCGCTCGCCTGGGCCAAGGGGCTCACGGAGCAGCTCGGCTCCGCGACGCTGCTGACCGTCGGCGGGGCGCACCATACGGCGTTCGCCTCGGGCAACGCCTGCGTCGACCTCGTCGTCCAGCGCTACCTCGTGGACCTGCGCACGCCGCGCGACGGCAAGCGCTGCTGAGCCGATCCTCGGGTCGGTCCACGGAGTCGCGCCGCGTAGGCTCGCTCGCCGCATGGATCTCCGTGACTCCGACGCCGAGGCCGCGTTCCGCGCCGAGCTGCGCGAGTGGCTCGAGCGCACGCTCCCCGAGCTCCCGCTCCAGCCAGGTCGCGACGACTGGCCGGCGCGCGTCGCCTACGACACCGACTGGCAGCGCCGCCTGTTCGACGCCGGGTACGCAGGGGTCAGCTGGCCGAAGGAGTACGGCGGGCGCGACGCGCCGCCCGGCGAGCAGCTCGTGTTCCTCGAGGAGACCACTCGCGCCCGCGCGCCGTACGTCGGCGTGAACTTCGTCGGGACCCTGCACGCCGGTCCGACGCTCATCGCGGAGGGCACCGACGAGCAGAAGGCGGCCCACCTCCCCAAGATCCTGCGCGGCGACCAGGTGTGGTGCCAGTGCTTCTCGGAGCCTGACGCCGGCTCCGACCTCGCCGGCCTGAAGACCCGCGCGGTGCTCGACGGCGACCACTACGTCGTGACCGGGCGCAAGACCTGGTGCTCCTTCGGGCACATCGGCGAGTTCGGCGAGCTGCTCGTGCGCACCGATCCCGAGGCACCGAAGCACAAGGGGATCACGTGGCTGATCCTCCCGATGGACCTCCCGGGCATCGAGGTGCGCCCGATCGAGACGCTGCTCGGGTCGTCGGAGTTCTGCGAGGTGTTCCTCGACGAGGTGCGCGTCCCGGTCGAGCAGCGCGTCGGCGCCGAGAACGACGGCTGGCGCGTCACGAACGTGACACTCTCGTTCGAGCGAGGGACGGCATTCGTGAGCGAGATGGTCGACGCGCTCCGTATGGCCGAGGAGCTCGAGCCGTCGGTGCACGATCCCGCGGAGCGCCGCGAGCTCGCACACGTGGTCGCCGAGCTCGACGCGCTGTGGGCGCTCACGAAGCGCAACGTCACGCAGGCCGCGGCGAAGGGTGTGCCGGGGCCGGGCGCCATGATGCTCAAGCTCGGGTACTCCGAAGCGCGCGACCGCCTCGGCGAGCTCTCGATGCGGGTCCTGGATCGGGGCGCGTTCGACGTCGAGGACTACGCGGTGGAGGAGCGCCTGCGGACCCTCTCGTTGACGATCGCGGCAGGCACGTCGCAGATCCAGCGCAACATCATCGGCGAGCGTCTCCTCGGTCTGCCGAAGGAGCGGCCGTGGCCGCGCGGGACGTAGCGAGCCAGAGACAGGAGGTGAGCGCACGGTGAACTTCGACCTGAGTGACGACCAGCTCGCGCTGCGCGACGGCATCCGCTCGCTGTGCGCCGGGCGCTTCACGATGGAGCGCGTGCGCGGCGGCTTCAACCGTGCCGCCTACGACGAGCTCGCCGAGACCGGCGTGTTCTCGCTGCGCGACGACGGGTTCTCCTGGGCCGACACGTCGATCGCGTTCCAGGAGCTCGGTCGGGCACTGGTCCCGGGCCCGCTCGTGTGGACCCACCTCGCCCACGGCCGAGTCGACGGCATCGTCACCGGCGTCGAGCCGGGAGACGGCACGGTGATGGTCGAGCACCTCGCCGTCGCCGACGCCGTCGTCGTGCTCGAGGACACCGGCCTCGTGCGCATCGCGCCCGATGCGCTCGCCGATGCGGGTCCGGTGACGTGGCCGCTCGATCCCCTGACGCCGGCCCACCGCGTCGCCGTGCTTCCCGACGGCGAGGTCATCGGCGACGGCGACGACGTCCTGACGTGGCGGTTCGGCGGTTCGCTCCTGACCGCGGCCTACGAGGTCGGGATGGCGCAGGCGTGCGTCGAGGCGGCGACCGCGTACGCGCACGAGCGTCACCAGTTCGATCGCCCCATCGGATCGTTCCAGGCCGTGAAGCACATCCTCGCCGACATGACCGTGCGCGCCGAGATCGCCCGAGCCGCGGTCGACGCGGCCGCGGTCGCCGTCGACGAGGCCGATGGTGCACCGGTGACCCGTGCCATTGCGGGGGCGCGCCTGCTCGCGGGCGAAGCCGCGTTGAAGAACGCGAAGGCGTCGATGCAGGTGCACGGCGGGATGGGCTTCACCTGGGAGGTCGACGTGCACCTCTATCTCAAGCGAGCCTGGGTCCTGAACACGGTGTTCGGCACCGCCGCTGCGCACGCCGACGCACTCGCCGATGCACTTGCATGACCGCGACATGAGGGCCAGATGAGCGACTCGCACGACGACGAGTGGCAGCCCCTCCTCGAGGATCTCGCCGTCCGGCGTGACGCCGCGCGCGCGATGGGCGGCGAGGAGAAGCTGGAGCGTCAGCGCATCGGCAGCCGGCTCGACGCTCGCGCGAGGGTCGCGCACCTGCTCGACGACGGCTCGTTCGTCGAGCTGGGCACGCTCGTGGGCTCGGTGCACCGTGGCGTCACCCTGCCGGCGCCGGCGGACGGCCTGATCGCCGGGCACGGCCTCATCGACGGGCGCCCCGTGCTGGTCGCGGCCGAGGACTTCACGGTGATGGGGGGCTCGATCGGCCACGGCACGACGTCGAAGCGCCAGCGGCTCGCCGACCTGGCGCGCCAGGAGCGCGTCCCGCTCGTCATGCTCCTCGAGGGTGCGGGGGAGCGCACCCAGAACGCGTTCGAGCGCCGCGGCCGCTCGCCGAACGACCTCCAGACCCTCGCCGGGCTCTCCGGCCTCGTCCCGTCCGTGTGCGTCGTGATGGGCCCGTCGGCGGGCCACGGCGCGCTGACCGCGCCGCTCATGGACTTCGTCGTGATGGTCGAGGGCGCGGCGCTGTTCTCGGCCGGTCCGCCCCTGGTGAAGGCGTCGATGGGGGAGGACGTCACCAAGGAGGAGCTCGGCGGGACCGCGGTGCACACCGCGGCCAGCGGCGTCGCGCACAACGCCGCCGCCGACGACGCGAGCGCGCTCGACCTCGTGCGCCGCTATCTCTCGTACTTCCCGGCGAACGCGTGGGAGCACCCGCCGAGCGCGCCTGAGTCGGCCGCCGCCGAGCGTCGCGCGGTTCCCGAGCTCGTCGACCTGCTGCCCGCCGACCCGCGTCGGGGATACGACGTGCGGAGCGTGCTCGTGGCCGTGCTCGACGCCGAGTCGTTCCTCGAGGTCGAGCCCGCCCACGCCCGGACGATCGTTACCGGCCTGGCCCACCTCGGCGGGGAGGTCGTCGCCGTCGTCGCGAACCAGCCCGCGTCGAAGGCGGGGTCGATCGACGCCGATGGCGCCGACAAGGCCGCGCACTTCCTCGCCGTCGCCGACGCGTTCCACCTCCCGGTGCTCTTCGTCGCCGACAACCCGGGAGTGCTCGCCGGGAGCGCATCGGAGCGCAGCGGGATCCTCCGCCACGCGGCGCGCATGTTCGCCGCGCAGCACCGCATCCGGTCGCCGAAGCTCCACGTGACGCTGCGCAAGGCGTATGGCTTCGGCTCGTCGCTCATGGCCATGAACCCGTTCGACGACCAGACGATCACGCTCGCGCTGCCGGGGGCTCGGCTCGGCGCGATGCCGGCCACCAGCGGTGCCGAGGCGGCCGGGCTCGAAGCCGACGCCCGTGCGGTGCTCGAGCACGCCGAGCTCGGCGGTGCGTACTCGTCGGCCGACACCATGGGCTACGACGAGGTCGTCGAGCCGGCCGAGCTGCGCGACGCGCTGCTCGACGCGCTGCGCCTCACGAGTGCGCGCCGGCGTGCGCCGGTCGCGCCCGCGGCCCACCACGGGATCCTGCCCTAGATCCACCACGGCGGAACGCGCTCACACGGTCGGGACGCGTATGAACGTCGGCTCGACGACGACCTCCGTGCTCAGGCTGTTCGCGATGAAGCAGTGCTCGTGCGCGACCTCGCACAGGTGCGTGAGGCGCTCGTCGTCGACGTCTCCGGCGACCGAGATGTGCGGTTGCAGGACGATCCGCGTGATGCGCATCGGACGGTCGTCCTCTGGCATGACGCCCTCGGCGGCGTCGTGGTACCCGACGACATCGACCCGGGCTCGGGCCGCGACCGCGAGGAACGACAGGAGCTGACACGAGGACGCAGCGAGCACCAGGAGCTGCTCGGGGTTGGGCAGCTCGGGGTCGCCGTGGAACACCGGGTCGGCGCTGAGGGTCTGCTCCGCGACCGCCGGTGGCGTGCTCGCTCCGTGCGTGCGGTCGTAGGCGTCGACGCCGACCGCGGTGGTGCCCGTCCACGTGCACGTGGCCCGGAACCGGTGGATCGCTGCCGACATGCTCAGCTCCTCTCCTGTGCCTTGCGGGTGACCCAGATCTCCTCGGCCGGCCATCGCCGCGCCCACTCCACCGGGGCGAAGTCGTCGTAGGTCGAGGTCGCTCCCGCGGAGGGGACGAGCTCGATCAGGTCGTCGACGACGAAGCCGTGGTCGCGGAAGCAGCGGACCCAGCCACCGAAGGTGCGGTGGAAGTCGACCGTGCCCTCGGGCCAGTCGAACACCTCCGCGTCGTGGTACGAGTGGAGCAGGCGATCGGTCTGGCGGTCCTTCTTCGCGTCGTAGCAGAGGGAGTGGAGCAACGTCGCGTGGTTGAAGACGAGGCGGCCACCGGTGCGGAGGAGCCGAGCGCACTCGGGGACGATCCGGTCCGGGTCGCAGAACGACATCGCGCCGTGATCGCAGAAGACGAGGTCGAACGACTCGTCGCGCAGCGGCACGGCTTCGCCGCTCGCGCAGGTCAGCGGCACCCGGGCCCCAGCGGTGGTGGCGTTCGCGAGCGCATGGCGGAGCTGCGCGTCGGACTGGTCGAGCCCGACGATGCGACGAGCGTCGGGCGCGAGCGCGATCGCCCACTGCGCGGCCCCGCACCCCAGCTCCAGCACCGAGAGGTCACGGACGGAGCCGAGCGCCCCGACCTCGGCCTCGGGGATCGACCAGACGCCCCACGCCTTCCCGCCGGCCAGCTGCGTCTCGTGGGCTTCCTGGTACGCATCCGCGTCGGAGTCCCAGTGCGCGCGGTTCTTCCGCTCGTGCTCCGAGGTGGGTGCGCTCACCCGTCGTCGAGGAGCTTCTCGCGCTCGGTGCGCGCGTGCTTCCACTCGTCGACGAATGCGTCCCGGGCCTTGGCGGCGGCGGTGCCGGCGGTGCCGACCGCGGTCTGCACCTCGGCCGCGAGCTTCTCGATCGCGTCGCCGAGGTCGTCGACGACGGACTCGACCTGCTTCGCCGCCGTCTTCCACGCGTCGGCTCCGGTCGACTGGGCCTCGTCGAGTCGCACCTTCGCCTCGGCCTGGCGCTTCTTCAGCGTCTCGATCGCCGCGTCGAGCTTGTCGCGGGCCTCGGCCTGTGCGAGGTCGGCCTGCACGCGGAGCTCGTCGAGCTGTGCCTTCACCTTCTCCAATGCGGCTTTCGCCTTCTCCTGGTACTCGTTGCGGGTCGTGGTGTCGTCGGGTGTGGGTGCATCGGGCATGGGTCAGCCTTCCGTTGAGATCGGTGTCGTGGCCGCGGCGCGCGCCGCGTCGACGAGGAGCGTCACGGTCTCGTGGACGCGTGACAGGAACGGCGAGTGGTCGGCATCCAGCTCGACGACGGTGTCCGCGCGAGTGGCGAGGGCGCGCTGGAGCGTGGCGGGGACTCCCCGGTCTCGGGTGCACACCACGTACGTCGACGGCGTGTCGCGCCACGCGGCCTTCGTCGCGACGCCCCCGAGCTCGGCCATCGCCTGCGCGTCCAGACGCTCGATGGCCCACCTGGCGTCATCGGCGGTGCACTCGTTGTAGAGCGCGGCGGCCGCGCGGTCGGGATCGAGCGTGCTCGTGCTGTCATCGTGGAGCTGTAGCGCGGCTCCGAGCAGCGAGGTCGTGTCACCCTCGAGGGTGATGTCGGTGGCGGCGTTCATGCAGCTCTCACCGACGTCGAGGGGGAAGGCGCTCAAGAACACGAGGTGCCGCACGTCCGGGTGGTCGGCGGCGCCCTCTGCGACGACTGCGCCGCCGTACGAGTGGCCGCACACCACGGTCGGGCCGTCGATGCCGTCGAGCACGTGTCGCAGCGCGGCCGCGTCACGGGCGAGGTCGCCGAGCGGCTCGGTGCTCGCACCGTGTCCCGGGAGGTCCACCGTCACGACCGGGACGCCGGTCGCCTCGATGCCCGGCAGCACGCGGTCCCAGCACCACGCGCCGTGCCATGCCCCGTGCACCAGCACCAGCGTCGCCGGATCGTCCGTCACCCCGTCAAGCCTACGACCGACGTCACGGCGCCGCGTTCCGGGCCGCGAGCTGGCGGGCCTCCCAGCGTCGGGTGAACGGCGCGGCGGCGAGCCCGACGATCCAGCCGACGATGATCATCGCCCACAACGCCACGCCGAAGAGCCAGAGCAAGAACGCGACCGTGCAGAACCCGATGATCGCGTCGACCGCGACGTGCATCCAGTAGGGACGCGGCTCGGTCCGCAGCGGTGGCCGGGGCCGGCCCTTGGCGTCGAACCCGCTCGTGCCGTGAGCGCCGTTCGGGTCGGGGGGAGTCATCACCGTTGCTCAGGCTATCGACGGTGGGTGCGTCACACGACCGCCCGCGGCGCGTCCGGGTTCGACGTGACGACGCGAGGGGCCAGGGCCGGCAACCCGCCGCCGGCCCGGCCGGCACTGCGGAGCGGAGCGCGACCCGTCATGCTCGCCGCGGTCGGTGGCGCGCTGCTCGTCGGGTTCGCGATCGTCGTGGTGCGGGAGGTGCTCGCGACGTTCGGCGTCGTGGCGCCCGCGACCGACGACTCCTACGAGCTCTTCGCCGTGTCGCTCACGGGGCTCGCCGGCGGCGCGTTCGCCGTCGGGGTGCGCGCTGACCGGTCCGAGCGCGAGCGCGGACGGCGCGACCCGGACGACGGCTGGCGGCGGGTCATCGGCGCGGCGTTCGTGGTCGGGTACGTCGTCGCCGGTGGCACCGCGCTCGTCGTGTGCCTCGTGAAGCTGGGCGACTCGACGTCGGTCCTGCGGGGGCTGGCGGCGGCATTCGTGGGCACCGGCGTGGCGGCGCTGACCGCGTTCCTCGACCTCCCCGGTGACGACTGACGGGTGACGACCGAGTTGCGACGCCGAGCGCTCCCGTGACGCCGCGCTACGCCGTGGTGCCCCGCAGGACCTGCCCGGGTACGGCGCCCGTCCACGTGCCGTCGTCGAGGAGCACCTCGCCGTTCACCACCACCGCGCGGTAGCCGTCGGCGTCCACCACGTACCGACCGGAGTCGGCGGGGAAGTCGCGTACGTACCGCGGCACGTCCGGCGTCGAGAGCCGCTCGTGGTCGATGAGGAGCAGGTCGGCGGCCATGCCCGGCGCGAGCACGCCGCGGTCGGTGAGCCCGTAGGCCGCGGCCTGCACCGAGGTGAGGCGCGCCACCGCCTCCTCGAGCGACAAGACGTCGGGCACCCACTCGGTGAGCAGCCGCGTCGTGTAGTCGGCGCCGCAGAACGAGAGCAGGTGCGCGCCGCCGTCGCTGCTCCCGGCCATGGCCACGCCGGAGCGGATCATCTGCTCGGTCGCCCCGCGTCGCTCGGGGTCGGGTGGCGCCGCGAGCACGAACTGGGTCTCGAGGTCCTCGTCGAGCGAGAGATCGAGGAACGCATCGAGGGGGTCGACGTCGGAACCCTGGTCCGCTCCCGTCATCGCGGCGATCTCGGTGACGCTCTTGTCGAGGTACCGCCGGTTGCGGTCGTGCTCCACGGTCTCGACCCGCAGGACCTGCCAGACGAACACGAACGAGCGTCCGGTCGGGTCGGCGATCTCGGCGCGCATCTGCTCGCGCACCCCAGGGTCGCGCAGGCGCTCCTCGCGGGCCGGGGAGGAGAGCGTCAGCGTGTCCCGGAAGCTGGGCATCTCGTCGAACAGGAACGTCGACCCGAGCGAGAAGTGCGCACCCTGGCGGTTGCTCGCGAACATCGGGTGGACGTCGAGACCGTCGGCGACGGCGTCCGCGGCGAACTCGAGGCTGCGCGACCAGCCGTCGGGGGCGTGCGGCATCATCGTGAGCGTGTTGAGGTGCACGGGGCGCCCGGACGCCTCGGCCATCGCGCGGATGAGCGCACGATCCTCGTCGGAGTAGCCGGGCAGGAACGTGCGCGGGATGAACTCGATGGCACCGCGCCCCGCCTCGGCGAGCACTCCGGCGAGGGCGACGATCTCCTCGGGTGCGGCGTGGTTCGAGGGCACACCGCGCCCGTCGTGGGCGACGTGGAGGTCGAGCTGCGACGACGTGAAGCCGATCGCGCCGTCCCGCAGCGCGGCGCGCACCAGCTCCTGCATCTGCGCGACCTCGTCGTCGGTGGCAGTGCGCTCCGACGCGTCGTCACCCATGACGTAGCGGCGGACGGCGCAGTGCCCGACGTTGGCGCCGATGTTGACACCGACCCGACCCTCGAGGTTCGCGAGGAAGTCGCCGAGCGAGCCGCCCTCGAAGTCGACACCCTCGTCGAGGGCATCGGCCGACATCCCCTCGACGCGCGAGAGCATCTGGAGCAGCCAGGGCAGGTCGTCGGGCTTCGAGGGCGCGAGCGTGAACCCGCAGTTGCCCATCATCAGCGTCGTCACGCCGTGCCACGACGCCGGCGACGCCGTCGGGTCCCAGTGGAGCTGGGCGTCGTAGTGCGTGTGGATGTCGACGAAGCCGGGCGTGACGAGGAGCCCCTCGGCGTCGACCACCCGGTCCGCGGTGGCGTCGAGGTCGTCGACGGCGACGACGCGACCGTCGCGCACGCCGACATCGGCCGCGCGCGCAGG
>JBBDWT010000196.1:0-14012 GCA_040902705.1 Acidimicrobiia bacterium | reverse complement strand
GCGCCCGTCCGGAGTCGGGATCGGTGTGCAGCACCATGATCGTGTCGGAGCGCTGCCCGCCTGCTTCCGACGAGTCACCGAACGCCTCGGCGTCACCCTCGTTGGCGACGAACTCGCGCGTGTCCGACCCGATCAGCAGGTAGTTGGCGCCGCCGTCACCGGGCTTGTCGGCGAGCGTGAGATCGACCCGGTCGGCGGAGCCGAGCTTCACCTCGATCAGGACGTTCACGAGCACGAACCCGCCGACCACGATCGCGATCACGATCGTGAAGGCGAGCGCGAGCCGACCAGGGAACCCCGAGATCGGGCGCGCGCTCACCTTCGGGGAATGTGGAGGCACCTCCCGACGGTACCGGCCGGGCCTCCGGATTTCGGGTCAGCCGCTCAGGACGGGCAGCGCGTGACCTCGACGTCGGGCTGACCGGTCGGCGCGTACGGGTCGGTGGTGGTCTCCCGGCCATTCGCGGCGAACCGGTCGCCGATCCAGTGGATCATGTCGGGCAGCGACGGTGTGATGACGTCGGCGTGCTTCTGGCCCGGGTACACCCACCGCTCGAGGTTCTGGTCCACCGCGCACAGCTGGTCGAAGAGGAGCGCGCTCGACGCGGTCGGGATCTGCTCGTCGGCGCCGCCGTGGATGATCAGCACCGGGTCCTCGCTCCCTCGAGCAAAGTTCTGCGGGTCCTCGGCGGTGAGGATCTTCTTCCACTTCGGCACGGTGAACGGGTCGGTCTTCGTGACCGTGTCGAAGTCGGTGGCGCCGAACTTGTCCCTGAGCTCCGATGCACAGACCTTGTCGAGCTCGGGGAGGAGCTTCTCGCCCGCGGGCGTCAGAACCTCGTCGAGCGGCGCGTCCTTGTCGCCGTACGCCGCGTTGAGCCCGCCGGAGGCCATCAGCAGGTAGTAGCGGAAGTCGCTCGTCTTGAGGAAGTTGTAGAGCAGGTTGAACTGCGACGGCGGCGCGCCCGCGACCGTCCCCTTGAGGTCGAGCTCGGGTGCGTAGTCGGGTGCGAGCTGCGAGGCGTGCATCGCGGTGTGGCCACCCTGCGAGTGACCCCAGACGACGTACTGGTCGCTCAGGTCGGCGCCCTTGAGCTGCTTCGCGGCGCGCACGATGTCGATCGCGTTGCGCGCCGCGTTCTTGCCCGCGATGTACGGGTGCAGCCCGGGCGTGCCTTCACCCTCGTAGTCGCTCGCGGTGATCGCCCAGCCCTGTGCGAGCAGCTCGTTCGCGGCCGGTGCCGCCTCTTCGGGCTCGAGGGACGCCGCGCACGTGTCGGCCATGCCGTCGGTGCCGTGCGCCCAGGTCACGACCGGGAAGCCGCCCTTCGGTGCCTTGGTCTCGGGGATGACGACCACGCCGGTCACCGCCGCCGGCTTGCTCTGCTGGTTCTCGGACACGTACATCACCCGGTACACGGTGCCGTCGACGTCGGGGGCCTTGACCTTCTCCGACTTGATCAGCGTGCCCGGCTTCGTCGGGAGCTTGTCGGGCGTCGCGTAGAACGCGGGCAGCCCGTCGGGCGCCGGCTCGGCGACCGCGCTCGACGCGAGCAGTGCGCTCGCGACAGTAGCGGCGGCGGCCATGGCCACGACCACCTGGATGCGTGCGCGCGCCGCAGTTCGACCTCGTCGACCGATCATCGTGTTCCCCCCAGAGAAAGACAGCACTGCCGACGCTACTGCCGATCACCCACCGCCGCGACTCGGCACGCGGTCAGCGGGCTCGGCGGGCCTGCTCGACGACGTCGACGATCACCGACTCGAGGGGGTCGTCGTCGAAGTCATCGAGGGCCTGGTTGGTCGTGCGGGCGAACGTGAGGTCGAGACGCGGGCAGTAGATCGTCTGCGTGCCCCAGAACCCGAAGTGCCCGAAGCAGCGCTCGCCGGCCGAGTCGACCTCGTAGATGCCCATCGCTGCGTCTTCGTCGCGCCCGGCGCGCGACACCTTCGTCATGGTGCGCAGCGTCGACGGCTCGTCGAACACCTGCCCGTGGAACAGCGCGCGGTAGAAGCGCGCGAGGTCGGCGACGGTCGATACGAGGCCGCCCCCGCCGTAGAGGTCGCTCGACGCGTCGAGCACGATGTTGTCGTACGTGCCGAAGTACTGGTGCGCGCGTGGCGGCGCTCCCGCGGGCGCGGGCTCGAGGGTCTCCCACCAGGTGTCGTCGAGGCCGAGTCGGTCGAAGTCGATCACGCTCCGCACCGCGGCCGGCAAGGTCTTGCCGGTCGTCCGCTCCAGGATCTCCCCGAGCAGGATGTAGCCGGTGTCGGAGTAGTTGAACACCTCGCCGGGCTCGCCGACCCGGTCGCCGTGCTCGGTCGCGAACTGGAGCTGCTCGAGCCGCGTCCACCGGTGCGCGGGGTCCGACACGTTCACGTCGTCGTAGTCGGAGGTGTCGGCGTAGTCGAAGAGCCCTGACGTGTGCTGGAGGAGCTGGCGCACCGTGATCGTGTCGACGTCGTACCCGTCGACGCGCAGCACCGACCGTGACTCCTCGGAGACGTGCTTCGCCATGGGATCGTCGAGACCGAGCTCGCCCTTCTCGACGAGGCGCAGCACCGCGGCGGCGACGAAGGTCTTGGTCATGCTCGCGACCCGGAACGGGGTGTCGGGCTCGAGCGGCGTGCCGGCCTCCACGTCGGCCAGACCGACCGCGAGCGTGGCGCGCACGCCAGGAGCGCGGACCGCGAGCGCCTCCCCCGGGATGTTGGGATCGCTCAGCAGGTCGGCATCGAGCCCGGCGCGCAGCGCGGCCGTGGCGTCGGTCGGTTCGTGGGACGCGGCTGCGCTCGGGGATGCGACCGCCGCGGCCGCCACCACGATCGTGAGTGCCGCCCTCCACCGACGCATCCTGTCCCGGTCGTCGCCGTCCCGAAGCACTCGCCCGCGACCGTATCGGTGGATCATCGCCGCGCCGCCGCTTCAGTAGACGTCGGGCTGGTCGAGCGGGAGCTGGAGCCAGCCGAGGAGCTCCCGCAGCTCGTGGTAGGCCGCGAGGCGCGCCCCGTCGCTGTCGGCCGCCTCCGCCCGGTCGCACACCGCGCCGAGACGGCGGGTCATCGTCGGTCCGAGCTCGAGCAGGCCACCACTCCCGGCCGTGGCCCACTTCGCGAGCACGTACCGCACGAGCGCGCCGACCGGGACGTCGATGGCGGCCGCGAGGTTCCGGATCGTCGTGAGCGGGTCGACGTTCGAGTAGAGCGTGACGTCGGCCTTGAAGTTGGCGTCGGGATCGTCGTCGGGCCAGGGCCCGGTCCACCGCTCCAGCCGTACGGCCGGCTCGAGCTCGTCGGCCGCCGGCGTCACCCCGTTGCCTCGGGCTTCCCGCGTCTCCAGGGCCAGGTGCCGTCGATCTCGACCTCGAGCGAGAAGCTCAGCACGATCCGGATCAGCACGATGATGCCGAGGACACCGACGCTCTCGAGGGTCGGCTCCACGATGATCGTCCGGATGATGTCGCCGACGATGAGCACCTCGAGGCCGACGAGGATGACCCGGCCGAGGTGCCGACGGAGCTGCGCGTACGAGTTGTCGACGCGCTGCACCACCTGGCGCGCGAACCACACGAACGCCCCGAGGCCGCCGACGACCATGATCGCCGCACCGAAGGCCTCGACGACGTCGACCACGTCCCTGATCACGTCGTCGTACGAGGTCACTCGATCACCTCTCTCCGTAGTGTCCGGCTTCGAGCTCCGACAGGATCCTGGCGATCGATCGCCCGTGCACGCGCAGCGCGCCCGCGAAGGGCGAGCTGAGGGCGATCAGCAGGGCGAGGTCCGACGCGATGAGGACGACGAGACCACCGATCACAATCGAGTATCCGCGTTGCAAGGTCAGCGACAGCGAGACCGCGTTCAGCGTGAGCATGATCCCGGCCAGGAAGGCGAGCAGGAAGAGCGGTGTCGGCAGGTCGTGGCCCGCCGCGTTGAGCCGGTCGGCGCGCGTGACCACCATCGAGTCGGCTGCCTGGATGAGGTCGTTGGCGGCCGCCGATCTGACCTCTCGGTGCGCGGCCATCGTGCGCACGTGACGCTGGAGCTGGAGCATCAGTGCGTGCGTCGTCTTGCACCCGTCCGAGCCGCGGGGCAGCGTCGGCCACTCGTCGTTGCGCACCGATCGGAGGTAGGTGAGCAGCCTCGCACGCGTCCCCGGGCCGTCACAGCCCGGTGATTCGCTCGCCCAGATCAGGCGGAGGCATGCGTCGGCCTCGAGGCCGACGGTCTGCTCGACGTCGCGGTGCTGGTTCCACTCGATGGTGATGACGAACGCGGTGAGGAATGCGAACAGCGCGCCGAACGCGGTCATCAGCGGTGCGGCAAGCTCGGCGAGCCCTTGCTGGTACCGGGTCGTGACGATCGCGTCGAGCAGGAGGTAGACGCTCGCGGTCCACGCGACGAACCATGCGAAGACCATCCCGAACACGACCTTGCCGGACCGTGCGGCGATCCATCGCACGGCGCGGTCGAGCGGCGGTCGCCGCATCATGTCGTCGGGCACGAGGAGGACGCTAGTGACGTGAGCGACGCCGGTGCCCACGCCGGGTGGTGGTCGGCTCAGAGCACCTCGGCGGCGAGGCCGCCCTCGGTCTCGAGCTCGAGTTCGCCGATGCCCCGGAGCACACCGCGCTCGCGGCGTCGCTCGGCCTGGAGCTCGAGCGCGCCGCGCTTGCCCGGGAGGAGCAGCGCGAGGAGCGCAGTGATCACGAGCAGCACGAACACGATCATGAAGACGGTGTCGTACGCGTCGACGGACGCATCGACGTTGGCGCGGCTGGCGAGGTCTCCCGTCGGGCGGAGGCTCGCGAACACCGCGGCCAGCACGGCAGTGCCGACCGCCGCCGCGAGCTGGCGGCTCACCTGGCTCAGCGCCGTTGCCTGCGACACCTTCTTGGCCGTCACGGAGTTCATCGCGACGACGTTCGGTGGCATCATCGCCAGGCCGGTGCCGACGCCGCCGAAGAACAGGCAGCCCGAGATGTACTCGAGGGACGTCTCCGGCGAGAGGTTCGACAGCGCGAAGAACGATGCGGCGAACATCGTGATGCCGATGACCGCGGGGACGCGCGCGCCGATGCGGTCAGCGAGGCGCCCACTGATCGGCATCGTGATCGCGATGCCGATCGCCTGGGGAAGCATGACGAGCCCGATGGTGAGTGCGCTGATGTCGCGCGTCGTGCCGAGCTCGAGCGGGATGTAGACGAGCCGCGCGAACTGCGCGACCGACAGCAGCACGAGCACGACCATCGCGGCGGCGAACACCGGATGGCCGAGGATGCGTAGGTCGACGAGGGGAGTCGGCGAGCCAAGAGTGTGGCGGACGAACCACACCGCGAGCACCGCGCTGGTCGCGAGCGTCACGATCGCGGTCGCGCTCCCGAAGCCCTCGGTGCCGCCGTCGGCGAGCCCGATCAGGAGCAGCACGATCGCGCTGGATGCCGCGGCGAGTCCGGTCGTGTCGAGGCGTCGCGGCTCGCCCCCGGCCGTCTCGCGCAGCAGCCGCATCGCGAGCGGCACGCCGATCAGGCCGATGGGCACGTTCACGAGGAAGAGCCACCGCCACCCGATCTCGCTGACGACCGTGCCGCCGAGCACGGGACCGATCGCCGGCGCGGCCATGACCGCGACGCCCCAGATGCCGAGCGCGCGGCCGCGCTCCTCCGGTTCGAAGAGCTCGTAGACCATCGCCATGGTGATCGGGATGAGCATCCCGCCGCCGATCCCCTGGATCACGCGCGCGAGGACGAGGAGCGGGAGCGTGGGCGCGGCCGCGCACAGCGCGGAGCCGATGGTGAAGACCGCGAGCGTCGCGACGAACGAGCTCTTGCGCCCGAAGCGGTCGGCGACCCAGCTGCTGCTCATCTGCGCGACGCCGACCGCGGCGAGGTAGCCGGTGATGACCCACTCGACCCCGTCGATCGTGTCGAACTCGCGCTGCATCGACGGGAGCGCGAGGTTCACGATCGTCGTGTCGAGCACGACCATGAACGTGCTCACGAGGAACACGCCCATCGCCACCCAGCGGTAGGAGACGCGTCCCACGGAGCCGTCCCCGGCCGCCGGGGGAACTACTTGCATGAGCCAAGCAAGCTAGTCAGACTGCGCGGGTGAGCGCAAGCCGAACGCCCCCCGCCCCGCCCGCCCCCCCGCCCGCCCCCTCGGCGGCCTCGCCGGGCGAGCCCGTGGTCCGGATCGAGCAGGCGCTCATCGGTCTCCTCCGGCGCGCCACCGACCCCCGGGGCAACGCCACGCTCGACGCGAAGAGCGGCATCCGCCTCGAGCGCGCCGCGTCGGTGCTGCTGTCGCGCATCGACGAGCTCGGCCCCACACGGCTGTCCGACGTCGCGGCGGCGGCGGGCGTCGACATCTCGACCGCGAGCCGACCCGTCGCTCGACTCGTCGACCACGGCTACGTCATGCGCGACACCGACCCGGCCGACGGACGAGCGTCACTGCTGCGCTGCACACCGCTCGGCCTCGACGTGCTCGCGCGCCTGCGCGCGGTGCGTCACGAGTGGTTGCGGGAGATCCTCGAAGGGTTCGATCCCGACGAGCGGGAGAGCTTCGCTGAGCTCTTCGACCGGTTCGTCGCGAGGGTGCTGTCGAGCGCGGAGATCGCTCGAACGAGCGGCTGACCGCGCCCGTCGGGGGGGATCGGACGCGGTCAGCCACCCGAGATGCAAGTGCCCGGCGCACCGGGCGGTGCCCGGTCGTGCCATTGAGAAGCCCGGCGCCACCGGGTCCTCCCCGCTCGCATCCGTGCTCTCGGCTGCACGCTGAGCAGTACACCCCCGGCGTGGGTCGTCGGGGTTGCCTCGAGGCGACGTGCCCATCACGGTCGCCTGACGCACATCTGAGCTCTCGGAGCCGCTGGTACGGTCCTGGGCCGTGGCGAGCGGCGTCGACTTCGGGATCTACGTGCCGCAGCTCGCCTTCGGGTACGACGACATCCTCGAGCGCGCGCGTCTGTGCGAGGAGCTGGGCATCTCGTCGCTGTGGCTCTTCGATCACCTCTACGGCCCGGAGCTCCCGGACATGCCGTCGTTCGAGGCGTGGACGCTCGCAACCGCGCTGCTCGCGCAGACCAGCACGCTGCGCGTCGGCCACCTCGTGCTGTGCGCGACGTTCCGTCATCCGGCACTGCTCGCCAAGATGGCGACGACACTCGACGTGATCTCGGGCGGGCGGCTCGAGCTGGGCATCGGCAGCGGCTCGTACGAGCCGGAGCACGAGCGCGCCGGCATCCCCTGGGGCTCACTCGCCTCCCGCTCCGAGCTCCTCGCCGAGACGCTCGAGATCGTGACGCGGATGTTCGCAGCTGGCACTGACCACACGACGTACGAGGGTGAGCGGTTCCAGCTGCACGACATGCCGAACCTGCCCGTGCCGGTGCAGCAGCCGCGCCCGCCGATCCACGTCGGCGGCGTGGGAGAGAAGCGGACGCTGCCGCTGGTCGCGCGCTATGCCGACGTCTGGAACGTCCCGACGTATGCGCTCACCGACGTCGCGGCGAAGCGCGCGGTGCTCGACGCCGAGTGCGAGCGCATCGGACGCGACCCGTCGGAGATCGCGACGTCGCTCGAGGCGGTGATGGTGCTCGCGCCCGACGACGCGTCACTGCCCGAGGTGCTCGCGAAGGCCGAGCGGCGCTACCCGGGCTCGGGCTTCGGGCTGCACGAGGGCGGCTTCATCGGGACCGCGCCCGCCATCGTCGACCGCATTGGCGAGTACGTCGACCAGGGCGTGGCGTCGTTTGTGTTCTTCACGTGGGACCGGGCGTCGGAGCCGACCCTCCGCCGCTTCGCGAGCGACGTCATCCCCCACTTCACCTGATCCCACCCACCCCCATCGTGCGTTGGAACGCTGAGGCGCGCTCAGGACCCCTGAACGCACCAACGCCGCAGACGGGGAGACGCCGGATGCTGCTAACGGCGTTCGTAGGTGACGTCGCTCGTGTCGAGGTCCCACGTCGCGTCGGTGACGCCTTCGTCGCGCAGGACGCGCTTGAGGACACGTCCGACGGCGCTGCGCGGGAGCTCCTCGCGGAACTCGATGTACCGGGGCAGCGCGAAGTACGGGAGCTCTTCGGTGCACCAGAGGAACAGCTCTTCCTCGGTGAGGCCGGCACCGGGCGTCAGCGTGGCGGTGATCTTGAGGTCGTCCTCGGTGATCTCGCTCGGCACCGCGTGCACGACCACGTCGATGATGACGGCGTGCTTCATCAGGATCTTCTCGACCTCGAAGCTCGAGATGTTCTCGCCCCGCCGACGGAGGTAGTCGGCCTTGCGGTCGACGAAGTAGAGGTACTTCTCATCATCGATCCGACCGATGTCGCCGGTGTGGTACCAGAGGTTCCGGCTCGTCCTGACCGTGGCCTCCGGGTTGCCCCAGTACCCCTCGTACATGACGTGCGGGCGCTTCGGGCGCAGCACGATCTCACCGTCGGCGTTGCGCCCGAGCTCGTTGTCGTCGTCGTCGAAGATCCGCACGTCGAAGTACTCGTCGTTGATGACGCCCGCCGCGTTCGGCCGGTTCTCGACGCCGATGGGCGACCACGACACCAGGCTCGCCTCAGTGAGCCCGTACGCGCCGCTGAACACGTCGGTGTGGAACCGGTCTCGCAGCTGGCGATCGATCTCGATCGGCATCGGCGCCGCACCGATCAACCGCAGCGACGTGTTCGCCTCGGGCGCGCCCGACCCGGGCATCTCGGGACGGTCCTCGTCGTTCGCGAGCAGGTACGCCATCGACCCGAGCAGCGAGACCACCGTCGCGCCCGTGCGGTTCATGTCGGGCCAGAACCCCGAGACCGAGAACTTGCCCGACACCGCGGCTCGCCCGCCGCACGACAGCGCGCCGACGAGGCACACCGAGATCGCGTTGAAGTGGAAGAGCGGGAGCGCCGACCACACGACGTCGTCGGGCGTGCGCCGCCAGCAGATCGCGATCTGGTTCGCGAGGCCGACGTGGTAGTTGTGGCTGAGCATGCAGCCCTTCGACGGGCCCGTCGTGCCGCCCGTGTACACGAAGGTCGCGAGGTCGCTCGGCGCGATGTCCATGTTCGGCAGTGTGGGCTGCGCCGTGAGGAGGTCGTCCCAGCGGTGGACCTTCGGGCCCTTCAACCCGGGGCCCGAGATCTCGGTGTCGGGCTCGCCGACCACGATCACGTGCTCGAGCGAGTCGATGTCACCGGCGACCGCCGCGACCCGGGACGCGAGATCTCCTTGCACCGCGACGACGCGTGATCCGGAGTCGGCGAGCTGGTGGCGCAGGTAGTCACCCTTGTACGCCGAGTTGATCGGGGCGCTGATCGCACCGTTGAGCACGGTGCCCCACCACGACAGCATTCCCTCGGGCGAGTTCTCCATCAGCGTCGCGACCCGGTCGCCGGGCTGGACCCCGAGGTCGGTGAGCGATGTCGCGATCGCGCCCGCGGTACGCGCGACGTCGGCCGCGCTGAACTTCGTGCCGAGGACGTCGAGGTACTCGCTGTCGGGGTCGGACTCGAGTCGCGCCGTGAGCAGACCGGGCAGAGAGTGCTGTGCTTCGCTGATCCACGTCGTGTCGGTCATGCGGGCGCCAACCCTAGCGAGGAGGCCGCGGAGCACGATCGCCGTCGCGGGGCGGGGATTGGACGCGTCAGACGGTCCAGGGGTAGTCGGTGCTGCCGGGCTCGGCCGGGGTGGCGGGCCAGGAGACGACGCCGTCGGTCTTGAGCGCGTCCATGGCGTCGGGTGCGTAGCCGAGCCAGGCGAGGATCTCCTTGGTGTGCTGGCCGACGAGCGGCGGCGCGCCGTGGATCTTCCCGGGCGTCTCGGAGAAGTCGATGAGCGACCCGTACTGACGCATCGTGCCGAGGATCGGGTGCTCGTACTCGGCGACGAGACCGAGGCGCTCGTTGTCGGCGTCGAAGAACGCGAGCTCTCCACCCAACGTGTCGACGGGGATCGTGCACGGCACACCCGCGCGCCCGAGTAGGTGCGACCACGTCAGCGCGGTCTTCTTGCGCAGCTGCTCGCCGATGAGCTCTTCGAGCGGGGCGCGGTTGGTGTCGCGTGCCGAGGCGTCGACGAAGCGCGGGTCGTCGATCAGCTCCTCGAGCCGCAGCCCCTCGCACAGCAGCTTCCACTGCCCCTGGGTGACCGCGGCGATCTGGAGCCACCCGTCACCCGTCTCGTAGAGGCGGTAGCACGCGCCGAGCCCCGTCTGGTCCTTGTCGAGCTGCGGGACGGGCGCGGTCTCGCCGTCGACGAGCAGCACGTCGGACGCGAGCATCTGCGCGCCGTCGAGCAGCGACGTCCACAGCTCCTGGCCCTCGCCGGTGCGGCGCTGGTGGTAGAGCGCAGTCAGGCAGCCGACGACCGAGAGCATCGCGTTCGCGGTGTCGGTCATCCCGAAGCGGTAGTACATGGGGGGGTTGCCCTCGCGCACCGGGCCCGACTCGTACTCGAGGCCGGCCGATGCCTGAAAGAGCGGGTCGAGCCCGCCGAAGCGCGCGAGCGGGCCCTCGCGGCCGTACGCGTACGTGTTGCAGTAGACGACGTCGGGGTTGACGGCCTTGCACGCGTCGTACCCGATGCCGAGACGATCGGCGACGCCCACCGTCATGTTGTGGTGGACGATGTCGGCCTTCTCGACGAGCCGGAGCGCGACCTCGATGCCCTTCGGGGCCTTCAGGTTGAGTGCGATGTCGCGCTTGCCGCGCTGGCAGCCGATGAACGGCTGGTTGACGAAGCGCATGCCGTCGCCGGCGAGCGGCTCGACCTTGATCACATCGGCGCCGAGGTCGCCGATGATCATCGGGCCGAACGGCCCCGCGAGGTACTGGCCGAAGTCGATGAGGGTGACGCCCTCGAGCGCGGCGCGCGTCGGCTCGGTCGTCGACTCGTTCGCGGCCATCAGGTGAACGCCTTCAGGTCAACGGCTGCGTACCCGAGCTCACCGAGGATCTCGTCGTTGTGCTGGCCCGGCGTCGGGCGCGGACCCTGGATGCCGCCCGGCGTGCCGGCGAGGTGGATGGGGACGCCGACCTGCGTGGTCGAGCCGAGCTCGGGGTCGTCGACCGTCGCGACCATGCCGTTCGCCGCGAGCTGCGGGTGCGGCTCGCCGCTCGGTCCGCCGCCGAGCGAGTCGCCCATCGGGACGATCGCCTCCATCGCATGGTTGTTCTCGCGGAACGCGGCGATGAGCTCGTCGCGCTGCTGCTGGAGGTACGCGGCCTTGCGCAGCGGGGTGATCTGCGCGCGCTCCTCCTCGGAGAGCATGGCGTAGCGCTCGTTGTTCGATGCCTCGACGTCGACGCCGAGGATGTCGTCCTGGCTGCGGATCGCGGGGAGGCCGCTCATGATCGACATGTGGACCCAGTCGTCGTTCGCGACCTCGAAGAGCATCTCCTGGTGGCTGCCGGCCGGGTACGACTTCGACATGATCGTCCAGAAGTCGCCGGGCGCCTTCTCGGCCCACGTCCAGATCTGCGTGGTGTAGAGGTACGCGCCCTGGAGGAGCGACGTGCGCACGTGCTGGCCGCGACCGGTGTCTTCGCGCGCGATGAGCGCGGCGAGGATGCCCGTCGGCACGAGGAACATCGCGGCCATGCTCGGCATGGGCATGTGCAGGAAGATCGGGCCGAGGCGCCAGCCCGGCTGCTCCCACTGCTGACCGCTCGCCGCCTGCACGAGCGCGTCGTAGCCGGGTTCGGCGGCGAGGCGGTGGCCCTCCGGGTACGCGGGGCACGAGCAGTAGACGAGGCGCGGGTTCTCCGCGTGCAGCGCGTCGAACCCGATGCCGAGGCGGTCGGTCACGCCGGGACGGAACGTCTCGACGAGCACGTCGGCACCGGCGGCGAGCTTGTGGAACGCGGCCTGGCCCTCGGGGTGCTTCAGGTCGAGCGTGACCGAGCGCCGGGAGCGGTTCCAGACCGCGTAGCCCGAGTAGTCGCGGAACGGGTCACCGCCGGGCGGCTCGACCTTGATCACGTCGGCGCCCTGCTCGGCGAGCATCAGCACGCCGAGCGAGCCCGCGATCCCCCACGACAGGTCGAGCACACGAAGTCCGTCGAGCGCGCCGGGCACAGCCGGGATCATGGCACGCGCCTGACATCCGTGTCAGGGACGCGACTAGATCTGGTCGAGGGGGAGGCGGTCGGACTCGGCGGGCTGGCGGCCGATGCGCAGGGGGCTGAGCGGGGCCTCGACCATGAGGGTGCGGAGGAAGTCGGCGTCGAGATCGCGTTGTGCATCGCGCCACTCCTCGAGGCGCTCGTCCTCCTGCGACTGCTCGTACGCCGCCCACGTGGCCCAGTCGGGGATGGCCCAGATCACGATGCACTCGGTCTCGTTCCACATCGCGGTGCTGAACGCGCCGGCGAGCGTGAACCCGAGCTGCTCGACCGCCGGTCGCCCGACGTCTCGCAGCGCCTCGAGGTAGTCGCCGGCGACACCTGGCGGCACGGTCACGATCTCGTGCGCGAACACCTCTCCCTTGACGCCCTGTGCGATCAGCTCCTCGATCGGCGACGTCCACGGCGCGGGGACGAGGATGCGGTCGAACCCGCCGCGACGGAACTCGGCCGCCTGCGCCCACCACTCCGCGAGCGACGGGTCCTGCAACGAGGTGTGCGAGAACTCGTGGGCGAAGTTGGCCGCGAGCCCGTCCCAGCCGTCGAGCTCCCACATGTTGACGGTCTCGGGCCAGCGCCCCGTCGACCCGACCGTGCCCCACACCCCGAAGCACCGCTGGTTCCGTTCGGCGATCGCGACCGGCACCCAGTTCGCCGTCATGTGGTGCATGTACTTGGCCCGGTTGTGGCCCCGGATGTCGATGAGCTCGTGGATGTAGACCTTGTCGTTCGGCGTGGGCGCCGTGTCGTTCATCGCACTCCGTTCCGGGGCTTGTCTCGACAGGAACTGAACCTGGCGTCAGAATGGTGAACCGAGCCTCGCACAGCAACCTCAGCCGGCCCGCCTCGTCCGACCGCCTCGTCCGACCCGGAGCGCACCCATGCAGACCGAAGACATGATCATGATCAGCGTCGACGACCACCTGGTCGAGCCGCCCGACATGTTCGACGGGCGCATGCCCGCACGGTACGCCGACGCCGCCCCTCGCGTCGTGCGCACCGACGACGGCAACGACGTGTGGACCTTCCAGGGCAGCGAGATCCCCAACATCGGGCTCAACGCAGTCGCGGGGCGCCCGAAGGAGGAGTACGGGATCAACCCGACTGCCTTCGACGAGATGCGCCCCGGCTGCTTCGACGTTCACGAGCGCGTCAAGGACATGAACGCGGGCGGCGTGCTCGCGTGCATGAACTTCCCCTCGTTCCCGGCCTTCTCGGGGCGGCTGTTCGCGGCGATCGACGACAAGGACCTCGCGCTCGCCGTCACCCAGGCCTACAACGACTGGACCATCGACGTGTGGTGCGCCGCGTACCCCGAGCGCTTCATCCCGATGGCGCTGCCGGTCCTCTGGGATCCCGAGCTGTGCGCCGCCGAGATCCGGCGAGTTGCGGCGAAGGGCTGTCACTCGGTGACGTTCACCGAGAACCCGGCCGCGCTCGACCAGCCCAGCTTCCACGACGCGTACTGGGACCCGATGTGGAAGGCGCTCGTCGACGAGGGGACGATCCTCAACATCCACCTCGGCTCGTCGGGGAGGCTCGCGGTCACCGCGCCCGACGCGCCGATGGACGTGATGATCACGCTCCAACCGATGAACATCTGCATGGCCGCGGCCGACCTCGTGTGGTCGCGCGTGTTCAAGGAGTTCCCGACGATGAAGGTCGCGCTCTCGGAGGGCGGCACCGGTTGGATCCCCTACTTCCTCGACCGGCTCGACCGCACCTACGACATGCACCACGCGTGGACGGGTCAGGACTTCGACGGGCGCATGCCGTCCGACGTGTTCCGCGACCACATCCTCACGTGCTTCATCGCGGACCCGGTGGGCCTGATGCTGCGCGACGAGATCGGCATCGACAACATCTGCTGGGAGCAGGACTACCCGCACTC